>NC_021985.1:6062881-6378602 GCF_000444875.1 Streptomyces collinus Tu 365 | reverse complement strand
CCTCCGGCGTGACCAGGCCCTCGTACATGAACTGCTGGCCGACTGGGACCTGCACGTGGCGGATCCGCCTGGCCAGGGGGAGTTGCGACCGTGGCGTCCTGGAGAGGTCCTTCGACCGCCGCTCCACGACATCTGGTGCCGCCGCACGTCCAAGGCGCCCTGGTCGGTGCAGCTCATGCTGGACGAGGCCGAGGGAACCCAGTGGGTCTCGCGGCGCACCCCGCAGATCCGGCTCCCGATCGACAAGCTCGGGTGGACAAGCGAGGCGGGCATCCCATACCTCGCGCCCGAGGTGCAGCTCTTCTACAAGGCCAAGGCGACCCGGGACAAGGACGAGACCGACTTCGAAGCGGTACTGCCGCTGCTCGATGCTCCGGCACGTGCCTGGCTGGCGGACGCGATCAAGGTGATCGCGCCCGGCCACCCCTGGATTCGCCGACTCCTTCCGGTCAGCCGAACGTGAGCAGCGGAACGTCGTAGAGGTCGGGGTTCCGGGGCCGGGTCATAGTGGGCGCCGCGACCTCCACGATCAGCAGCTCGCTGAGGAACTGGACCGTGGCGCTGAGGAGATGGCTCGTCCTGCCGTCGGCCGACTGGGCCTTCAAGCCGGCGGAGACGTGGATGTGCGGAAGTATCCCGCCGGTGGCCGGGTCGTGGGCGAATGTGCCCGCGCCGAACGCCTCGACGTTGGTGACGTACGTCTTCGCCCAGACCGGTGCGTCCGGGTCGGCGAGCTTCTCGCAGGCACCCACGATCTCGGCCTCCGCGAAGGCCCCGATGAACGAGGGGATGTAGCCCTGCCGTACGTCGTTGTCCCGGCAGAAGGTGGACAGCGCCTCGAAGAAGTCCTCCCCGTGGTCGAAGGTGACGCCGAAGGTACGGCCAACGGTCAGCTCGTGAGCGCGCATGTGCGGGTGTCTCCTGACGGGATGGGATCAGCGGGCGGAGGCGGTGGTGAAGGTCTCGCGGACCGTCGCCCCGTCGGCGCCCTGGGCAAGCAGGGCGTGGAGGAGGAGCCGCGCATGGTACGGGCTGAGGTCTCCGGCGCCAATGAGTCCTCGCCCGAGGAGGTCCTTCTCGGAGCCGGGGAAGCCGTACGTGTCGGACAGGACGGATCCGTTGCCGATGCGGGAGGCGAGGACCACGGGGATGCAGGACGCGAGCTTGGTGAGCCCTTCGACGAGGCGCTCCGGGACGTGGCCGACGCCGAAGGCCGCGACCACGAGTCCGTCGCAGTTGCCGTCCCACAGGTCGAGCAGGGTGCCGTCGTCGCCGAGGGTGACGGTGTAGAGCCCGACGCGAGCCTCACAGTCGGGCGCGCTGACGAGCGGTCCGCGGGACGGCAGGCCACCCATCATCCGCACCCGGTTCTCCTCGACCCGCGCGATCGGGCCGCTTGCTGGTGAGGTGAAGGCGGCGGGGCTGGTGGTGTGGGACTTGCGGACGGTCCGGGCCGAGTGGATCTCGTCGCCGAGTACGACGAGGCAGCCGGCGCCCCGCAGGCCGGGGGCGGCGGCGGCTAGGACGGCGGCATGGATGTTGGCCGGGCCGTCGGCGCCGGGCAGGGTGGGGTTTCGCATCGCGCCGGTGACGACGACTGGCTGCTCATGGCCGTGGTAAAGGTCGAGGAGGAAAGCAGTCTCCTCGATGGTGTCGGTGCCCTGGGTGATGACGACGCCGTCCACGCCACCGGCCTCCAGCTCCGCCGTGATCGCGGCCGACAGTGCGGTGAGGTCCTCGAAGGTCAGGGAGGCGCCGGGCAGACGCCGGAAGTCCAGCACCTTGAGGCCGATGCCGCTCGTGGCCAGAGCAGGTACTGCGGCGAGGAGTTCGTGGGCCGAAAGCGCGGGTACGACACCTCCGGTGGTGGGATCCGTGGTCATGGCGATCGTGCCGCCGAGGGAAAAGACCGCCACGTTCCTGACCGACTCCGTCATATCCCCTGCTCCCCTGTCCAGACGCCGCCGAGCACGGCCTCACGAGTGGTTCACGCAGGCTATCGGGTCGGCGCCGTCCGGGTACGCGGGATGATCACTAGCTGCTCGGCCACGAACCGGCAGGCAGCCTCCAGCCCTTCGAGGCCGAGCAGCCGGCTGCGCGGCCGGGCGAACCGCTCCGTGCCGACGGCCGACAGCTGGGCGCACCGACGACCGAGCCAGGCGGCGTCGAGGCCGAGGTACTCCGCCGTCGCTGCGAGGCGCTGTCCGGCCTGCTCAGCCGCTGTGGCCGAATTGTGGCTGACGTGGCCAGTCACATCGGCGAAAGTCCGCAGGGCTCCCGGCCGCGCGGTGACCGCAAGGCGGGACGCTCCCGCGGTCCGTACCCAAGAGGCAATGACAGCCCGGCGCCCGGGAGAGAGGGCGAAGCCGTCAGTGTGTGCGAAGCCTCCGTCGTCGGTCACCCAGGTACGGATACCGAAGGACTCCATGAGCGCGATGGCGAGGAACAGCAGAACGCGCTCATACGCCGACGAGGAGGCGATCGCCGTCTCGGGGACGCAGAACCCCCGGCCGCTGGTGCCGCTCGGACGTCGGGGGGCCGTTCGTTCGAGGTATTCGAGGTAGCGGTATTTGTGCCGGAAGAACAGCCATGTGGCGGCCTCTTCACCACGCTGTTCCCTGGTCCAGAAGACGGGTGCGTCGCCCAGGTGGTCACGGTTGCCCAGGATGTACCGAGCTGCGGTCTCCGAGCCGATGAGCATCCGGGAGACTTCGGTCAGGTCGGCGGCGATTGGCGCGCCTGCGGAAACGGTGAGCGACGCCAGCGAGGTGTGCAGGGGCTGATCGTCGCCGAGCAGCGCCGCCTCGAATCCCGACACGGCCCACAGGATGCCGTAGGTCAGGTCGTCCAGTTCGTACGCGGCCGGTATGTCGACCGGGTCGGATGCCGTGGCACTTACGCCGCTCGATCGGGCATCGGTGATGAACTGCCGTACCGCCCCGTCCACCGTGCGGTTCGCAACGACGAGCGCGCGCATCGGCATGGTGCGCCAGGCATCCAGCTCCGGGCGGGAGTCGAGTCTCAAGTTGTCCCCGAGGAAGGAGGCTGCGGGAAGCGTCAGCACGGGAAGCGCCGTCGTCGGGACGGACCGGCCGGCGGGTAACAGAAGCTGGCCCGGTCCTTCGGGCAGCGTCGCGTACCCACGGGCTCCGGTACCCGCCGTTCCCGGTCGGCCCGTGGAGTCCGGGATGTGCGGATCGGCCGTGGGCAGGAGCCCGAGCAGCTCCTCCGGGACTCCGAGCGCATCGGTCCACTGGACGAACTGCCGTCGGTCGCGAATCTGTTTGAGCCCTCGTTCCAGTCTGCTGACCTCGGCCTGGTCGATGCTGACCATCCGCGCTACGCCGGCCTGGGAGAGGCCCGTGTGCTTCCTGAACAGCTTGACGACGGTGCCGAGTTCCCATGCGGCCACGGCTCGCCGGACCGTCGGATCACGCCAGAAGCCCGGGTCGGCCCGTCGGGCGGCCGGCCCGCCCTGGCACGAGGCGCATCGTGTACCGGCATTGAAGCGGCTGAGAAGGGCACCGCAGCGCGTACACCGCCGCTGTCCGCTGTCGACCATGGTCGGCATTCTCCCTCGCTCTGTGATCACCCGGGCACGTTCCGCTGATGGGGCTCATAAACAGTCATAGGCGTGGGCCTTCGTGGCGGCCATCGTGGTGGAGCACCGCCGACCGGAGCCGCGTGCCGCGACTCCCCGGACGTGAGGATCCGACCTGTGACCTCCTTGACCCTGCCACCCCGGCCCCCCGGTTCGCCGCCGCTCGCCCATGCCTGGCAGACGCTGGCGGACGGGCTGCTGACCCAGCGGCTCCATCTCCATCTCGACGAATGGCGGGCTGCCGTCGCCGAGGAGAAGGCGCTGCCGGATGTGCCGGGCGCCGATGTCTCCGTGCTGGCCCAACGCCCGTCTCCGCTGCTGGCAAGCGACGAGTCCGCGATGGCACTGCTGGATGACGCCGGGCTCGGCTTCTGGTGGGAGCTGCCCCAGAGGCACGGAGCGGAGCCGCGGAACCAGCGCGGGGCACTTCACCACGCCGCCGACACCGCTGCCCAGAACCTCCTCGCGGAGCAGTCCGGGGCAGCCTGGTCCGACGCCGTGACCGCCGTCAGCGACGCCGCCGCGTGGTGGGTGGGCTTCTTCACGGTTATCCGCCACCGCGGGGTTCACCACATCACGCTGGAGCCGCACCCGGGCCCGCTCCATGAGCAGGCCCTGGGCACCGCCGTGAGCGTCGTGGCCCACGGCATGGCCACGCGGGTGCTGGAGACGGCGCTGCGCGACTCCGCCGACGACCAGGCCCTCCGCGCCACGTACTGCCGGGCCATCGAGGCCGGCATCTGCGCCGAGCCCGAGCTGCCCCGCCTCATCGACGAGTTGGCGGAGCTGCGGCTGGTGGACCTGGTATCCACCACGGCCCGCTGGCGGGGCCGTTTCACCAAGTACGCCGGCGGCACCGGGGCGGGGCAGGTCGAATGAACCACCGCTATCCATTCATCGTCATCGAGGGGCTCGACGGCACCGGCAAGACGACGCTACGCAAGGGCCTGTTCCGGCTCTGGGAGGGGCTCTACGGCGTCACCCCGCTGTGCGTGCTTACCACCAGCTTCCTCGCCGCCGACCAGGCCGCCGCCATCGTCACCGGCAAGTACCAGCCGAACGCCGGAAACCGTGACGCCTACCTGTCCGCGATCGCGTCGGACAAGCGGGCCACGCTGGATCGCCTTGTGCTCCCTCAGCGACCGGCCCGGCCCGTGATCACGGATCGCTGGCTGCTCAGCGAGCTGGCCTTCTTCGCCGTGAAGCACGGCATGAGGGCGTCGGAGACGTACGAGACGCTGGCCGCGCACCTCACCGTGGCCCCCGATCTCACGCTCGTCCTGGACCTGGAGACCGACGCCTCGATGAGCCGGGCGCAGGCCCGACAGGGAGACGCCGTCCGAGCCGACTGGGACGTGCACGACGTCCAGAGCCGGGTTCGTGAGACCTATGAGGCCGTGGTCACGAAGCCCGACCAGTTCCCGCTCCTCGGCGACGTGGTCCGTCTGGATGCCCGCCGCCCCCGGTCCGAGGTGCTGCTCGCCGCCTGGGACGTACTGCGCGATCGACAGCTGGTACCGCCCATCGCCGCCCACACGGAAGGAGGAGAGACCCGTGACTGACGGCACGAAGGCGAGGCGTCTGCGCGAGGCCCTCGACGACAGCGAGCGGAAGCACCCTCTCCTGGCGATCGGTGCGGTGAACGCGCTCGCCGCGCACGTCGCGGCGGAGGCGGGCTTCGACGCCCTGTGGGTGAGCGGTCTGGAGGTGTCCGCGGCCTCCGGGCTACCGGACGCCAACGTCCTGGGCCCCCGGGACCTGTCCGACGTGGTCGCCTCCCTCGGCCGCGTCACCGAACTGCCTGTCATCGTCGACATCGACAACGCGGGCGGCTCGGGGCGCACGGCGGAGCGGTTCGCGTACGACCTGATGCGCGCCGGAGCCGCGGCAGTGTGTGTCGAGGACAGCGCATACCCCAAGTGCAACAGCTTCGCGGCCCACCGTGCCCAGAGCCTCGCCGACCGGGACCTGCTGTGCGAGCAGGTGGGGCGCATACGGAAGACCGCCGGTGACGGCCTCGTGGTCGTGGCCCGCACCGAGGCCCTGATCGCCGGCGAGGACATGACCACGGCGATCGCCCGCGCCGAGGCGTACGCCGACGCCGGAGCGGATGCGATCCTCATCCACTCCAAGGACGCCACCGGTGACCAGGCGCGGGCCATCGGACGCGCGTGGAACCACGGCGTACCGCTGGTCAGCGTGCCCACGGCGTTCCCCGACCTGAGCGCCGCCGAGCTCGGCGAGGCCGGCTTCCGCCTCTGCATCTACGCGAACCAGCTCAGCCGTGCCGCCCTCGCGGGTATGCGCACCGCCGCCCGTCAGTTCCGGCGCGGAGGGAGCTTCCGCTCCACCCTCGCGGGGTCCCTCGCGGAGGTCGGCGACCTGATGCGCGTCGGCGAACCGGAGGCGCTCTCGTGCCTCTGACGCCCGAACTGCCTCGGATCAGCGTCTCCGTGAAGGCGGCGATCGTGCGCGACGGTGCCGTCCTGCTCCTGTCATACGACGACGAGGCCGGGTTCCACTACAACCTCCCCGGCGGCAAGGCGCAGGTCGGCGAGGACCTGCGCCAGGCCGTGAACCGCAAGGTCGCGCAGGAGACCGGCCTGCAGGTCGTGGCCCGGCGTCTCCTGTGCGTCGTCGAGTACGTCCCCGAGTCGTGGCAGGGCGAGTTCGGGGACGTACAGAAGGTTCAGTTCAACTTCCTCGCCGAGCAGGTGGACGACGCCGAGCCGCGCATGCCGGAACCGTCGGACCCCATCCAGGTGGGCTTCGAGTGGGTTCCGCTGGAACGTCTGGGCGACGTGTACCTGCTGCCCCGGATCAACCGCCCGCTGTCGGCGGCGTTGAACGGGGAGCTCGCCGACCCCTTCGTGGACAGGTGGTGACCCTCATGGATCCGACGTTGAAGGATCTGCGGGAGTGGCTGCTGCGGGAGCACTCCGGGACGGTCTGTGCCGACCGACTCAGCGTGATCGCCGGCGAGCTCGCCGACATGACCGCACGCGGTCTGCCGGGAGCCGTGGTGGAACTCGGCTGCTACAGAGGTGCGATGGCCCTCTGGATCCGTAGCGTGCTCGACTCGCTGGGCGACCACGACCGCGAGATTCACGTCTACGACTCCTTCCAGGGCATGCCCGCGCCCGGCGCCCAGGACTCGGACCACCTGGCGGCGGGCGAGCTCCGGTCGTTCCCGGACGACGTGCGCGCCACGCACGCGGCCTGGGGCAGGCCCGGGCCGGCCATCCATCCGGGGTGGTTCGACGAGACCCTTCCCAAGGAGCTGCCCGACGAGATCGCGTTCGCCTACCTGGACGGCGACTTCTACGACTCGACCCTCAGGGGACTCACGCACTGCGTCACCCGCCTGGTGCCGACGGGTGTGTTGCTCGTCGACGACTACGCGGACACGGCGGTCAATCCACGAGCCTGGGACGGGCTCCCCGGGGTGAAGCGCGCCTGCGACGCGTACTTCGGCGCGCCGTCGCCGGTGACCGTCGTCGTGGGCGAGGGTGATCTGGCCTTCGGCCGGTACGAGAAGCCGGGGTCCCTCGGATGAGCGCAGTCCTCGTGGTACGTGGAGCGGCGGATGCGGGTGCGATCCGCCGCGCGCTGCCAGCCGTCCCCGTGCACTATTTGCTGGACCTGAACCGGCCGCTGCCAGCCGACGCGGCCGTGGTCGTCCTGCGTTCCGGTGTCCGACTCGGACAGCGGGAGCTCGACGCACTTCCTGGCCTGCGGCACGTCGTACGGACCGGCTCCGGCATCGACCACATCGACGTGAGCGCACTCCGACGCCGTGGGATCACGCTGCACCGCAACGCCGAGGCCGGGGCGGCCGCCGTGGGCGAGTGGGTCCTCGCCGCTGCTCTCGGCCTGGCCCGGCGAATCCCTCTGGGGCAGCACGCGCTCATGCTCGGCTGCCACGAGAAAGAGGCGTGCATGGGTGTCTCACTCGGCCCCCTGGCCGCGGGTGTCTGGGGCGCGGGTCCGGTGGGGCTGGCCGCCGGCCGGGCCCTCGCCCCACATGTAGCACGCACGGCCTACGCCGCATGGCCGTCGAATCCCCCCGGCCTGCGGGAGGTGTCGCAGGCGGCGCTCATGGAGCAGTCGCAGTTGCATGTGGTCGCCCTGCCACTGCGTGCCACGACCCGGCAGTTCATCGGCGAGGAATTCCTGGCACGCGTCGCTCCGCAGCAGCCCCTGCTGATCTGCGCCGGGCGGCTGGAGACCCTCGATGTCGCCGCCTGTCTGCGGGCGTTGGCGGACGGCGGACTCTCGGGCCTCGCACTCGACCCGGTCGAGCGGGAGCACCTGCCGCTCCTCACCGGCTCCACGGTGCCGCTCAACCTCCTGGCCTCGCCCCACATCGGCGCCCAGCGGTCCGATGTGCGCGGCGCACTTGACCGATGGGCCGTCGATCTCCTCAGGGAGATCACCGCCAACGACGAGATCCTCATCGAAGGAGGCCGCCGGTGAACCCATCAGCACAGCTGCGCCGGGAGATCGCTGACGGAGTCGCCCGGGAGCTACTCGTCTCCGGCCTGGCTCGTGAGGTCTGGCTGGAGGGAGCGCTCGCCTGCGGCTTCGCCCACGCGGCCAGCGATATCGACCTGCGCGGCATCGTGGACGGCGACCTTCCGGCGTGGGAGTCGCGCATCGTGGACGGCGTCCGTGTCGACCTCCAGGCGGCGGCGCCGCAGCGGACGGAGGAACTCCGTCACCTGCTCCGCTCCTTCGACGTCCGCCGCGACGACCTCGGATCGTTCCGCCGAGTACGCGCCTCGATGCACGACCTCATGTGTCTGCGCACCGCTCTCTCGTACGGCTCCGGACGCTGGGCCCCGGTGCTCGATGCCGGGGAGCGCCAGGGCTACCGACGCTGGGCGGTCGCCGACCAGGCGGAGGTCGCTGCGAGTCTCGCCGAAGACCTGACCGGTCTCGTCGAAGACGGTCTGGCCGAACCCGCCCAAGTCGTGTGCCGGAAGCTGGAGACCTGCCTCACCGCGCTTGAGTGCGCGGCGGCTGGTCATCCGGTCCTGGGCGACAAGTGGCTGCCGCTGCTTGCCTGCGCTCCGTTCGGTCCGCCGATCGAGCCGGCCCACACGTCGACGTGGGAGTGGTTCCGCCCCGTTCAGCGACGAGTGGCCAGAGCGCTCCTGGGCTGCTGGCCCGTCGACGACCCGCTGCAGAAGCCTCCCAACCTGGTTGCCCCTGACTCCGGCTGGCTACCGCAGCGGTACGCCGACGGGTGGTTCCTTCGCCGCGGCGACGTCCACTTCCCCATCACCGGCGGACAGCTTCTCGGGTGGCTGTCCACGGTCTCCACCGATGGCGCGTAGACCGCGCCTCTCCTCCTCAGGAGTCCTCTGATGCCCGTCACCCGCACCGCCCCCATCGACCTGGAGAGTCTTTACGCCCCGCTGTCGAGCACGGGGCCGGACACGGCCGTCTCCGTCATCCTCAAGCTCCGCGGGGAGACCTGCGACATCGACTGCCTGTACTGCTTCGAGAAGCGCAAGGAGTCACCGGGCGGCGCCCGGATCAGCGCGGCACAGGTCCACCGCCTCGGTTCGATCTTCTCCGGGCGTCCGCTCAGCGTCGAACTCCACGGCGGGGAGCCCCTGACCGCCGGCCGGGAACGGATCGCGGAGATCCTGGACGCGCTCGCCACACAGCCGAACGTCATCCGCGTGAGCCTCCAGACCAACGGCCTCCAACTCGACGACTCCTGGCTGGACCTGTTCGAGCGGCACTACCCGGAACTGGAGATCGGCATCTCCCTCGACGGGGACGCGCTGGGGAACTCGTGGCGAGTGGGCTACGACGGCCGCCCCACCTACCCGCGAGTGGTCGAAGCCCTGAAGCTCCTCGGCCGTCGGGAACGCCGCGTTGGCGTCATCTGCGCCGTCACCCCGTACGTCCTCGGCCGGGCCTCCGAGGTCATGGAGCACCTCGCATCCTTTCCCGCCGTGACGACGGTCAGCCTTGTGCCGTGCTTCGACGCGGCGGTCACCCGGACGACCGCAGTCGTCGGATCTCGTGCGCCGACCAGTCGGGCACTCCAGCGAAGGGCCATCGGCCCCACCGGCCCGGCCTGGGCCGTCACGCCTCGTCAATACGCCGACTTCGTGTTGGAGGCCGCCCACCACTGGGTCGTTGACGGCGTGTTCCGCCGCGTCAAGCTGGAGCCCGTCGTGTCCGTCATCCGCCGTCTGAAGGGTCTGGGGACCCGTTCCTGTCACTTCTCCGATTTGAAGTGCGACCATGTCCTCACCCTCTATCCCGATGGCCGCCTGGGAAGCTGTGACGAGCTGCCCTGGCCGCAGGCCGGCCTCACCTCTCTCGGCGACGTCCACACCGAGGCGGACGTGGCCAGCGCCCAGGGCGGCTCTGCTTTGCTCCAGCAGGCACGCTCCCTGGTGACGAAGTGCACGACCTGCGACTACCGCGACACCTGCGGCGCGGGCTGCCCGGCGGTCCGGGTCCGCTTCGCCGCCGCGGGCGACGAAGACGCGTACTGCGACCACCGCATACGCCTGATCGACGGCGTCGCCGCCCTCCTCGCCCAGCCAGACCTTCCGCCCGGTGCCGCATGCTCCCGGTTGCGCTGGCGTCCCGTCCGCCCCAACAACATGCACCACGTCTCTGCCTTCCTGGCTCGCTGGGACGACCCCACCGCTCCCCGCTCGCCCGCGCGTCTCCAGGTCAGTGCCAACGGGAACATCAACACGGTCGGCCTCCCTGGCGTGCACGAGGCAGACGATCTCGACCCTCACCATCCCCAGTGGTACGAGGGCATCGAGCCCGGCATCCGCCCAGTCGTCGACGCGCTCACCTCAGGCTGGAACACCGTCACCTATGACAGCTGCCAGGGCCACGCCTACGCCGACCTCCACGGAGCCGAGCCCCGGTTCCTTTCGGTCGGCATCCTGCCGCGCGACCGCGCCGAGTACGCGCGTACAGCGGCGCGCCTGTGCCATGCCGCCAGCCGAGCCGAGTCCTCCCTGCCAGGGGCGTGTTCGCTGGTCCTCGGTCGCAGCGAACTCACGTGCCGCACCACCGGCCGGGTGTATCCGACGCTCGACCTCTATCTCGTGCCCGCTGCCGGCACCACGTTGGCCGAGTACTTCGAGGACCTCGCCCAAGCGGTGCACGTACTCACGGTGGCCCTGGCCGAAGCCGCCTCTGCCCCGCCCTCCACCTTCTGCGCGTGCGGAGGCGGGCAATGATCCACATCGCCGAGACTCTGTCCATCCGTACTGTGGAGGGCTTCCTCAAGCCGGACGAGATCGAGCGACTCAGCCTCGTCATGGACGACACACTCGGCTCCCTCGTGCGCGACCGGTACGGCACGGCCCGCCGCACCACCATTCACGAGATCCCCGGTCACTCCCCCGCCGAGGCGCAGGACGTCTACGAGCCGGCCGGCCGGATCGAGATGACCGAGATCCCGTACGAGGCGACCGCCCTCCTCGACCAGGCCCTGAAGCTCCACATGGCCACGATCACGCGCACGCTGCCGTCGGTCACCGGCCACCGACCGTGGATCTACCTCGAATACGGCGCCGACCAGTACATCACCGCACATGCCGACGGCATCGCCCCCGATCCCCTCGCCCGTCCCCGCCAGATCGCCGCCGCGACGGTCACGCTCACGGACATCCACGACACCGGCGGCGCGTTCTACGTGGAAACCACGGGCAGCGACGCCGTCTGGACCGCCGCCGAGGCGCCGATTGGATCGGGTTACGCCCAGGGAATGCGCTTCGCACGCGACGGCACGGATATGTCCTCCCCCTGGTTCCACGCCATGCCCCGCACCCGATGGAGCGTCGCACCCGCTCCCGGCACGCTCGTGGTCTTCGGCAGCCAGCTCGTCCACGGCACCGAACCTGTCCGCGCCGGCCGCGTTCGCAAGTTCCTCACGCTCTTCGTCTCCGAGTAGGAGGCTTCGCCGCCATGACCGGCCCCCGCGGCCCGCCCCGCAGCGTCCCTCCCCCCGACCCACGGTCCCGACCAGAGGAGAGAGCGAACAGTGGCAGAAGACAAGACGTTCGACGAGTTCCTGGAGGCAGTCGCCTCCCTGCGCGACAGCGACTCCGTGCGCACCACAGCGCACACCTCCAACGCGGCCACCGAAACCTGGCTGGCCACCACGGTGCAGCCCGACGCCGCTGAGCCCACCACCGAGTCCTGACCCGCCACGGGGCCGGGCCCGTCCCGGTCCGGCCCCGTTCCACCCCCGGAGCCCAGATGAGCGCTCTCTCCCCGGAAGCCCCGGTCGCCCTCGGTGGCATCGCCGACCACCAGCGCCTACAGACCAGCCGCATCGCCTCCGTTCTCGGCAACCACCTCGACTCTTCCCCCCTCGACTACGCCGTGGCCCACCACCTGCTCGAAGGCGCCGAACACGCGGCGCGCGCCCGGGACGCGGACCGCCTCGCCTGGTACCGCCGTACGACGGTGCGAGACCTGACCCACCTGTCGGCCGGCCCGCACATCGTGCTCAGCCCGTGTTCCGCGGACCTGCTCCGCTCGGAGATCTCCGAAACCGCGTACTACCTCATCGGTCCCGACACCAACCCTGCCCCACCCGAGGCCCTTGGCCTCGTTCGTGCCGCGATCGCCTCCGCGACCGAGCACGGCTTCGGGACCCTGCTCACCCAGCACGCCCCCGTCATCTGCCTGCTCAACCGTCGACGACTCGACGAGACCCTCCACAGTTGGGCCCTCACCCGTCTCCCGGGCACCGTCTTCACCGACTACACCGCCCACCCCGAGGTCCTGGCCCGTGACCTGATCCACGAGGCCGCCCACAACTGGCTCAACGACGCACTGGCCGCGTACGACGTGAGCCTCCCCGCCGACGTCACCTTCTTCTCCCCCTGGCGGGGAACTCCTCGTCCCGTATACGGCTTCCTTCATGCCTGCTGGGCCTTCTCCCTCACCGTGATGTACGTACGGAAAGCACGGCGCAGCGCCACAGGCGGCGTCGTACCCTTCCTCGACGCCCACCTGCGCCAGCAGGCGATCCAGTTCGCTGCCACTGCCGAGTGCTTGGATCAGGCCCTCGCGTACGTGCCGGCAAACGAAATCCGTGAACGCATCGGCCGGGCAGTCGGCAAGGTCGTAGGTCCTCCGTAGCATCCGGCACGGGGGCGGCAAGCTCGGTCAGGTGGTCTTGGCACCGCCAAAGCGCTCACGGTAGGAGTCTTGGTCCTCGACGCTGCGGCACTCGCCTGGCTGCCGGACGCGATCATAGCGATCGCGCCCGCCCACCCCTGGCTCCGTCGGCTCTTGCCGGTCAGCCGAATGTGAGCAGCGGAACGTCGTAGAGGTAAGGGCACGGGGCCGGCTCATCGTGGGCGGCGTGATCTCCACGATCAGCGATTCGCTGAGAACACCTTCGGGAGGCTGTAAGGCACGCCTAAGGTGGGATCCATCACCGAAGGGAGTTCCAGCATGGACCCGATCACCGCAGCGGCCCTCGCTGCGCTCGCCGGCAGTCTCGGCAGCGAAGCCGGGCGCCAGGTGTGGCAAGGACTCACCGCGCTGGTGCGACGCCCGTTTGGGGGAGCCTCGGCACAGGGAACACAAGACGACGGGACACTCCAGGTCAGCTCCGGCGAACTGGAAGCCGCCGCACTGGAGAGAGATCCTGCCAACCCCATGCACGCGCAGGCGCTGGCCACGTGTCTCGGCGTGCGAGCGGCCCTGGATGGAGAGTTCCGTGGGCTACTCAATGAGTGGTGGCAGCAGGCACAGGCCATCTCCTTGAGAGGCGACGTACAAAACAGCATCAGCGGCGGTACCCAGAACGGCCCCGTGCTCCAAGGCCGGGATTTCTCAAACCTCACCTTCAACATGACGCGCACCAGGACTGATCGATAGGGGTTCACCAAGGTCGCAGCGGCACGTCGTCGCCACCACAGGGTGTTTCTACTCGATCAGCTCGGTGGGATCATTCAGTCTGCGAGTTCAGCCAGGCTTCGATAATCATCGCCGCTTCCTTTTCCTCGACCGCAGACTGCTCCAAGTCTTTTTCCCATTTCACAGTGCGAAACAGCCCTCTCTGCCGCCATTCATCCAACGGCGCTTCGAGGTCTTCACCGTTAGCCTCGTCGAGAGCCCGCCTTGCAGCGCTATAAACAAGCCGCAATTCAGCACCGGCGACATGGTAGTCATCATGTGCCGGAAGAAGCCGCTCATGCAGGGGCAAGCTCCTATCCACCTCGACGCATCCGAGATAACTGTCAACCGTTTCATGCATCGCTGCATGCAGATCCTCCGCCTGCTCGTCACTGACCCCAGAAACGGTAGCCACCGCGAGGTTGCAGGTCTTGATCAGAGCAGTAAGTCCGGGCACCGTGAGGGACTTCCAGAGTGCGGGCTCCCGAGCAAGGAAATGGGCAGCGAGATCAACAACCGCGACACCTCTATCGTTGAAGAACAGACTCGCGATGGCTACACCCAGATCGCGTCGATACTCGGGGACAACCCGAGAAACCTGGGTCAGCACATCCTGGTCGATCTGCCCGGGCAGCACCTTGTCTTCATCAAATAGCAGAGCGATGTTCTTTCGGCCCACAGTTCCTCTTTCCCGAAATTGCCTCCTGGAGGGCTCCGATATTTCCAAACTAGACAGTTCGTTACGAAAGTCCGCCGCCGCCAAACCGGGCGGCTCCGGAATAACGGATTTCTTTACATACTCAAACTGAGCCTGCAGCATGGTCTCCGGCTGCCCGAAAACAAGCGCGGAGATGCGAATCTGACCTCCTTCCGATACCGACGCGACCGTTCCGATACCCGAGAAGACCAGCGCCTCCTGAGCAGCGTCATGGAGCGTTGTAGTAGCGGTCGACGTCGTCAGCCAACGCGGGTCAAAGGTGATGACCACCTTCCTTGCCCCGACGGAGAAGACGAGGTGGGGATCTTTGGTCAGGACTCCAGTCGGCTCTCTCAGCGGAACCTCGGGCGGATTGCTGCAGCGCATGGCGCTTTCGAAAGAGACCAGAAGGCCACGATGCACCTTGTCTGCCGTGTGTTCACAGAGCGCCACCGCCTCCGCGTCCCATGTCTCGAATAAGGGGCGAACGATCCGGACAAACTCCCCTGGTGCCATCCCCTGGCCACGAAACGGCCTCGTACTGTCGAGTCCGGCTTTTCTTGCCGCGGCTGCCACCGCGTTGCTCTGCGCGAGCATCGCCATCCGTGGCAAGTTGACCAAGTCGACACTGGAGAACCGGGCTCGCCAGATCTGTGACGACTTGCGCAGTTCCTCGGCAAGAGCCTGGTCGGGAGCCTCGGCCACCGAAGGTAGGCCCGTCATGGTGATGTTCACATCGCCATGGATCGCCCCGGCTTGGATGGCCGGGCCAGCCACCTGCCCGGAGAGGTCGTTTTTGACATCAGACGCTTTCGAGAAGGCGGCCTCTCCGCTCCCGACTTGCTCCGCTGCTGCCATCCGCTCATCCTCACGCCCGTGACCAGCCCACCTGACAGGCAGTAAACACCATCTACCTTACGTACAAAGGGCGTTCGAGGCGGCCCGAAGCATGCCGGCCTGGCAATAAGGCAAGGCCGCTCGAAGAGACTGTGGAGTAGCAGGCGGCTTCTACCTCAGCGCGCCGAAGGGCGAGCCAACGAGACGGCTCGGCGAGTTCGAACCGCAGAGCCAGCCAGCGGCTGGTCTCAGTTCTGGTCTCATTCGGCCTCGTTCGGCCCTGTCCGGGCGGGGCCATCCTGAACGCTCCGCCGCAGGTCAGAACCCCTACGGCCGCCGCCGGACCCCCGTACGAACCTTTGGAAAGCGTGTAGGGGCAACCCCTCACGAGTTCGAATCTCGTATCCTCCGCCGCAGCCCACCTGGGCAAACGAAGGCCCCAACCGGATTTCGGGCGGGGCCATCGTCGTGCCGTGGTCTCTGTTTGGGTCTCAGTTGCCCTGGCTGGATCTGGGCGGACCACGATGGACGGTGACGCCTTGGGTTCCGTGCACCAACCCCAGTGGTTGGTGCACGGCCGTCAGTCGAGCACCACTTCAAGTCGGTCTGTTCCAGGATCGAGCAGCCCCTACACCTGCAGGATGAGGGCCTCCACCTGGCTCAGCACCGTCGCACTGTCCTGAGCCGTCTTACGGGCGGACGCCAGGCGTTCCATCCACTGGATCCTTTGGTCGGCAGGCAATGGCTCCTCGCCCAACTGGGAGCGCAGGCGGCTCGCTTCATCGAAGTCGACCAGGAGAGCGTTGGCCGCCTCGACGGCACGCTGGTAGATGCCTTCGGCCAGCTCGATCCGGGCCGGCAGCTCCCGTCGGAGTTCGGCCAGCCGGTCTCGCGGGTCGGATGGTGGTACCTGCCCATGGATGGTCGTGGCGCCATCCGACTGGTTGGTGCTCTCAGAGTCGCTCCCCCCGTCGCCGGCGTTGCTACCAGAGGCACCAGTCCGTGAGGCACGGCCCAGTTCCGCCGGGAAGAGGTGATCGAACCACGCCTTGTCGGCGACGAAAGAGGTGGCTTCACCATTGATGTCAGGAGCGAGCACCATCCCGGGCACGATCGGGGTCTGGTCCTCCTCACTCCAGAGGCTCTCGCCGTAGCAGACAAGCCGTCCGCCGCCGGGCGCTTCGGGCGCCTGGGTCGCGTCTGGGTGCTGCAGCACGGACCGGGCGAACGCGAGCAGAAGCTCCCTGCTGACGCCTGGCGCATTCTCGGTGTAAGCGAGCGTCAGGGCCGCAAGGGCATTCGTCGGGGTACGACGGACGCCCTTGCGCCCCGCTCCCGCCTCACTGCCCTGACCGGGGGTGATCAGCGGTTCGGGAGTGTGGATCAGTGCGGGTGCCATCCGCCGCACCAGTGCCGCCCACGCGGTGGCATCTCCAGCCTCGGCGCCGAGAAGCAGTTCCTTTAGCGGCCTCGGATCCTGCCCGGAGCCGTCCTTGACTTCGGGCACGCCGAACAGGCCGAGCGCGGAGAGAATGTTGGCGCGATGCAGAAACATCTGTGCGATAGCAGCGGACCAGAGCCTGGTACGGGCCTCTGCGGTCTTGGCCCGGATCTGGCTCCACGGGGCTTCCTGCAGGGCGGCCTTCACGATGGGCCAGTAGGGTCCGGTGTCCCGAACCTGACGTTTGCCGGTCTCCGGACCGGCGGGGGGTACGTCCGGGAAGACGAGGGTGGTGATGGCACGGATGGCGATGTCCCGCAAGGTGACCGGCGAGACCTTCTCGTCGGCAGGCAGCAGGGGAGCCAGCGGGTCGAGGGAACCGTTTGCGGTGAGGGCGTCGCGCACGCCGCCCAGGTCCAGCAGATCAGCCCCCTGGGCGGTGGGGAAGGCGTCCGCAAGGATCGGTCCCAGCTTGCCCTCCTTGGCATAGGTGTCCACGAGCGTGGCAAACAAGGCGATCAGGCGCGCATCCTCGTCGTACGGCTGGATACCGCGCAGGTGGTCGTTGACGTTCAACGCCCGCAGCACGTGCTCCAGCGCGGCAGGCTTGCTGCAGCCGATGACAATCTCGGCCGGCACGGTGGCGATCTTCATTGCGCGCAGCGCCTTGTGGTCCGGCTCCGTCGCATCTGCGGCACTGTCCTCGTTGAAGCCATGCGAGACGCGGTTAAGGATCTCCCGCTGGCTGAGCAGCAGCACGGTGGGGTCGTTCGGCCCCTTGGAAAGCGGCACAGCGGACTGGGGCATCCCGGTCACCAGGTGCTCTGAGCGCAGACCGAATACATCGAGTCGGGCCAGGGCGCGGTTATTGGCAGTCACTGCGACCATCCGCCACAGCCGGGAGGTACTGCCATCAGGGTTGGTAACTTGCCACTGCTGGAGAACGCTCATGCCACGCGTCAGCTGACCGGCGGTGACCAGGGACTCGGCGAGGTCGTAGCCGCGGGTCTTGCCGGAGCGCCGCAGGTTCTCCACGGCGTAGCGGTGAACATGAACTGCCACCTCGTACTGCTGCTCGGCCAGGACGAGGGCGGTCTTGGGCTCGCCGTCTTCCTCTGCCGCGTGAACTACCGGACGCGGCCGGCGCTGGCCAAGTGCGGAAAGCAAGGCGGCTTTCGTGCGCTCAGCCTCCCGCACCCGCTTGCTGGCATGCACGTACTTCTCCTGCGCCGCGGCGAGGGCCGCAGCGGCGTGCGGATCATCACCGGGTGCGCGTCGCCGGGCGTCACACTCCTTCTCGGCGAGCTTCTTGGCCTTCTCCGCGTTCTCCAAGTCGGCTTCAGCCGCCACGAGTTCAACGACGCGCTGGGTGGCTTCCGGGCTGGGCGGAGCCCAGGAACTGACAGTGCGGTCGTTGAGGTCCCAGGGGACCACGGCTGCACCGTGGACGTCGCAGATGAGCAACAGGACCTTGTCGTCACCCGAGTTGACCTCGCGCCAAGCGGAGGGGGTGAGGACCTTCTTGCCACGAGAGGTGACAACGATCTTCTTGATCTCGGTGTCGCCGAGGGCAGTAGCGATGCCCTCGGTGATCGCGGAACGCGGGGGCGGGATCACGCCCGCCTGCTCACAGGTGTTCTCGACGGCGTCCGCGAGTCGCTCTCCCCATGTATCGGTGCCGATGTAGGGGTAGATGCCGTCAGGCCGCTTGGTTGCCATGGAGTAGTCCTTCTCACAGCCGCAGCTGGGTGACAGCACGCATCCGTCCGCCGGGCGCGTGACACGCACCCGAGGCGAAGCCTCGCGGCAGCGGGACGCAAACCGACAACCCTGGTTGTTCGGCGTGTTCCGCTTCGTACGGTCCAGTTGCCGACGCCCGCAGAAGGATCAACCCGAACGGCACCGTGGGCCTGGGGATCTCTCGACTGGTTTCCTGCTCCGCCGACGGCGGCATGAGGCGGACGCCAGCGATAGACCACCGACGTGCGTGGTGGACTCTGCCACCGGAGTGTCCAGCTGCGCCCATTCACCTCGACAGCATTCACCCAATCGGGTGAGGTACCTAGTAATTTCCTGGCTAAGCATGGCTGTTGGGATAAGCGCGGTAATGATGCCGGAGCTGTTGCGCGGTGCGAACGCCCACGGACTTGGGCAGACGGTCTTCGGTGCACCCTTGGTCAAGAGGTCAGCAATCGGCCGCAGCAGCCACGGCAGCTACAGCCAGGCGGCTCCTCAACGGGCGAAGCGGTAGGACTTGGTGCCGGTCTGGATGATCGCGCCGTTGAAGGTCAGGCTGTCGACGATGGCAGCGCAGAGTTGGGGTCGGTGAAGGTTATCGTCCAGCCGCTGAAGGGCTCCCCGCCAAGACGGCGTGTGCACTCGCGACGGGGCTTCTGGTCCAGGCAGCGGAGCGAGCCAATCCCGGCACTTCGGCCATCGCGCTCACGGAATGTTCCGCCGATCCAGGACGCCGTGCCCTCAGCGTGCCCTTAAGAGCGGAAAACCACGGTCAACAGCGGCGCGAACAGACCGCCCGACCACCCCGGAGAGATGACGTCTGCCCAGGTCAGAGACATAGCCCCCGCCCAACCGCCGTCGCTTCCAAAGCTGAGAGCACGGGTTCGATTCTCGTCACCCGTCACAGCGTGGAACTCGACGTCAGCAGCCTGGAGTTCGTTGCTCATCTAAACCTTTTCGGACCTCTGCGCCCTTCGCGTGCCCTAATTCGCGCCAGGCCGCCGCGGCGTACGGCGGCCCGCTGGCAAAACTCCGGAAGGCCGCAGCGCCGCCCCGCGCCCTGCCGTAACGTGGCCTCACGATCACCGCGGGATGGGGGCCATGGAACCGAGAAGCGCTGCCGCCGCTGGGAAGGACTTCCCGTACACGCTGGACACCACGTGCTACATCGAAGTCCACGAGGACGGCCGAGTCACCCAGGGCGCGGGACCCGACGCCCATCAACGCGCAGTCGCTGGAGCATCCCGCCTCTTCGCGGTCTGGCCCGGACAGTGGCGAAGCGACCTCTTCGCCATCGATGACCTGGACGAGTTCGCGCGGGCACACGGCATCGTCCACGACGAGGAGCGAACCGGCCTTGCCGACCACGTCCACGACGTCCACTGGAGCCTGGCGGACGGTGAGCAGAATCCCCGCAGCCAGTACGTGAGCATTGACCTACGCCTCGCCTGCGGATGTTCCGTCAAGGACCGTCGCACCTTCGCCGCGCAAATGAGAGAGCAACACGGTTGGGACCTGGCGGTCACTGGCGGCTGGGGTTACCACACGGACGCGAACGGCACCACGTACACGTTCCGTGCCCGCCGCAAGAGCCTCAGTTCCTGAGCGAGCACTTTCGAAACACCGAGAAGTGAGCTTGGGCCGGGGGCACACCTGAGAGCCGCGGGCTCTGGCAGAAGGAGCCCTCCGCCCTTCGGCATCCTGATGGACCGACGCACTACTCATCACCTGACACTCCATCAGAACGAGCGTCAAATGAGCGTCACAAGCGTCATTTCAGCGTCAAGATATCGCCCGTAACGCCCACACTGCACATAATGCGCACGCACCAAGCCCCAGGTCAGGAGCCCTTCGCGACCGGCTCCAGAATCGCCACGCACTCCACGTGATGCGTCATCGGGAACAGGTCGAACGCCCGCAGCGTCCGCACCCGGTAGCCGCCGTCGCGGAAGTACCCCAGGTCGCGGGCGAGGGCGGCCGGGTCGCAGGCGACGTAGGCGATGCGGCGGGCGCCCAGGGACGCCAGGTGTTCCACCGTCTTGCGGCCGGCTCCGGCGCGAGGCGGGTCCAGGACGATCAGGTCGACCTCGGTGATGCCGGTGCGCGGGAGGACCGACTCGACCTTGCCCTGCTCGATCCGGACCCGGGGGAAGTCGGCCAGGTTGTGCCGGGCGTCCTCCACCGCGCGCTTGCCGGACTCGATGCCGAGGACCGCGCCCTTCTCGCCGAGGCGGTCGGCCAGGGCGCCGGCGAAGAGGCCGACGCCGCAGTAGAGGTCGAGGGCCATCTCGCCCTTGCGCGGCAGCAGGCCCTGCATCACGGCCTTGACCAGGGTGTCGGCCGCCTTCGGGTGGACCTGCCAGAAGCCGCCGCTGCCGACGCGGTAGGTGCGGTCGTCGGCGCGCTCGCGGACGAACGCGCGGCCGTGGACGCGGTGGATGCCGCCGTCCTTCTCGTCGACCCGCATCACGGAGACGGGCCGGTCGAGCTCGACGAGCGGCAGCCGCGCGCCGGGGCGGGGCTCCAGGATGACCATGCGGTCCTGGGAGCCGGTGGCGGCGATCGCGTCGACGGCGGCCATGCCGGCCCAGTCCCGGTCCTCGATGCCCAGCTCGCTGACGCCGGGCGCGGCGATCATGCAGTGGTCGATCGGCTCGACCTCGTGCGAGCGGTGGCGGCGCAGTCCGGCGTTGCCGTCGGCGTCCACGGCGTACTGCACGCGGGTGCGCCACTGCGGCACCTCGCCGGCGGGCAGCTTGTCCCCCTCGGCGGGCAGCACCGTGCCGTCCCAGCCCGCTTCCTCGGGGGTGAGGCCCGCGAGCCGCTTGAGCTGCTCGGCGATCACCTCGCCCTTGAGGCGGCGCTGGGCGCCGGGCTTGGCGTGCTGCCAGTCGCAGCCGCCGCAGCGGCCAGGGCCGGCGTAGGGGCAGGGGGCCTCGATGCGGTCCTTGGACGCCTCGAGGATCTGTACGGCGTCGGCGCGCAGGAAGCGTGCACCCTCCTCGCCCTCGGTCACCCGGGCCACCACCCGTTCGCCGGGCAGGGTGTGCCGGACGAAGAGCACCTGGCCCTCGGCGGTGCGGGCGATGCAGTGGCCGCCGTGGGCGACGGGGCCGATCTCGACCTCGTACTCCTCGCCCACCAGAGACTTGGTCGGTTCTGCCTGCATGGTGGGGTGACTCCAGATCGGGAGGGACCGCGGCAACGGAAGAGGCCGCGGACCGGCGGGCCTGACAACAGCCCACCAGTCTACGGCCTCGCTCACGCGCCCCGGTCCCGCGCTCGCGTCCGGGGCCCGGGACCCGTGCCTCAGTCCTTGGCCGCGGACTCCTTCGGCCGTTCCACCGCCGGGCCGCGCCGGACCGCGCCGGGCGCGTTCCACTCCTGGCGCCTGCGGGCGCGCAGCTTGGCCGCCTCGGAGGACTGGAGCTGGTAGGGCACCGAGGTCACCATGACGCCCGGCGTGAACAGCAGGCGTCCCTTGAGCCGCAGGGCGCTCTGGTTGTGCAGCAGGTGCTCGTACCAGTGGCCGACCACGTACTCGGGGATGATCACGGAGACGGCGTCGCGCGGGGACTCCTTGCGCAGGCCCTTGACGTACTCGATGATCGGCCGCGTGATCTCGCGGTACGGCGAGTCGAGGACCTTCAGCGGTACGTCGATGCCGCGCCGCTCCCACTCCTCGCGCAGCGCCTTGGTCTCCGCCGGGTCGACGTTGACGGTGAGCGCCTCCAGGGTGTCCGAGCGCATCAGCTTGGCGTAGGCCATGGCGCGCAGGGTGGGGCGGTGGATCTTGGAGATCAGCACGACGGAGTGCACCCGGGAGGGCCGGACGCTGTCGTCGCTCGGGCCCTCGGGGGCCGCGATCTCCTCGGCGACGCGGTCGTAGTGCTTACGGATCGCCGTCATGGTCGCGTAGAAGATGCACATGCCCAGCAGGGCGACCCAGGCGCCGTGCGTGAACTTGGTGACCAGGACGACGACGAGCACCAGGCCGGTGAAGAAGGCGCCGAAGGCGTTGATCGCGCGGGAGCGGATCATGTGGCTGCGCTTGGCCGCGTCCTTCTCGACCGCGAGGTGGCGGTTCCAGTGCCGGACCATGCCGGTCTGGCTGAGGGTGAAGGACACGAACACGCCGACGATGTAGAGCTGGATCAGCCGGGTGGAGTCCGCGCCGTAGATGACCACGAGCAGGGTCGCCGCGCCGGCCAGCAGCACGATGCCGTTGGAGAAGGCGAGGCGGTCGCCGCGGGTGTGGAGCTGGCGGGGCAGGTAGCGGTCCTGGGCGAGGATCGAGCCGAGCAGCGGGAAGCCGTTGTACGCCGTGTTCGCCGCGAGGAACAGCACCAGGGCGGTGGCGGCGGCCAGCAGCACGAACAGGAAGCTGCCCTTGCCGAAGACCGCCTCGGCGACCTGGGAGATCACCGGGTTCTGGACGTAGCCGGAGCCGACCGGCTTTCCGTTGTGGATCAGGTCGGTGGCGGGGTGCTCGGCCATGCGGACGTTCGTCGACATGGCGAGGGCGATGATGCCGCAGAACATCGTGACGGCCAGCAGGCCCATCATGGCGAGCGTGGTCGCCGCGTTCTTCGACTTGGGCTTGCGGAAGGCCGGGACGCCGTTGGAGATGGCCTCCACGCCCGTCAGGGCGGCACAGCCGGAGGAGAAGGCACGCAGGAGCAGGAAGACGAGCGCGAAGCCCGCGAGGCCCTGGTGCTCGGCCTTGATGTGGTAGTCGGCCGTCGGCGCGTGCATGGTGTCGCCGAGGACCAGGCCGCGGAACGCGCCCCACGCGATCATGACGAAGACGCCGCCGACGAACACGTAGGTCGGGATCGCGAAGAGCTTGCCCGACTCCTTCACGCCCCGCAGGTTCATCAGGGTCAGCAGGATGATCACGGCCGTCGCGCACAGCACCTTGTGCTGCACCACGAACGGGACCGCGGAGCCGAGGTTCTCGATGCCGGAGGCGATGGAGACCGCGACGGTCAGGACGTAGTCGACGAGCAGCGCGCTGGCCACGGTGAGGCCGGCCTTGGGCCCGAGGTTGGTGGTGGCGACCTCGTAGTCGCCACCGCCGCTCGGGTAGGCGTGCACGTTCTGCCGGTAGGAGGCGACGACCGTGAACATCAGCACGACGACCGCGACGGCGATCCAGGGGCTGAAGTGGTACGCCGACACGCCCGCGATGGACAGGACCAGCAGAACCTCCCCCGGCGCGTAGGCGACGGAGGACAGCGGGTCGGAGGCGAAGACAGGGAGTGCGATGCGCTTCGGCAGGAGCGTCTCGCCCAGCCGGTCACTGCGCAGTGCGCGCCCGATCAGAATCCGTTTGGGCACGTCGGTCAGTTTGGACACGACAGAGGATCGTAGGGCGTCGAACACGTTGCCGCCCACCCGGCATCCCGGTTCTGCCTCACGAGTGAACTCACGGGGGCTCGGAACTGCGGATTCCGTGCTTCGCGCGCTCCGCGTGCCTAGATGGCAAATCCCGCCTGTCATCGCACTTCGGAGGTCCCATGCCCGCGACCGCGGAGCTGATCGGTGCCACGGTCGCACTGCTCGGCCTCGGAATCCTGACCCTGTTCAGCGTGCGCAGCATCACTCGCCGGGACCTGCCCTCCGTGGTCCCGGACAGCGAACCGGGCCAGTGATCGCCACGATCCGGGACACGGGGGTGCCCAGCCCGCACGGCTCCTGTGTAGCTTTGGGCGTCGGTCTGAGACCCTGATGCTGAGCAGTAACTTTTGGACACCGGAAGGACGGTCGTGCACATCGTCATCATGGGCTGCGGAAGAGTGGGCTCCGCTCTCGCCCAGACCCTGGAGCAACAGGGCCACACGGTCGCCGTGATCGACCAGGACCCCACCGCCTTCCGCCGGCTGGGCCCGGGATTCGGGGGACGCCGGGTCACCGGTGTCGGCTTCGACCAGGACACCCTGCGCGAGGCGGGCATCGAGGAGGCCGGCGCCTTCGCCGCCGTCTCCAGCGGTGACAACTCCAACATCATCTCCGCGCGCGTGGCCCGCGAGATGTTCGGTGTGGAGAACGTGGCCGCCCGTATCTACGACCCGCGCCGCGCCGAGGTCTACCAGCGCCTGGGCATCCCCACCGTGGCCACGGTCCGCTGGACCGCCGACCAGATGCTGCGCCGTCTGCTGCCCTCGGGCGCCGAGCCCCTGTGGCGCGACCCCACCGGCGGGGTGCAGCTCGCCGAGGTGCACGCCTCCCCCAAGTGGGTCGGTCACAAGATCAGCCGGCTCCAGGAGGAGACCGGCGTCCGCGTGGCGTTCCTGACCCGCCTGGGCGAGGCGGTCCTGCCCACCTCGCAGACGGTGCTGCAGGAGGGCGACCTGGTGCACGTGATGATGCGGACGGACGACGTGGAGAAGGTCGAGGCGGCGTTCGCCGGGGGCCCGGAAGAGGAGAGCGGTCACTGATGAGGGTCGCCATTGCCGGAGCCGGCGCCGTCGGCCGCTCGATCGCGGGCGAGCTGCTGGAGAACGGCCACGAGGTCCTGCTCATCGACAAGGCCCCGACCGCCATCTCGGTGGAGCGGGTGCCGCAGGCGGAGTGGCTGCTGGCCGACGCCTGTGAGATCACGTCGCTGGACGAGGCCGCGCTGCAGCGCTGCAACGTGGTGATCGCCGCGACCGGTGACGACAAGGTCAACCTGGTGGTCTCGCTGCTCGCCAAGACGGAGTACGGCGTTCCGCGCGTCGTCGCCCGGGTGAACAACCCGAAGAACGAGTGGCTGTTCAACGAGTCGTGGGGCGTCGACGTCGCCGTGTCCACGCCGCGTCTGATGTCGGCCCTGGTCGAGGAGGCGGTGAGCGTCGGCGACCTGGTCCGGCTGCTCCGCTTCAGCCACGGCGACGCCAACCTCGTCGAGCTGACCCTGCCCGAGGAGTCGGCCCTGGCCGGCACCCAGGTCGGCGACGTGGAGTGGCCGCAGGACACCTCGCTGGTCACGATCATCCGGGGCAACCGGGTCCTGACCCCGTCCCGGGAGGACTCCCTGGAGCCGGGCGACGAACTGCTCTTCGTGGCCGCCCAGGCCCGGGAGGAGCAGCTGGAGGAGCTGCTGTCCGTGCGCCGCGAGGACGCGTGACGGTCTCCTGACGGGGCTGTACGGGTACGAGCCGGTGTGGGCCGTACGAGCCGGTGTGAGCCGGTACGACGAAGGGCGCCCTCGCTGCCGAGGGCGCCCTTCGCGTGGTTCTGGTCGCGGAGGGCCGTGGCGTCGCGTCCGCCGGCCGCCCTACGCGCCCCGGCGGTGCCGTCCGCCCGACGGGTCGCCGGCGTCGCCGGCCAGGGCGGCCTTGCGCTCCTTCTCCGCCTTCTCGGCCTTCTCGGCCTCTTCCATCTCCGCGAAGACGTCGATCGGCGCGGGTGCCTTCGCCAGGAAGACCCAGGTGAGCCAGACCGCGAGCAGGAACGGCGGGATCTTCAGCGCGACCAGCACCCAGCCGAGCTGGGCCGTGTTGGCCCACCAGTACAGCGGGAAGAGGATCGCGCACTTGGCGAGCAGGATCAGGCCCCAGGCCCAACTGGCCTTGGCGTAGGCCTTCTTGCGGCCCGGATTACGGGTGCGCCAGGAGAGGTTCTCCTTGAAGACCGGGCCGAGGATCAGGCCGATCAGCGGGACCCCGGCGAGGGTCGTGACGATGTAGGCCAGTGCCAGGCCCAGCGTGTAGAGCATGCCGGGCAGGTAGAAGTCCTTGGCGTTGCCGGTGAACATCGCGAAGACGACGCCGAAGGCCACGCCGAAGACGCCGCTGAAGGCGTGCTTGACGGTGTCCTTGCGGACCAGCCGCACCACCACCAGCACCAGCGACACGGCCAGCGCGGCGATCGCCGAGATGTGCAGGTCCTTGTTGATCGTGAAGATCGCGACGAAGAGCAGCCCGGGCAGGACCGTCTCGACCATGCCGCGGACACCGCCGAACGCCTCGAACAGCGCGGCCTCGGTGACCGCGCGGGCGTCGCGGGCCTCGTCCGGCTGGGTCTGTTCGGTGTCTTCGGTCGGCTTGTCGAGGGACGTCACCGGCTACTCCCGTCCGAGGGGTCGCAGTTCGTATTTCGGGTTGAACAGCACACGGCGGCCCCGGCTCATCGAGATCCGGCCCGATGCGATCAGCTTGCGCCCCGGTTCTATGCCCACGATGGAGCGCCTGCCGAGCCACACCACGTCCAGCGCGGCCGAGCCGTCGAACAGTTCGGCCTCCAGGGCCGGGACTCCGGCGCGCGGTCGCAGGGTGACCGTGCGCAAGGTACCAGTTACGGTGACGATCTGCCGGTCACGGCAGTCACCGATCCGGACGCAACCGGCGGTCTCGGTGTCCTCCCGCAGCTCCTCCGACTCCAGGTCCTCCTGCGACGTGGAGAGCCGGTCGAGCATCCGCCGGAACCGGCCGGCCGGCTTTTCGGAACGAGGAACAGCACTCATATCTGAAGCGTACCGGGACCCGCCGAGAGGGCTGTAAGGCAGCTCACCTCCTGGATACACCTCCGGAGTTCACCTCGTGGGTTCACCTCTCGAACCGGTAGCCCATCCCCGGCTCCGTGATGAAGTGCCTCGGGTGCGCGGGGTCCGCCTCCAGCTTCCTGCGCAGCTGGGCCATGTACACGCGCAGGTAGTTGGACTCGGTGCCGTACGAGGGCCCCCACACCTCCTGGAGCAGCTGCTTCTGGCTGACCAGCCGGCCGGGGCTGCGGACCAGCACCTCCAGCAGGTGCCACTCGGTCGGGGTGAGCCGGACGTCCCGGCCGGCCCGGTTGACCTTCTTCGCGGCGAGGTCGACGGTGAAGCCCTCGGTCTCCACCGTCGTCACGTCGTCCTCGCCGGGCCCGACCGGCTCGGCCCGGCGCACGGCGGCCCGCAGCCGGGCGAGCAGTTCGTCCATGCCGAAGGGCTTGGTGACGTAGTCGTCGGCGCCGGCGTCGAGCGCCTCGACCTTCTCGTCGGAGGAGTGGCGGGCGGACAGGACCAGGATCGGCACCCGGGTCCAGCCGCGCAGCCCCCTGATCACCTCCACGCCGTCCATGTCCGGCAGCCCGAGGTCGAGGACGACCACGTCCGGGTGGCGGGAGGCGGCGAGGTCGAGGGCGGTCCTGCCGTCGGGTGCCGCGTCGACGTCGTACTTGCGCGCCTTGAGGTTGATCACGAGGGCACGCACGATCTGCGGCTCGTCGTCGACCACGAGCACACGGGTCATGAGGCCTGCCTTTCCGGTTCTGTGCCGGGCTCCCCGGCCGATGTGCCGGGCTCCCCGGCAGGGAGGTGCTCGGGACGCGTCCCGGCGGCGCGCAGGCTGAGCACCATGGTGAGCCCGCCGCCCGGGGTGTCCTCGGCGTTCAGGCTGCCGCCCATGGCCTCGGCGAAGCCCCGGGCCACCGCGAGGCCCAGGCCCACCCCGGCGCCGCGCGGGGCGTCGCCGTACCGCTGGAAGGGTTCGAAGATCCGGTCCTTCGCCTCGTCCGGCACCCCCGGCCCGCGGTCCACGACCCGCACCTCGACCCGGTCCACCAGGGCGCTGGCGGACACCAGGACCCGGTGCCGGGCCGGGCTGTACTTGACGGCGTTCTCCACGAGGTTGGCCACCGACCGCTCCAGCAGCCCGGGGTCGACGGCGACCATGGGCAGCGTCTCGGGCACGTCCAGCTCGACGCTGTCCTCGGGGACGCCGAACAGCGCCATCGGGACCACCTCGTCCACGTCGATCTCGCGGATGAGCGGGGTGACGGTGCCGGTGTGCAGACGGGACATGTCGAGGAGGTTGCCCACGAGGTGGTCGAGCCGGTCGGCGCCCTCCTCGATGCCCTCCAGCAGCTCAGCCCGGTCCTCCTCGGACCAGGCCACGTCCTCGGAGCGCAGGGAGGAGACCGCGGCCTTGATCCCGGCGAGCGGGGTGCGCAGGTCGTGGCTGACGGCGGCGAGCAGCGCGGTGCGGATGCGGTTGCCCTCGGCCAGCTCCTTGGCCTGGTCCGCCTCCTCCTGCAGGCGCCTGCGGTCGAGGGCGACGGCGGCCTGCGCGGCGAAGGCGGCGAGCACCCGGCGGTCCTCGGCGGGCAGCACCCGGCCGGTCAGCGCGAGGGCCATGTGGTCGCCGACCGGCATGTCGACGTCGGCGTCCTCGGGTCGTCCGAGCGGGGGCCCGAACCCGGCGCGGCCCGCGCAGGTCCATGGCTCGACGTCACCCGCCCGTTCCAGCAGGGCCGCCGACTCCATGGCGAAGGTCTCCCGGACCCGCTCCAGCAGTTCGTCGAGGCCGGTCTCGCCGCGCAGCACGTTGCCGGCGAGGAAGGAGAGGATCTCGGACTCGGCGCGCAGCCGGGCGGCCTGGTGGGTGCGCCGGGCGGCGAGGTCGACCACCGAGGCGACCGACATGCCGACACCGAAGAAGATCGCGATGGCCACGATGTTCTTGGGATCGGCGACGGTCAGCCGGTGCAGCGGCGGGGTGTAGAAGTAGTTCAGCAGCAGGGAGCCGAAGGCCGCCGAGGCGAGGGCCGGCAGCAGGCCGCCGAGCAGGGCCGCGGCCACCGTCACGGCGAGGAACAGCAGCATGTCGTTGGCGAGGCCGAGGTCGACGGTGTTCAGCAGCACCGCGAAGATCGCCGGGCCGGCCAGGCCGACCAGCCAGCCCGAGACGATCCGGGTCCGGCCGAGCCGCCCGCCCCGGGCGACGGGCAGTCCGCGGCCCTTGGCGACCTCTTCGTGGGTGACGATGTGGACGTCGAGGTCGGGTCCCGACTCCCGGGCGACCGTGGCGCCGACGCCGGGCCCGAAGACGTACTGCCAGGCCTTGCGGCGCGAGGAGCCGAGCACGATCTGGGTGGCGTTGACGCCGCGCGCGAAGTCGAGCAGGGAGGCCGGGATGTCGTCGCCGACCACGTGGTGGAAGGTGCCGCCCAGGTCCTCCACCAGGGTGCGCTGCACGGCCAGTTCCTTCGGCGAGGCCGAGGTCAGGCCGTCGCTGCGGGAGATGTAGACGGCGAGCACCTCGCCGCCGGCGCCCTTCTCGGCGAGCCGCGCAGCGCGCCGGATCAGGGTGCGGCCCTCGGGCCCGCCGGTCAGCCCGACCACGATCCGCTCGCGGGAGCCCCAGATCCGGGAGACCTGGTGCTCGCTGCGGTAGGCGTTCAGGTACTCGTCGACCCGGTCGGCCACCCACAGCAGCGCCAGCTCGCGAAGGGCGGTGAGGTTGCCGGGCCGGAAGTAGTTGGACAGGGCGGCGTCGACCTTGTCCGGCTGGTAGATGTTGCCGTGCGCCATGCGGCGGCGCAGGGCCTGCGGGGACATGTCGACCAGTTCGATCTGGTCGGCCCGGCGGACGACCTCGTCCGGGACGGTCTCGCGCTGGCGCACCCCGGTGATCGACTCGACCACGTCACCCAGGGACTCCAGGTGCTGGATGTTGACGGTCGAGACGACGTCGATCCCGGCGGCGAGCAGTTCCTCGACGTCCTGCCAGCGCTTGGCGTTGCGGGAACCGGGCACGTTGGTGTGCGCGAGTTCGTCCACCAGGGCGACGGCGGGCGCCCGGTGCAGCACCGCGTCGACGTCCATCTCGGCGAAGGCCGCGCCCCGGTGCTCCAGCCGTCTGCGCGGCACCTGCTCCAGGCCGTGCAGCATCACCTCGGTGCGCGGCCGGTCATGGTGTTCGACGTGGCCGACGACGCAGTCGGTGCCCCGCTCGACACGCCGGTGCGCCTCGGACAGCATGGCGTAGGTCTTGCCCACGCCCGGTGCCGCACCGAGGTAGATCCGAAGCTTGCCGCGCGCCATGGCCCCATTGTCTTCCCGTGACTGCTGTGTACGCAGCGTCGACCCTACGGCCAAGGATGTGGCCGAACGGCCGGCCGGCCCGTTCCCCGACGGTCTTTGACGCGACTCTGACGGCCGGGGGCCCGGCCCGCCGCACCGGCGGGGCCGAGGCCCGGCGCAACCCGGCTGCGGGCGTCCGGGCGTTCCACGGTTCGGGCGGGGGCCGCGGCCCGCACGTGCCATCCGCGCAGGCGAAAGGGCCGCACCTCCAGGGGTACGGCCCTTGCACCGCTCGTCGAGCGGGGTGTCTAGCGGACCTCGGTGATCTCCGGGCCCCGCTGGAGCTGGCCCATACCGCCGGAGAAGCGCGAGCCCTCCTCCTGCTGGACGCCCTCGGGGACCATCTGGGCGTCGTTCGGCAGCTTGAGGACGATCGGGTCGCGGGGCGCCATCGGGCCCTCGCCGCGGACCACGACGGTGTCCCGGAAGATCTGTTCCAGCAGACCGGCGGCCTGTGGCTGGACGGCGCCCTGGCCGGAGATCACACCGCGCAGGAACCAGCGCGGGCCGTCCACACCGATGAACCGCACGACCTGGAAGCCGCCGGTGCCGTCCGGCAGCTGCACCGGCACCTGGGCCCGCAGCTCCCAGCCCAGCGGACCCTCGACCTCGTCGACGATGCCGCCCTGCTGGGTGATGCCGCCCGCGATCTCCTCGCGGACCTCGCCCCAGATGCCCTCACGCTTGGGTGCGGCGAAGGCCTGCAGCTGGACGGCGCTGTCGCGCAGCACGACGGTCGCCGCGACGATCGCGTCACCGGCCACCTCGACCCGCAGCTCCATGCCGTCGACGCCCGGCACGAACAGCCCGCCGAGGTCGACGCGCCCCTCGCCCGGGTCGCGCACCTCGCTGCTGTCCCACGGCCCGTCGGGCCTGGGCTCGGGCTCCAGCCGGACGCGCTCGCGCTCGGCCTCCACCTCGTCCGCCTCGGTGTCGACGCTGTCGACGACCTGCTCGGCCTCGCCGGCCGCGTCCTCGGCGGCACCCTTCTTGTTGCGACGTCCGAACACGTCACTGTCCTTCCCGGTCGGATACGACCGAAGCGTATCGATTCCCACCCGCCGGACCGCCATCGGCGGCCCGACCGCTTGTGCCGCTCTCGTCGCCCACCGCGGCATGACCACCGGTGGACCCGAAGCCCCCTTCGGCCCGCGCCGAGCCGGGAAGCTCCGCGACCTCCTGGAAGCGGACCCTCTCGACCTGCTGGACGACCAGTTGGGCGATCCGGTCGAAGCGCTCGAACCGCACGGACTCGCGCGGGTCGAGATTCACCACGATCACCTTGATCTCCCCACGGTACCCGGCATCAACCGTCCCCGGGGCATTCACCAGGGCGACACCGCAGCGGGCGGCCAGCCCGGACCGTGGGTGCACGAAGGCCGCGTACCCCTCGGGGAGGGCGATCGACACTCCCGTGGGCAGGACGGCCCGCTCACCGGGTGCCAGTTCGCACGCCTCGGTGGTGCGCAGATCGGCCCCCGCGTCGCCCGGGTGCTCGTACGCCGGGAGCGGTACGTCCGCGTCGACACGGCGGATGAGTACGTCCAGGGGGCCGCGGGCACCGGGGGCCGTGGCGGGGTCGGGCGTCACGGGTTCACCTCGAAGGCGCGGGCGCGCCGGATCCGGTCGGGGTCGCTCATGGCGGCCTTGATCTCCTCGTCGCGGCCGTGGTCGATGAAGTGGTCGACCTTGACCTCGATGAAGAGGGCGTCGGCGCGCACGGCGACGGGCCCCTCGGGGCCGCCGATCCGCCCGGTGGCGGTGGAGTAGATCTTCCGCCCGGCCACGGCGGTGACCTCCGCCGCCAGGTGCAGCGTGGTGCCCACCGGGACGGGCCGGACGAAGTCCGTCTCCAGCCGGCCGGTGACGGCGATGGTGCGCAGCAGCCAGTTCAGCGAGCCGAGGGTCTCGTCGAGGGCGGTGGCCAGCACCCCGCCGTGCGCGAGGCCCGGGGCGCCCTGGTGGGCGGGCTGGACGGTGAACTCGGCGGTCAGCGAGACGCCCTCGCCGGCGCGCGCCTCCAGGTGCAGCCCGTGCGGCTGCTCGTGCCCACATCCGAAACAGTGTTCGTAGTGGGCGCCGAGAAGCTCGCCGGGTGCGGGAGCGTCGGGGTGCCGTACGGGTTTCACCGCGTCGGCGGGAGGCTGAAGAGCTGCGGAACTACCACTCACGTCCGCAGACCTTACCCGCGCGTCGGCGGGTTGCGGATACCGTGCCAAGCTTGGCTCCATGCAGCACTCCGCCACCCCCTACGAAGAACGCCTCACCGCCCCGCGCTCGTGGTGGCTGATCAGTTTCCTCGTGGGCGTCTCGTTCGCCCTGATCCTGCTCCCCTTCGGCACGCTGCCGCTGCTCGGCGGCCTGGTCGGCGGCACGGCCGCGGCCGCCGTGGTGGCCAGCGCCTACGGATCCCCCCGCATCCGGGTCGTGGGCGGCTTCCTGATCGCGGGCGAGGCGCGGATCCCGGTCTCGGCACTCGGCGGGTCGGAGGTGCTGGACGCGGAGGAGGCGCGCGCCTGGCGCACGTACAAGGCCGACACCCGCGCCTTCCTGCTGCTGCGCGCCTACATCCCCGGGGCCCTGCGGGTGGAGGTCACCGACCCGGAGGACCCGACGCCGTACCTGTACCTGTCGACGCGGGAGCCGGAGCGGCTGGCGGCGGCGATCGAGGCGGCCCGCAGCGAGCAGAAGGCCTAGGGCACGTCGTCGGGGCGGTCGCCCAGCACCTCGGGCAGGTCGCCCAGTCTCAGCGGGTGCTCGGGGCGCTCCAGGGCGGGAAGCCCCGACAGCTCGTCCCACGGCACCTGGACCTTGCGCAGATCCGCCCTGATCCGGGCGGCGAGCTTCTTGGTGTCCCGGCGGTTCATGGCCGCGCCCACCGCGGCGCCCACCATGAACGGCATCAGGTTGGGCAGGTCCCTGACCATCCGCTTCATGATCTGCTGGCGCAGTTCGCGCTTCATCTGGCCGCCGAGGGCCGCGTCGACGGTCGACGGTCTCATCACGTTGATCCCGCGCTCCCCCGACCAGGAGGACAGGTACGCGGTGCTGCGGACCTTCAGGTTCCCCTGCGGGCGTACGCCGTACACCTCGTGCAGTTCGGCGATCAGCTTGAGCTCGATCGCCGCCACGCCGGTGATCTCGGCGGCCAGCTCGGTCGGCATGGCCGGCGGCACCGGCAGCATCGCCGCCGCGCCGATCCCGGCCCCGACGGTCGAGGTCCCGGCCGCCGCGCCCGCGACGAGCTTGTCGGCGAGCTGCTCGGGTCCGAGACCCGGGAACTGCCTGCGCAGGGTCGCGAGGTCGCGTACGGGGACACGCGGGGCGATCTCGATGATGCGGTCCGCGAGGTAGGACAGCCCCGCGCGAGCCCGGCTGCCGCCCCTGCGGGCGCCTTCCCGGGCCAAGTGCCGGGCCTTGTCCCGGACCACCGCGACCCGCCGCCTGGCGACGGGCGCGGGCTGTGCGGCCGGCGCCGGCCGGTCCTGGCCGGACGCCGCTTCGAGCGAGGCTCCCGCGTCGGGTGAGCCCCGCTCGTCGTCACGCGCGCCGTGCGGGCCGTCGTACGGCCCCTTGTCCGCTCCCCGCCTGGAGAAGCGGCGCTTCCGTGGAGGGGTCGAGCCGGTCACGGCCGACCCGTCCTCAGTCGCAGTCGCGGCAGATCGGCTGACCGTTCTTCTCCCGGGCCAGCTGGCTGCGGTGATGTACCAGGAAGCAGCTCATGCAGGTGAACTCGTCCTGCTGCTTCGGCAGTACGCGGACGGCCAGCTCCTCGTTCGAGAGGTCGGCGCCCGGAAGCTCGAGGCCCTCTGCGGCCTCGAACTCGTCGACGTCCACCGCTGAGGTGGACTTGTCGTTCCGGCGGGCCTTCAGCTCTTCAAGGCTGTCCGAGTCGACGTCGTCGTCGGTCTTGCGTGGAGTGTCGTAATCGGTTGCCATGTCGCTCTCCCCCTCTGGGTGTCTGCGGTGTCTCCAGCGCACGTAACGCGTGAGAGGCCGGACTTGTGCCCGACCTGAGGCGGAGATTTTGCCTCACATCAAGGTCTGTTACTCAATCGACACCCAACCCGATCTCCCGAAGGTGATCGCCTTGGATGGCGGTGAGGACCGTACACGGTTCGAATGCCGCACCTCAAAGGCGCCTCACCGTGTACTTCCCGTGATCAAGAGCCCTGAAAACAAGGATTTTCCCGGCTTTGCGGGCCCTGTCATGATCACAGAGAGTACATGGCCGGAAATCCGCCCATGTGATTGATCACACAAGTGGAACCCCGGACGGTGGTCAGAAAATTCCGCGCAAAGCGAACATCCTCCGCGTGTGTCGGATGCCGGTCACAGCGGCAGGGTGACACGCATCACCAGACCACCGCCCTCTCGGGGCCTGGCCACGATGTGGCCGCCGTGCGCGCGGGCCACGGACCGCACGATGGACAGACCCAGACCGACGCCCTTGTCGCTGCCCGTGCGCTCCGTACGGAGCCGTCTGAAGGGCTCGAAGAGATTGTCGATCTCGTACGCGGGTACCACCGGGCCGGTGTTCGACACCGTGAGCACCGCCTGTCCGTGCTCGACCTCGGTGGCCACCTCCACCCAGCCGTCCTCGGGCACGTTGTAGCGCACCGCGTTCTGCACCAGGTTCAGCGCGATCCGCTCCAGCAGCACCCCGTTGCCCTGCACCACGGCGGTCTTGCACTCGCCCCGGATGTCGACGCCCTTGGCCTCGGCCTCGGCGTGCACCTGGTCGACGGCCTGGCCGGCCACCTCCGCGAGATCCACCGGCTTGCGCTCGACGATCTGGTTGTCGCTGCGGGCGAGCAGCAGCAGGCCCTCCACCAGCTGCTCGCTGCGCTCGTTGGTGGCCAGGAGCGTCCTGCCGAGCTGCTGCAGCTCCACCGGGGCGCCCGGATCGGACAGGTGCACCTCCAGCAGCGTGCGGTTGATCGCCAGCGGGGTGCGCAGCTCGTGGGAGGCGTTGCCGACGAAGCGCTGCTGGGCGGTGAAGGCCCGCTGCAGGCGCTCCAGCATGTCGTCGAAGGTGTCCGCCAGCTCCTTGAGCTCGTCGTCGGGACCGTCCAGCTCGATCCGCCGGGACAGGTCGGAGCCGGCCACCGCGCGCGCGGTGCGGGTGATCCGGCCGAGCGGCGACAGCACGCGCCCGGCCATCGCGTAGCCGAACGCGAAGGCGATCACGGCGAGGCCCAGCAGGGCCAGCAGCGAGCGGCTGAGCAGGTCGTCGAGGGCCGTCTGGCGCTGCTGGTCCATGCAGTGCGCGATGGCGTCCCTGAAGTCCTGCAGCGGCAGGCTGTTGGTGTTGATCGCCGGGCAGTTGTCGCTGGAGACCTGGAGCTTCTGGAAGCTGACGATCTTGAACAGCGGCTGGTTGCCGCTGTTGATCGCCTGCGCCGCCAGCAGGTAGATGATCGACAGCAGCAGGATGCCGGCGATCAGGAACATGCCGCCGTAGAGCAGCGTGAGCCGTATGCGGATGGTCGGGCGCAGCCACGGGAAGGGCGGCTGCGGCCTCCTGGGGTCCCAGGTGGGTTTCGGAGGCGCCTGGGGCGGCGCGGGTGTCGCGGCCACGGCGGATCAGATCCGGTATCCGGAGCCGGGCACCGTGACGATCACGGGCGGCTCGCCGAGCTTGCGGCGCAGCGTCATGACGGTCACGCGCACGACGTTGGTGAACGGGTCGGTGTTCTCGTCCCAGGCCTTCTCCAGCAGCTGCTCGGCCGAGACGACCGCGCCCTCGCTACGCATCAGGACCTCCAGGACGGCGAACTCCTTGGGCGCGAGCTGGACCTCCTTGCCGTCGCGGAAGACCTCGCGGCGGTTGGGGTCGAGCTTGATGCCGGCGCGCTCCAGGACCGGCGGCAGGGGCACGCTGGTGCGCCGTCCGAGGGCGCGCACCCGCGCGATCAGCTCGCTGAACGCGAACGGCTTGGGAAGGTAGTCGTCGGCGCCGATCTCCAGGCCCTCGACGCGGTCGCTCACGTCACCGGAGGCGGTGAGCATGAGCACCCGGGTGGGCATGCCCAGCTCCACGATCCTGCGGCAGACGTCGTCGCCGTGCACGAGCGGGAGGTCGCGGTCGAGGACGACCACGTCGTAGTCGTTGACGCCGATGCGTTCGAGGGCGGCCGCGCCGTCGTACACGACGTCGACGGCCATGGCCTCCCGGCGCAGTCCGGTGGCCACCGCATCGGCGAGCAGTTGCTCGTCCTCGACGACGAGTACGCGCACGTCGCTTGTCCTTCCTGTGTCCGCCCGCGCAGCGCGCCGTGGGCGCGCTGCGGGCAGGGGTGTCCGTGGGATGTGACCTCCATCCTGCCCTTTTCGGCCATAAGTCGGCTGTAAGGCGGGGTTCGCGCGGCAGACATCCGGTCACGGGCCCGGGAATGCGGGATTTTTTCGAGCGGTTGAGGTTTCCGCGGAAGGGAGCGGGGGGAGGACGGCTTTACACCCCGCGATCACGCTCTGCACGTGCCGCAACACCATGCGGTACATCGCGGTCCGCTTCCGCAGAGCGGGCGCGGATGTCCGGCACCGTCGCCGCCCGGCCAGGGCTGCGCTGGGCACCCGCGCAAGACGTGATCGCCCCTTCCGAACGGCACACCCCCGTGCCACCCGACCCACGACCCAGGACGAGGGGGCGCAGCATGGACGCATTCACCGCAGGGCTTCTCCAGCGCATAAAGGCGACCGAGTCCGACCTGACCCGGGCTCGTGACGAGGGCGACGACTTCCTCGTCGAGGTGGAGCAGGCAGAGCTCGACGACCTGCGCCGCCTCGCCGCCGAACACGGTGTGGAAGTCGGCGCGTCACGCGTCTGACCGGCCAAGCGCACGAGCGGGGCCCCCGGCGAATCCAGCGCCGGGGGTCCCGCTTTTGGCGTGTGCCCCGGAACCGGTCAGTCGTGCCAGGCCCCGAAGTCCTCCAGCAGCCGCTGGAGGGGCTCGAAGACGCCGGGGGTGCCCGCCACCGTCAGGTCGCGTCCGGGGCGCTCTCCGGGCCGTCCACCGGTCAGGGCGCCCGCCTCCCGGGCGATCAGGTCGCCCGCCGCGACGTCCCAGGCGTGGAGTCCGCGCTCGTAGTAGCCGTCGAGCCGGCCGCAGGCCACGTCGCACAGGTCGACGGCGGCCGATCCGCTGCGCCGGATGTCGCGCAGCAGCGGGACGAGGCGGCCGGCGACCTCGGCCTGGTGGGCGCGGACCGCGGCGACGTAGTTGAAGCCGGTGGAGACCAGTGCCTGGTCCAGCGGGGGTGCGGGGCGGCAGGACAGAGCGCGCTCGCCCTCCCAGGCGCCGGTCGCGTGGGCGCCGCCGCCGCGTACCGCGTGGTACGTCTCGCCGCGCATCGGGGCCGCGACGACCCCGACGACGGTCTCGCCGTCGTGTTCGGCCGCGATGGACACCGCCCAGGTCGGCAGCCCGTACAGGTAGTTCACGGTGCCGTCGAGCGGGTCGATCACCCAGCGGACGCCGCTGGTGCCCGCCACGGAGGCGCCCTCCTCGCCGAGGAAGCCGTCGTCGGGGCGCCGCCCGGAGATCAGGTCGGTGATCAGCTTCTCGGCCGCGATGTCCATCTCGGTGACGACGTCGATGGGGCTCGACTTCGTCCGGGCCACCGCCAGGTCGGCGGGGCGGCCGTCGCGCAGCAGCTCACCGGCCCGGCCGGCGGCCTCCAGGGCCAGGTCGAGCAGTTCCCGGTGAAGGGCGGCGTCGGTCACGGGGCTCCTCACGCGTAGGGGCTGTCGGCGCCCGCGGCGGCGGGGCGGGGGGCACGGGCGGGGCAGCAGCCGACCGGGCAGAGGTCGTGGCTCGCGCCGAGGGCGCCCAGGGCGCAGCGGGCGACCTCCTGGCCGCGTTCCGCGCCGGCCCTCTCCAGGACGAGGTCGCGGACGGCGGCGGCGAACCGCGGGTCGGCGCCCACGGTGGCCGAGCGGCGCACGGGCAGGCCCAGCTCCTCCGCCTTGGCCCTGGCCTCGGTGTCGAGGTCGTAGAGGACCTCCATGTGGTCGGAGACGAAGCCGATCGGGGCCATGACGACGGCCGGGACACCGGCGGCGTGCCGCTCCTCCAGGTGGTCGCAGATGTCCGGCTCGAGCCAGGGGATGTGCGGGGCGCCGGAGCGGGACTGGTAGACGAGCTGCCAGGGGTGGTCGACGCCGGTGCGCTCGCGGACGGCGTCGGCGACCAGCCGGGCCACGTCCAGGTGCTGCGCGACGTAGGCGCCGCCGTCGCCGTGGGCCTCGGCCGGGCCGGAGGTGTCGGCCGCCGAGGTCGGGATGGAGTGGGTGGTGAAGGCGATGTGGGCGCCGTCGCGGACGTCCTCGGGGAGGTCCGCGAGCGAGCGCAGCACCCCGTCGACCATGGGCTCGACGAACCCGGGGTGGTTGAAGTAGTGCCGGAGCTTGTCGACCTTCGGCGGCTCCAGGCCCTCGGCCTCCAGGGCGGCCAGCGCGTCGGCGAGGTTCTCGCGGTACTGGCGGCAGCCCGAGTAGGAGGCGTAGGCGCTGGTGGCGAGCACCAGGACGCGGCGGTGGCCGTCGGCCGTCAGCTCGCGCAGGGTGTCCGTCAGGTACGGCGCCCAGTTGCGGTTGCCCCAGTAGACCGGCAGGTCGAGACCGTGCCCGGCGAAGTCCTCGCGCAGCGCGTCCAGCAGGGCGCGGTTCTGGTCGTTGATGGGGCTGACCCCGCCGAACAGGAAGTAGTGCTGTCCGACTTCCTTCAGGCGTTCCTTCGGGATGCCACGGCCGCGGGTGACGTTCTCCAGGAACGGGACCACGTCGTCGGGGCCCTCGGGTCCGCCGAAGGAGAGCAGGAGCAGGGCGTCGTAGGGGCTGGCATCGAGCGCGTCTGGCATGTCCTGATCCTCCCACCCGGCACCGACAGCGGGGACGCAGTGCGGTGGAGAGTCGGATTGCGGCCGGTTCGGCCGGGAATTTCCCGCCGTTCTCCCCGGTGCGTTTAGGGTCACCTAACTCGTAAGCTGTATCAGCCGCAATCGCGCCTTACCGATCCTCCCTCGGAGACCACGTGCCCAGCCCCTACCGCGCCCTGTTCGCCGAGCCCGGCACCAAGAGCTTCTCCGCAGCGGGCTTCCTCGGCCGTATGCCGCTGTCGATGATGGGCATCGGCGTGGTCACGATGGTCTCCCAGCTCACCGGGCGCTACGGCCTCGCGGGCGCGCTGTCGGCCACCATCGCCCTGTCCGCCGCCGTGATCGGCCCGCAGATCTCCCGGCTGGTCGACCGGCACGGGCAGCGCCGGGTGCTGCGCCCCGCGACCCTGGTGGCGCTCACGGCCGCGGCGGGGCTGCTGCTGGCCGCGCACTTCGAGTGGCCGGACTGGGTGCTGTTCGTGTGCGCCGCCGGCATCGGGTCCGTGCCGAGCCTGGGCGCGATGATCCGGGCCCGCTGGGCCGCCCTGTACCGGGGCACGCAGAAGCTGCACACCGCCTACTCGTTCGAGTCGGTGGTGGACGAGGCGTGCTTCATCTTCGGGCCGATCATCTCCATCGGCCTGTGCACGGCCTGGTTCCCGGAGGCGGGGCCCCTGCTGGCCGCCTGCTTCCTGGCCGCCGGTGTCTTCTGGCTGACCGCCCAGCGGGCCACCGAGCCGGAGCCGCACCCGCGCGAGCACCACGGCGGCGGCAGCGCGCTGCGCTCGGCGCCGCTCCAGGTGCTGGTGCTCACCTTCGTGGCGACCGGGACGATCTTCGGGTCCGTCGACGTGGTCACGGTGGCCTTCGCCGACGAGCGCGGCCACAAGGGCGCCGCGAGCGTCGTCCTCGCGCTGTACGCGGCCGGCTCCTGCCTGGCGGGCGCGGTCTTCGGGCTGATGCGGTTCGCCGGGGCGCCGGAACGCCGCTGGCTGCTGGGCGTGGCGGCGACGGCCGTGAGTATGATCCCCCTCCTACTGGTCGGAAACCTGCCGCTTCTGGCCGTGGCGCTGTTCGTTTCGGGGCTGTCCATCGCACCGACGATGATCACGACGATGTCCCTCATCGAAGAGCACGTACCTCGCGCGAAGCTCACCGAGGGCATGACCTGGGTGAGCACCGGCCTCGCGGTCGGCGTCGCGCTCGGCTCCTCAGCGGCCGGCTGGGTGATCGACGCAGCCGGCGCGCGGGCCGGGTACGGGGTTCCGGCCGTCTCCGGAGCCGTCGCGGTCACGGTCGGTTTCCTCGGGTTCCGCCGGCTGCGCAGGCCGGCCGCGGGGCGGGGAGGCACCGTTGAGCACCACAGTGAGCGCGAAGAACGGCACCTGGCGTAACTGGGGCGGCAACGTCACCGCCCGTCCCGTCCGTCAGGTCGAACCGGCCTCGGTGGCGGAACTGGCCGCCGCGGTGCGTGCGGCCGCCGAGGACGGCCTGAAGGTGAAGGCGGTCGGCACCGGGCACTCCTTCACCTCCATCGCCGCCACCGACGGCGTGCTGATCCGCCCGCGGCTGCTGGCCGGCATCCGCGGCATCGACCGGGACGCCATGACCGTGACGGTCGAGGCCGGCACCCCGCTCAAGAGGCTCAACACCGCGCTGGCGCGCGAGGGCCTGTCGCTCACCAACATGGGCGACATCATGGAGCAGACCGTCTCGGGCGCCGTCAGCACCGGCACGCACGGCACCGGCCGCGAGTCCGGCTCGATAGCCGCCCAGATCAGGGGACTCGAACTGGTCACGGCGGACGGCTCGGTGCTGACCTGCTCCGAAAAGGAGAACCCGGAGGTCTTCGCGGCCGCCCGGATCGGCCTGGGCGCGCTCGGCATCGTCACCGCGCTCACCTTCGCCGTCGAGCCCCTGTTCCTGCTCACCGCCCGCGAGGAGCCGATGCCCTTCGACCGGGTTCTGGCCGAGTTCGACCAACTGTGGGCCGAGAACGAGCACTTCGAGTTCTACTGGTTCCCGCACACCGGCAACACGAACACCAAGCGGAACAACCGCAGCGCCGGCCCGGAGCAGCCGGTGGGGCAGCTGGCCGGGTGGTTCGAGGACGAGTTCCTCTCCAACGGCGTCTTCCAGGTGGCCCAGTGGGTGGGGCGCGGGGCGCCCGCGGCCATTCCGGCCATCGCCCGGGTGTCCAGCAAGGCCCTGTCCGCGCGGACGTACACGGACATCCCCTACAAGGTGTTCACCTCGCCGCGCCGAGTGCGCTTCGTGGAGATGGAGTACGCCGTTCCGCGCGCGGCCCTGGCCGAGACGCTGCGCGAGCTGAAGACCATGGTCGACCGCTCCGGGCTGCGCGTCAGCTTCCCGGTGGAGGTGCGCACCGCCCCCGCCGACGACATCACCCTGTCCACCGCCTCCGGCCGGGACAGCGCGTACGTCGCCGTCCACATGTTCCGGGGGACGCCGTACCACGCCTACTTCACGGCGGCCGAGCGCATCTTCACGGCGCACGAGGGCCGGCCGCACTGGGGCAAGGTGCACACCCGGGACGCCGATTACCTCTCCCGGGTGTATCCGCGCTTCGGCGAGTTCACGGCACTGCGGGACCGGCTGGACCCGGAACGCCTGTTCCAGAACGACTACTTGCGGAGGGTCCTGGGGGCGTAGCGGCCGTGGACCCGCTGGGCGCGGGTGCCGGGTCGCCGCTCGGGCGCGGGCTCGCCGTCCCGGACGGCACGGAGGTCGCGCCCGGGTCCGTGCCGCCGCCCGCGGCGCCCGCCGAAGGTGCGCCGGACGGCGACGCGGCCGCCCCTGCGGTCCCCTCCGACAAGCCGGACCCTGAGGACCCGGACGAGCCGGAGGACCCGGAGGACGGGTCGGCGGCGGGGGCCGGGGGCCGTGTCGCGGATCCGGTCCCACCGGTCCTCGGGACGGACCGGCCGTGCTCGCCGACCGCGTCGCTGACCGTGGTGCCCCTGCCGCCGCTGAAGCTGCTGCCGGACACCAGCTCGTACGCCGTGATGCCGGCCATGGTGACCGAGAAGACGACGGCGGCCGCGACGACCGGGCGCCGCCAGGTCCGCGTCCGGGACCGGTACACGGTCCCCTCGCCGAACCCGTCGGGAGCGGGTGCGCCTTCCCGGCGGGGGCGGACGGGCGGCTTCGCCTCCCTCAGCTGTTCACCCGTACGACGGAAGAAATGCTGGAAGAGGGTGCCGCCGCAGCTGGCGACCACACTGACGACGCCGGCGCCGAGGATCGTGCCGTACACCCCGAAGTACGAGGCCAGTTTGGCCGCCACGACCGCCGCGAGGGCGCTGCCGGCGACCTGGGGGACGCTCAGGTCGATCCGCTTGCGACCCGCATCGGGCGTTTCACGCATACCCGGAACTTGCCTCCCTTTCTCATGCTTGAGCGACGTGATGGATCGTCTGCACGAGAAAGGGACGTGCGAACGAAACCATTAGTTCCGTTTCTGGGGATTGCGTGAAGTTCGCCACCTTCATGATCCGCGAAACCGGTTGCGGGCGGCCAAGTCACGTCCCTTGCGAGAAGTTGGACGGCGTGCCCATCCACGCACATGGTCCAAATGGAGTACTGTTGCGAGCCCTGGGTCCGGTCCCCCACCAGGGTGTCCGCGGCCTCGCAGGACCGCCGGGAGGGGGCTAGTTGCACAGAGTGACGGAGTTTGTCACTTAGCGTTGCGAACAGGTAACCGTGCCATAACGGCGATCCAGGGCCCGTGCCCGACACGCCGGGCAACTCGGCAAGGTTGTGGCAGGCTGCACCCGGGCAGGCCACACTCGACTAGCGGAAGCAGCGACGCACGTGACGTCGGCAGGCACCACCCGGGAGGTCCCCATGCCCGAACTGCGTGTCGTGGCCGTCTCGAATGACGGCACACGGCTGGTGCTGAAGGCTGCCGACGCAACGGAGTACACGCTTCCGATCGACGAGCGGCTGCGCGCCGCCGTGCGCGGCGACCGGCCCCGCCTCGGCCAGATCGAGATCGAGGTGGAGAGCCATCTCCGCCCCCGTGACATCCAGGCGCGTATACGAGCCGGTGCCACCGCGGAAGAGGTCGCCCAGCTCGCCGGCATCCCCGTCGACCGGGTACGGCGCTTCGAGGGTCCGGTGCTGGCCGAACGCGCCTTCATGGCCGAGCGCGCCCGCAAGACCCCGGTCCGCCGCCCCGGCGAGAACTCGGGCCCCCTGCTCGGCGAGGCCGTCCAGGAACGGCTGCTGCTGCGCGGCGCCGAGAAGGACACCGTGCAGTGGGACTCCTGGCGCCGCGACGACGGCACCTGGGAGGTCCTGCTCGTCTACCTGGTGGCCGGCGAACCGCACTCGGCGAGCTGGACGTACGACCCGCCCCGGCGGCTCGTCCAGGCCGTGGACGACGAGGCCCGCTCGCTGATCGGCGAGTCCGACGACCTCGCCGTTGCGGAGCCGAGCTTCCCGTTCGTGCCGCGCATCGCCCGGCTGCCGCGCGACCGTCCGCTGGACCGCACGCTCGACCGCGTCGACCGGGACCGCCCGAGTCTGCCGGCGCAGGCGTCCGAGCCCGCCGAGGAGAGCACGGGCGAACGCGACTCGCTGACCAGCCTGCTGGAGGCGGTGCCGAGCTTCCGGGGCGACCTGGTCGTACCGGAACGGCCCGTCGAGGTCACGGAGGAGCCCGTCGAGGAGCCCGAGGCGGAGGAGCCGCCGGCGCCCGCGGCCTCGGCCGGTTCGGCCTACGCGGACGTCCTCATGCCGCGCTCGGTCGGCAGCCACCGCGACCGGCTCATCGGGTCCACCGACCGGCAGGCCGAGGCCGACGGCGTCCGCCCCGGCCGCCGTGCGGCGGTCCCGAGCTGGGACGAGATCGTGTTCGGTACCCGACGCAAGAAGCAGGAGTAAACCGGACGTACGTCCGTATGAAGGGCTGACGGACCGGGTGAAGCGGGGGCACGCGCGCGTGTCCCCGCTTCGCCGTGTCTTCCCGTGCCTACTGCGGGTCGGGGCCCACGGCGACCGGACGGGCCGGGTCCGCCGACCACTCCGACCAGGAGCCCACGTAGAGCGCCGCCGGAACGCCCGCCACCGCGAGGGCCAGCACCTCGTGGGCGCCCGAGACGCCCGAGCCGCAGTAGACGCCCACCGGCGCGTCCCCGGACACGCCCAGGGCCTTGAAGCGGTCGCGCAGGTCGGCCGCGGGCAGGAACCGGCCGTCCGGGCCCACGTTCTCGGTCGTCGGCGCCGACACCGCGCCCGGGATGTGGCCGCCGACCGGGTCGATCGGCTCCACCTCACCGCGGTACCGCTCCCCCGCGCGCGCGTCGAGCAGCACGCCCGAGCGGGCCAGGGCGGCGGCCGCGTCCGCGTCCAGCAACCCGGCCGCGGCGGGCGCCGGTTCGAAGTCGCCCTCGGCCGGGGTGACCGGCTCCGTCGACAACTCACCCCGCCAGGACGGCAACCCGCCGTCGAGGACCCGCACGTCCGGGTGACCCGTCCAGCGCAGCAGCCACCACGCGCGCGCCGCCGCCCAGCCCTGCCCGCCGTCGTAGACGACGACCGGCCGGCCCGACGACACGCCCGCGCGCCGCATGGCCGCGCCGAACTCCGCGAGGTCCGGCAGGGGATGGCGGCCGTGCTCCCCGGCGGCGGAGGCCAGCTCCCGGTCCAGGTCGACGAAGACCGCGCCGGGAAGATGCCCGGCCGCGTACTCGGCCCGGCCGTCGAAGGCCGGGACGCCCGCCGCCTTCGCCGTGCTCAGCTGCCAGCGGACGTCCAGCAGGACCGGCGGGGCCTGTCCGGCCAGGTCCTCGGCGAGTTCGGTTGCGGTGATGATGGCTGTCATGAGGTCCATCCTTACGCCAGGGGTGGCCGCGGCGTCCAGGTACGGCTACTCTGCTCGGCCGGACAGGCTCGATCACCAGGCGTACGGGATCGGGCACACGCTGTACATCTGTCGAACACCCGTCGGCCATCGTCGTGAAGCGGCGAAAGACGGCCGATCGGGCATCCTTCCGAAGACGGCACCGGGCGATCGGCGCGGCCCGGCGAGCAGCACCTCGGGGGATGTGGGTACCGGCACGGGCGTGCACGCGCAGCGGCACGCACCGTCCGGGAGCGGATGCGACACGGCCACCGCGAGGGGCCGGGGAGAGAGTGATCGATGACCGAGGCACGGGAGTCGGCCGGTCCACGCGCGCGTCGCGCGCCCGGCACACCCTGCTGGGTGAGCCTGATGGTGCACGGGCTGGCCGCGACCGAGGAGTTCTACGGGGCCCTGTTCGGCTGGGAGTTCCGGCCCGGACCGCAGCAGCTCGGCCCGTACGTGCGGGCGCTGCTGGACGGTCAGGACGTGGCGGGCATCGGCCGGCTGACGCCGGACCAGCGGCTGCCGGTCGCCTGGACGCCCTACTTCGCCTCGGACGACGTGGACCGGACGGCCGACCAGGTACGGCTGTGCGGTGGCACGGTGGCGGTGGGACCGCTGGACGCGGCGGAGGCCGGGCGCATGGCCATCGCCTCCGACACCTCCGGCGCGGTGTTCGGCATCTGGCAGGGGGCGTCCCACCTCGGCGCGACGCTCAGCGGGGTGCCGGGCACGCCCGCCTGGAACGAGCTGCTCACCTTCGAGACCGAGAGCGTCGCCAAGTTCTACGAGACGGTGTTCGGGTACGAGGAGGAGCCGGTGGTGTCCCCCGGCTTCGACCATGTCGTCCTGGACCTCGGCGGCCGTCCGGTGGCCGGCCTGCACGGCGTGGGACACGCGCTGCCGCGCGACCGGGGCTCGCACTGGCTGACCTACTTCGAGGTCGCCGACGTCGACGAGACCCTGCGCCTGGTCGAGGAGCTGGGCGGCCGGGTGCTCGGCCCGGCCCACGACAGCGAGCACGGCCGGGTCGCCGCGGTCGCGGACCCGGAGGGTGCGGTGTTCTCGGTGATCGAGGACCCGCACTGACCGGCTGTCCGGGCCGCTTTCCCAGCCGCTCGCCGAACCGCTCACCGAGCCGCCCTCGGCCGGTCTCAGGCCGGGGGCACCGGCAGCACGTCCGGGGACAGGGCCGCCGCGCGGGACGTCGCGGCGGTCATCCGGCGGCGGTGGTGGCGGCGGCACAGGACCTCGTAGCCGATCTCGCCCGCGGCCTGGTTGACGTCGCCGACGACCACCTGGGCGCCCTCGACGACCATCTCCCCGCCGACCGTACGGGCGTTGTGCGTGGCCCGGGCGCCGCACCAGCACAGCGCCTCGACCTGGAGGACCTCGATGCGGTCGGCCAGCTCCACCAGCCGCTGGGAGCCGGGGAAGAGCTTGGAGCGGAAGTCGGTGGTGATCCCGAAGGCGTACACGTCCATGCCGAGGTCGTCCACCACGCGCGCGAGCTGGTCGATCTGCCCGGGTGCCAGGAACTGCGCCTCGTCCGCGATCACGTAGTCCGCGCGGCCGCCCTGGGACAGGTGGTCGACGATGTACGCGTACAGGTCCTGGCCGTCCTCGACCTCCACGGCGTCGGTGACCAGGCCGAGGCGGGAGGACAGCTTGCCCTCGCCGGCCCGGTCGTCCCGGGTGAAGATCATGCCGACGAGGCCGCGCGTGGAGCGGTTGTGCTCGATCTGCAGAGCCAGGGTCGACTTCCCGCAGTCCATCGTTCCGGAGAAGAACACCAGCTCGGGCATGAGGGGACGAACACCTTTCGGCGGGGGCGGGCAGGGGGTCTCAGGAGCGTACTTCGAGCAGCGGGACCAGCTGCTCCGCGGGGGTCATCGAGCCGTGGTTGCCGACCAGCGCCGACTCCTTGGGCTCCCGCTCGGAGGCGATGATCAGCACGTCGTCGTGGGCGGCCGCGATCACGTCGCCGAGGCGCGCGTACACCCGCTCGTCGATGTGCGGCCCGAACCAGCCGGCCTCGATCGCCTCGTCCCGAGAGGCCACCCAGAACTGCTCGCCCAGTACCTCGCGCCACACCGTCACGACGTCGTTCGCCGCGCCCGGGACCGCGTACACGTGCCGGGCCCGGCCCTCGCCGCCGAGCAGGGCGACGCCGGCGCGCAGCTCCCAGTCCTCGTCGAAGTCGATCCGGTGCTGTTCGTCGAACGGGACGTCGACCATGCCGTGGTCGGCGGTCACATAGAGCGCGCTGCGCGGCGGCAGCTGCTCGGCGAGGCGCTGGGCGAGCCGGTCGACGTACATGAGCTGACCGCGCCAGGTGTCGGAGGCGACGCCGTAGCGGTGCCCGGCGCCATCCAGTTCGGCGTAGTAGGTGTACACCAGGGAGCGCTCGCCGGCGGCGAGCTGCCCGGCCGCGAGGTCCATGCGCTCCTCCGCGGAGAGCCGTCCGTGGAAGGAGCCGCCGCTGAGCGCGACCTTGGTGAGCGGGGTGCGCTCGAAGGTGGGCGAGGACACCTGGGCGGCGTGCACGCCGGCGTCGTGGGCCAGCTGGAAGACCGTGGGGTACGGCTGCCAGGGGCGCGGTGGCGTCCAGGGCTGCCAGCGGAGCTGGTTCATCAGCTCGCCGGTGTCCGGGTTGCGCACGCTGTAGCCGGGCAGACCGTGGGCGCCCGGCGGCAGGCCGGTGCCGACGGAGGCCAGGGAGGTCGCGGTGGTGGCCGGGTAGCCGGCGGTGAGCGGGCGCCCGGTGCCGCCGCGCGAGCTGCCGAGCAGTGAGGTCAGGAAGGGCGCCTCGTCGGGGTGCGCCCTGAGCTGCTCCCAGCCGAGGCCGTCGACCAGGAAGACGCAGACCCGGTCGGCGGGGGTCAGTTCCGTGATCGTGGCGGTCGTGCCGGGGACGCCGAGGCCGGCGGCCAGCGTCGGCAGCAGGTCGGCGAGCGAGCCGCTGCCGTACTCGGGCAGCGGAGCGGTGTCCAGGGCGAGCGGTTCCGGGTGGTCCCAGGGGGAGGGCTGGGCCATCAGCGCGTGGTGTCCGCGGTCGCCTCGGAGATGGACTGCGCGAAGGCGAGCGCCTGGCGCACCGTCTCCGGACCGTCCCCGGCCTCGCTGACCCGCAGGCTGAGGTCGTCCGCCGTGGAACTGCCGGTGTAGCCGTGGTCGGCCTCGCAGTTGGGGTCGCCACAGGCGGCGGGCTCCAGGTCGATGCGGCTGACCGCGCCCCAGCCGATGGTCAGGACGACCTCGCGGGGCAGGGTGCCCGGCGTGTACTGCTCGGGGTTGGCGACCACCCTGCTGACCACGACCGACGAGATCCGGCCGAGCTTGACGGACTCCGTGGACGTCGTGGCGTACGGCGTCGGGGAGGTGGTGTCGGCGGCCTGCTCGTCGGTGTGGCTGACGATGAAGCGGTTGCCGGTGAGGACCAGGACGGTCACATGCCGGCGGACCTCGTTCTGGTCGAACGTGGTCTCCTGGTGGACCAGGTACGACCGGATGGGCTCGCCGCCCACGGCGGCCTCCACCGCCTCGGCCACGAGGGCCGGGTAGTAGCCGCTGCGCTCGATCGCCGCGCGCAGCCCCTGGGTCGTCGTACTGGTCTTGGCCATGGCGTCCATCCTAATCCGTGGGCAAGGGCGGTCCGGGCCAGTCGTGGGCACCCGGGGCGGCCCGCTCGCCCGCACGCCGGCGCCCCGGGACGGGCGCCGGGCCGCCCTGCGGACGGCGATCACCCATGTGGTTCCCCCCTGGACCGGTCAGTACGCCGGCATCGTGCGCGGGCCGAGGTCGTCGCGGGCGGGTGGGGGCGCGAGCCGGACGGTGGCGCCGAGGACGCTCGCCCCGTGCGGGGCGACGACGACCGGTTCCAGGGTGACCGCGACGACCTCCGGGTGGTCGTCGACCAGCCGGGAGAGCCGCAGCAGCAGTTCCTCGAGGGCGGGGGTGTCCACCGGGGTGGAGCCGCGCCAGCCGAACAGCAGCGGTGCCGTGCGGATCGAGCGCACCAGCGAGGTCGCCTCGCGGTCGGTGACCGGGACCAGCCGGTGGGCCATGTCACCGAGGAGCTGCGAGGCGGCACCGGCGAGCCCGAAGGACAGCACGGCGCCGGCCGCCGGGTCGATCACGGCGCGTACGACGGTGTCGACCCCGCGCGGCGCCATGCCCTGCACCACCGGGCGCAGCTCCTCGGGCTTGCCGAACAGTTCGGTCAACTCGGCGTAGGCGCGGCGCAGTTGGTCCTCGTCGGCGAGGTCGAGGCGGACGCCGCCCAGGTCGGCGCGGTGCCTGAGGTGCGGGGCGGTGGCCTTGAGGGCGACCGGGTAGCCGAGGGCGCGGGCGGCCTCGGCGGCCTCGTCCGGGGACGGCGCGGGCAGCGCCCGGCGGACCCGGATGCCGTAGGCGGCGAGCAGCGCGCAGGTCTCCTCCTGCCCGATGGTGAGTCCCTGGCCGCGCTGCAGCAGGGCGTCGATCAGCCGGGCGGCGCCCTTCTCGTCGATGTCGTCGTACTCAGGGACCCGGCCGGGGTCGGCGGCCTCGCGCCGCCACTGTCCGTACCGGACGGCCTCGGCCAGGGCGCGGACCGCGCGTTCGGCGGCGGGGTAGGCGGGGATCAGGTGCGTGCCGTCGGGGGGTGTCGCCGGCAGGGCGGTGGGCGGCCGGTCCGCGGGGTCCGGGGTCTTCGCCTGCCGGTCGGCGGGGTCCGGGGCCTCCGTCTGGCGGTCGGCGGCCTGGGGGGCGGTGCTCGCCGCGGCCGAGAGTGCCTCGGCGAGCCCGCCGAGTTCGACGTGGACCACCAGCACCGGTTTGCCGGGCACCGCGGCGGCCGCCGACCGCAGGGCCTCGGCCAGCTCGGCGTCGCCCGGCGCTCCCTCGCCGATCGCGGGGATCACCGTGACGACGACGGCGTCGTGGGTGTCGTCGGCCAGGGCCTGCCCGAGCGCGCGGCGGAAGTCCTCCGCCGTGGCCGCCGTGGTCAGGTCCACCGGGCGGGCCGGGCGCAGCCCCTCCGCCAGACAGCGGTCGTAGGTGAGGACGCCCAGCGACTCGGAGTTGCCGAGGATCGCCACGCGCGGGCCTGCGGGCAGCGGCTGGCGGGCGAGGAGCAGGCCCGCGTCGACCAGCTCGGTGATCGTGTCGACCCGGATCACCCCGGCCTGCCGCAGCAGCGCGGAGACGGTGTCGTGCTCCAGCCGGGTGGCCCGGACCGCGTGGCCCAGCGGCGCGGTGCCGGTGCCCTGCACCACGACCAGCGGCTTCGCCGCCGCGGTGCGCCGGGCGAGGCGGGTGAACTTGCGCGGGTTGCCGATGGACTCCAGGTACATGAGGGCGACGTCGGTGTCGGGGTCGTCGTACCAGTACTGCAGGACGTCGTTGCCCGAGACGTCGGCGCGGTTGCCCGCGGACACGAAGGTGGAGACGCCGGTGACGCCGGTGACCCCGCCGCCGCGCCGGTGCAGCCGGGACAGCAGGGCGATGCCGATGGCCCCGGACTGCGCGAACATGCCGATGCGGCCCGGCCGGGGCATCTCGGGTGCGAGCGAGGCGTTCAGCCGCACCGCGGGCGCGGTGTTGATGACGCCGAAGGCGTTGGGGCCGATGATCCGCATGCCGTACGCGCGGGCCAGCCGGACCAGGGCCCGCTGGCGCTCCCGCCCCTCGGGCCCGCTCTCGGCGTACCCGGCCGAGAGCACCACGAGACCCTGGACGCCGTGTTCGCCGCACTCGGCGACCACGGCGGGCACCTGGTCGGCGGGGACGGCGACGACGGCCAGGTCCACGGGGCCGTCGATGTCCCGCACCGAGCGGCGGGCCGGCACGCCGTCGACCTCCTCCAGGTCCTCGGGGAACGCCTTGTTCACGGCGTAGAGACGGCCGGGGTGACCGGCGTCCCGGATGTTGCCGAGGACGCTGCGGCCCACTCCCCCGGGCGCGCGGCCGACGCCGACGACCGCCACCGAGCCGGGAGCCAGCAGCCGCCGTACCGAGCGCGCCTCGGCGCGCTGCTCCCGCGCGCGCTGCACGGCGACCGAGCGGTCGGTGGGTTCGAGGTCGAACTCCAGGCGTACGACGCCGTCCTCGAAACTGCGCTTCTGGGTGTAGCCGGCGTCCGTGAACACTTTGATCATCTTGGTGTTGGCGGGCAGCACCTCGGCGGCGAAGCGGCGGATGCCGCGCTCACGCGCGACGGCCGCGACGTGCTCCAGGAGGGCGGAGGCGACGCCGCGGCCCTGGTGGGCGTCCTGGACCAGGAAGGCGACCTCGGCCTCGTCGGCGGGCGAAGAGGCGGGCATGCCGTTCGCGTTGATCCGGTCGTAGCGTACGGTGGCGATGAACTCGCCGCCGATGGTGGCCGCGAGTCCCACCCGGTCCACGAAGTCGTGGTGGGTGAAGCGTTGGACGTCCTTGGCGGACAGTCGCGGGTAGGGCGCGAAGAAGCGGTAGTACTTCGACTCGTCCGAGACCTGCTCGTAGAAGCTGACCAGGCGGTCGGCGTCGTCGATGGTGATGGGCCGGATGCGCGCGGTGCCCCCGTCGCGCAGCACCACGTCCGCCTCCCAGTGGGCGGGGTACTCGTGCCGGTCCTGCCGGTCCGCCGGGCTCTGCATGGGCCCCAGAGTACGGCTCGCGTCCGACAACGGCGCGAGGCAGTCTGTGGAGGACGGCCGCCGGACCGAGGCCGCGGTCCGGGGACACACCGGAGCGGGACACAGGACCGCTCCGGGCACGCTTCGCGATATGGGAAACTGGTCTAGACAACCCTGAAACAGTGAAGGGCAGCAACACATGGCTGAGCGCCGCGTCAACGTCGGCTGGGCCGAGGGCCTCCACGCCCGCCCCGCTTCCATCTTCGTCCGAGCCGCCACGGCCACAGGCGTCCCGGTGACGATCGCCAAGGCCGGGGGCAACCCCGTCAACGCGGCCTCCATGCTGGCTGTCCTGGGCCTGGGCGCCCAGGGCGGCGAGGAGATCGTCCTCGCCTCCGAGGCCGAGGGCGCGGACGCCGCCCTCGACCGGCTGGCGAAGCTGGTCGCCGAGGGCCTCGAGGAACTTCCCGAGACCGTCTGAGCCGTGATCCGCGAAAGCCGCGTCGTCCCGTGCGGGCGACGCGGCTTTCGCGTTCGCCGATTCGCCGCGCGGCACGAAGAACACAGGGGATCGAGCGCGCCGTCCATTCATGGCGCGCACCATTGATACGCACCACTGATAGGACGGCGAGAATTCCTCCGCCGAATACCCGCGCGGAAGCCCCGCACCGGATGCGCCGAATCTGCGCACAGAATCCGGCTGCCGAATATGCCCTCTCTTTGTATACGGCGCCCGTGTTAATACCGCAGGCTCGGTGTGTTGACGGCATGTTGCGAGTTCCTCACACGCTCCGCGCGGGGGCCGCCCGGGGCGAGCCGCAGCCGGTGCGCGGGCGCCGCGCGTTCGGTGTGCAGGGCCGTGACCGCCCGCGCGCGCTCGCCGTCACCGCGGGCGACGGCGTCCACGATGGCGCCGTGCTCGGCCCAGGTCTCCTCCGGACGGGGCGACGCCTCGACCGCGTACATCCAGGCGATCTTGTGCCTGAGCTGGGTCAGCGTTGCGGTCAGCGCCTGGCTGCCCGCGGCCTGCGCGAGCGTCTCGTGGAACCAGCCGCCGAGCGAGCGCAGGTCCTCGCTGGTGCCCCGCCTGGCCCGCTCCTGGCCCAGCCGGACCAGGCCGCGCAGCACCTTGAGATGGGCCTCGGTGCGCCGCTGGGCGGCCCGGGCCGCGCCGAGCGGCTCCAGCAGCAGGCGCATCTCCAGCAGATCGGCGGCCTCCTGCTCGGTCGGCTCGGCCACGCAGGCGCCGGCGTGCCTGCGGGTCACCACGAAGCCCTCCGCCTCCAGGGTGCGCAGGGCCTCGCGGACGGGGACGCGCGAGACGCCGTAGCGGCGGGCGAGGACTTCCTCGGTGAGGCGGCTGCCGCGTTCGTGGACACCGGCAACGATGTCGTCCCGGATCGCCGTGCACACCGAGTGCGCCGGAATACGCATGACCGACCTCCGCCTCGATCCCCGTGACACGCCGACGAAGGACGTGCCTTTCCGTGACTCTATTGCAATGAGCCGGAATTTCCGACGGCAGGCCGGAATCCATGGATATTTTTTGGACAGCGGATGCGGTCGGGGGCGGGAAAACAGCGAAAGCCCCGGCGTGTGGGCCGGGGCTTTCGGAAATGCCGTGCGACGGGACGCCGCCTTGAGCGGCGCCGTCGAGCGGACGCCGCGCGCGGGACGGCGTCAGACGTTCACGCCGTGCTTGCGCAGGTAGGCGACCGGGTCGACGTCCGAGCCGTACTCGGGGGTGGTGCGGGCCTCGAAGTGCAGGTGCGGCCCGGTCACGTTGCCGGTGGCGCCGGACAGGCCGATCTGCTGGCCCGGGACGACCTTCTGGCCCACGCTGACACCGATGGACGACAGGTGGCCGTACTGGGTGTACATGCCGTCGGCCATCCGGATCACGATCTGGTTGCCGTACGCGCCGCCCCAGCCGGTGGAGACGACCGTGCCGGAGCCGACCGCGTGGACGGACGTGCCGCTGGCCGCGTGGAAGTCGATGCCGGTGTGGGAGCCGGAGGACCACAGCGAGCTGCTGGCCTGGTAGCCCGTGGAGACGTACGAGCCGGTGATCGGGATGACGAACGCGTTCAGGCGCTTGCGCTCGGCCTCGCGGGCGGCGCGGGCCTTGGCCGCGCGTTCCTTGGCGGCCCGCTCGGCGGCGGCCCTGGCCGCGGCCTCCTCGGCCGCCTTCTGGTCGGCCGCCTGCTTCTGCGCGGCGGCCTGCTCGTCGATCTGCGCGGCGACGTCGTCGCTCACGGTGATCACCGGGGTGAGTCCGGTCTGCTCGACGGGGTTCTCGGCGGCCGACGCCGGGCCGGCCGCGAGGGTGCCGATGACACCGGTGGTGGTGAGGGCGGCGATACCGGCCGCCTGAGCCGTGGTGCGCTTGACCCTGCCGGGCCTGCGGTGCTTCCCGGTGGCGCACATGAACGCCATGAAGTGGCTGGTCCTTTCCTTCCTTCTCGCCTACCGGGTTAGCTGACGGGTTCGGAGCAGGAAGGTCTCCTACGGACCCCCTCGCTCACGCGCGGGCGTCCGATTCACCCCAGGGACTGCGTTGGGTCCCCGGCTCCCCTGGCTCGCGCCGTGGGGGGACTCGGCGATGACTGTCCGGTGCCGCGGGCGCGGCGCAGTACCTGACGGACAGCCGGGAAGACGCTACGGCGGGCGACTTTCGATTCCCAAACGGATCGGGGTTTTTGTAGCGCATCCCACAGGCCAGACGGGCCTCCTCCGCCCCAATCCGGACATCCGGGCCGCGCTCCGGCGGGGCGGCGACGGCAAGGGCCCTGACGACCCGTCGGTCGCCAGGGCCCCACGCGCGCGTGGCGCGGCTTCGCCCGCCGCCGCTACTCCGCGGTGACGACGGTGACTTCGCCGATGCCGAGCGCCTCGACGGGTGCCTTGATCTCGGCCGCGTCACCGACGAGCACGGTCACCAGGCGGTCCACCGGGAAGGCGTTGATGACCGCGGCCGTGGCCTCAACGGTGCCGGTGGCGGCGAGCTGCTGATAGAGCGTCGCCTGGAAGTCGTCCGGCAGGTGCTGCTCGACCTGGTCCGCGAGCGTGCTCGCGACGGCCGCCGCCGTCTCGTACTTGAGCGGTGCCACCCCGACGAGGTTCTGCACGGCGACGTCGCGCTCGGCGTCCGTCAGTCCCTCCGCCGCGAGCGTGCGCAGCACCTTCCACAGGTCCTCCAGCGCGGGACCGGTGTTCGGCGTGTCCACGGAGCCGCTGATGGCGAGCATGGCGGCACCGGTGCCCTCCGGCGTGGACCGCAGGACCTGACCGAAGGAGCGCACGCCGTACGTGTAGCCCTTCTCCTCGCGCAGGACGCGGTCCAGGCGGGAGGTGAGGGTGCCGCCGAGGCAGTACGTGCCGAGCACCTGGGCGGGCCACACGCGGTCGTGCCGGTCGGGGCCGATCCGGCCGATCAGGAGCTGCGTCTGGACGGCGCCGGGCCGGTCGACGATGACGACGCGGCCGGTGTCGTCCGCGGTCACCGGCGGCACGGGCCGCGGCTGCCCGGGGGTACCGGACCAGGCGCCGAGGGTGTCGCCGAGCAGTTCGTCCAGGTCGGTGCCGGTGAGGTCACCGACCACCACCACGGTCGCCGTGGCGGGTCGGACGTGCCGGTCGTAGAAGGCGCGCACGGCCGCCGCGTCGATCTTCTCGACCGTGTCCTCCGTGCCCTGGCGGGGGCGCGACATGCGCGAGGCCGCCGGGAACAGCTGCCGGGAAAGCTCCTTCGCGGCCCGCCGGGAGGGGTTGGCCAGCTCGTGCGGGATCTCGTCCAGGCGGTTGCGGACCAGCCGCTCGACCTCGCTCTCGGCGAAGGCGGGCGCGCGCAGGGCGTCGGCGAGCAGGCCGAGGCCCTTGGCCAGGCGGGAGGCCGGGACCTCCAGGCTGATGCGGACGCCGGGGTGGTCGGCGTGCGCGTCCAGCGTGGCGCCGGCCCGCTCCAGCTCGGCGGCGAACTCCTCGGCCGAGTGCTGGTCGGTGCCCTCCGAGAAGGCGCGCGCCATGATCGTGGCGACGCCGTCGAGGCCGCTCGGCTCGGCGTCCAGGGGCGCGTCGAGCATGACCTCGACCGCGACGACCTGCTGGCCGGGGCGGTGGCAGCGCAGCACCGTCAGGCCGTTGTCCAGCGTGGTGCGCTCGGGGGCCGGGAACGCCCACGGCCTGGCCTCGCCCGGCTGCGGCTGGGGGTGGAAGTCCATGGTGGCGAGCTCGGTCACTTGGCCGTCTCCTCGTTGTCGTTGCCGGCCTCTACGGTGGCCTCCGATTCCGGGTCCCCGGGGACGTCGGCGTCCTCGACGGTCTCGGGGGACTTCGGCTCGTAGACGAGCACCGCGCGGTTGTCGGGCCGCAGGCGCGCCTTGGCGACCTCCTTGACCTCCTCGGGGGTCACCTCCAGGACGCGCTTGACGGCGGTGAGGGCGAGCTGCGGGTCCCCGAACAGGACCGCGTAGCGGCACAGTTCGTCGGCGCGGCCGGCCACGGTGCCGAGCCGGTCCAGCCACTCGCGCTCCAGCTGGGCCTGGGCGCGCTCCATCTCCTCGGGCGTGGGGCCCTCCTCGGCGAAGCGGGCCAGCTCCTCGTCGATCGCGGTCTCGATGACCGGCACCTCGACGTCACCGGAGGTCTTCACGTCCAGCCAGCCGAGCGAGGGCGCGCCGGCCAGGCGCAGCAGGCCGAAGCCGGCCGCGACCGCCGTGCGGTCGCGGCGCACGAGCCGGTTGTACAGGCGGGAGGACTCGCCGCCGCCCAGGATCGTCAGCGCCACGTCGGCCGCGTCCGCGTCGCGGGTGCCGTCGTGCGGAAGCCGGTAGGCGGCCATCAGGGCGCGCGCCGGGACCTCCTCCACGACGACCTCGCGCACCTGCTCCCCGATGACCTGCGGCAGGGAGCCGTCGCGGGGCTCGGGCTTGCCGTCGTGGGAGGCGATGGAGCCGAAGTACTTCTCCACCCAGGCCAGCGTCTGCTGCGGGTCGATGTCGCCGACCACGGAGAGCACCGCGTTGTTGGGCGCGTAGTAGGTGCGGAAGAACGCGCGCGCGTCCTCCAGGGTGGCCGCGTCCAGGTCCGCCATCGAGCCGATCGGCGTGTGGTGGTACGGGTGGCCCTCCGGGTAGGCGAGGGCGGTCAGCTTCTCGAAGGCGGTGCCGTAGGGCACGTTGTCGTAGCGCTGGCGGCGCTCGTTCTTGACGACGTCCCGCTGGTTCTCCATGGACTCGTCGTCCAGGGCCGCGAGCAGGGAGCCCATGCGGTCGGCCTCCAGCCAGAGGGCGAGCTCCAGCTGGTGGGCGGGCATCGTCTCGAAGTAGTTGGTGCGCTCGAAGCTGGTGGTGCCGTTCAGCGAGCCGCCCGCGCCCTGCACCAGCTCGAAGTGGCCGTTGCCCGTGACCTGCGCCGAGCCCTGGAACATCAGGTGCTCGAAAAGGTGAGCCAGGCCGGTGCGTCCCTTGACTTCGTGGCGGGAGCCGACGTCGTACCAGAGGCAGACCGCCGCCACCGGGGTCAGGTGGTCCTCGGAGAGCACCACGCGCAGACCGTTGGCCAGCCGGTGCTCGGTCGCTGTCAGGCCCCCGGAGCCTGCCTCGGCCGTGGTCGTGTGACCCATGGGCATGTACGTCCCTTCGCGAGCGGAGGCGGTCGTCGAAACCGCGGTCTTCCTGCCGTTCCTGCCACTGTATGCAAAGCGTGCGGGGCCCCGGCGAAGTTCCCGCGGGACGTACGCCCACAGCGGATCGCGTAGCCTGCCTCGGACCGTCGCCCGGGAACCCGCCGGCACCGGACCGGGACGCCCGGCGGAGCCGGGCCGGTGCGCGTGCACCGGGTCGTGGCACGGCTTGTCAGTGCGTCGGTCCACAATGGTCGGCGTCAGATCCGTCAGACGCTTCAGCAACAGCGAGCTTCAGCAAGAGCGAGTCGGAGGGGCGCGTCGCCCCCGTAGGCGAGCGACAAGATCAGAAGGAGCCAGGCAGCGATGGCCCGCCGCAGCACGAAGACCCCGCCGCCCGACGATGCGTACGAGGAGCGGATCCTCGACATCGACGTCGTGGACGAGATGCGTGGCTCCTACCTCGAGTACGCGTACTCGGTCATCTACTCGCGCGCCCTGCCGGACGCCCGTGACGGCCTGAAGCCGGTGCACCGCCGGATCGTCTACCAGATGAACGAGATGGGCCTGCGCCCCGAGCGCGGTTACGTGAAGTGCGCCCGTGTCGTCGGCGAGGTCATGGGCAAGCTGCACCCGCACGGAGACGCGTCGATCTACGACGCCCTGGTCCGCATGGCCCAGCCGTTCTCGATGCGCGTCCCGCTGGTCGACGGCCACGGCAACTTCGGCTCGCTGGGCAACGACGACCCGCCCGCCGCCATGCGGTACACCGAGTGCCGGATGGCCGAGGCGACGAGCCTGATGACCGAGTCCATCGAAGAGGACACGGTCGACTTCGCACCCAACTACGACGGCCAGGAGCAGGAGCCGGTGGCCCTGCCCGCCGCCTTCCCGAACCTGCTGGTCAACGGCTCCTCCGGCATCGCGGTCGGCATGGCGACGAACATGCCGCCGCACAACCTGCGCGAGGTCATCGCGGCCGCCCGCCACCTGATCAGGTTCCCGAACGCGGACCTGGACGCGCTGATGAAGCTCGTCCCGGGCCCCGACCTGCCCACGGGCGGCCGGATCGTCGGCCTGGACGGCGTCCGGGACGCGTACGCGACGGGCCGTGGCACCTTCAAGATGCGCGCGTCGGTCGCGATCGAGACGGTGACCGCCCGCCGCAAGGGCCTGGTCGTCACCGAGCTGCCGTTCACGGTCGGCCCGGAGAAGGTGATCGCCAAGATCAAGGACCTGGTCAACGCCAAGAAGATCCAGGGCATCGCGGACGTCAAGGACCTCACCGACCGCGAGCACGGTCTGCGCCTGGTCATCGAGATCAAGAACGGCTTCGTGCCGGAGGCCGTCCTGGAGCAGCTGTACAAGCTGACCCCGATGGAGGAGTCCTTCGGCATCAACAACGTGGCCCTGGTGGACGGCCAGCCGCTCACCCTGGGCCTGAAGGAGCTGCTCGAGGTCTACCTCGACCACCGCTTCGAGGTCGTCCGCCGCCGCAGCGAGTACCGCCGCGGCAAGCGCCGCGACCGGCTGCACCTGGTCGAGGGCCTGCTGACCGCGCTGGTCGACATCGACGAGGTCATCCGGCTGATCCGCTCCAGCGAGAACTCCGCCCAGGCCAAGCAGCGCCTGATGGAGCGGTTCTCGCTGAGCGAGGTCCAGACGCAGTACATCCTCGACACGCCGCTGCGCCGGCTCACCAAGTACGACCGCATCGAGCTGGAGGCGGAGAAGGAGAAGCTCACCGCGGAGATCGAGGAGCTGACCCGGATCCTGGAGTCGGACGCGGAGCTGCGCAAGCTGGTCTCGGCCGAACTGGCGGCGGTGGCGAAGAAGTTCGGCACCGACCGGCGCACGGTCCTGCTGGAGTCCGCGGGCACCCCGGTGGCGGCGGTGCCGCTCCAGGTCGCCGACGACCCCTGCCGGGTGCTGCTCTCCTCCACCGGCCTGGTGGCCCGCACGGCGGACAACGAGCCGTTCCCGAAGGACGCCGGCGCAAAGCGGGTGAAGCACGACGTGATCGTCTCGGCGGTGCCGGCGACCGCGCGGGGCGAGATCGGCGTGGTGACCTCGTCCGGGCGTCTGCTGCGGATCAACGTGGTCGACCTGCCGCAGCTGGCCGCCCCGGCGGCCCCGCCGAACCTCTCCGGAGGGGCGCCGCTCGCGGAGTTCGTGTCCCTGGAGGACGACGAGACGGTGGTCTGCCTGACCACGCTGGACGAGTCGTCCCCGGGTCTGGCGCTGGGCACCGAGCAGGGTGTCGTCAAGCGTGTGGTGCCCGACTACCCGTCCAACAAGGACGAGCTGGAGGTCATCACGCTGAAGGACGGCGACCGGATCGTCGGCGCGGTGGAACTGCGCACCGGCGAGGAGGACCTGGTGTTCGTCACGGACGACGCGCAACTGCTGCGCTTCCAGGCCTCCATCGTGCGTCCGCAGGGCCGTCCGGCCGGTGGCATGGCGGGCATCAAGCTCACCGAGGGCGCCAAGGTCATCACGTTCACGGCGGTCGACCCGGCGGCGGACGCGGTGGTCTTCACGGTGGCGGGCTCGCGCGGCACGCTGGACGACTCCGTGCAGACGACGGCCAAGCTGACGCCGTTCGACCAGTACCCGCGCAAGGGCCGGGCCACCGGCGGTGTGCGCTGCCAGCGGTTCCTGAAGGGCGAGGACTGTCTGGCGCTGGCCTGGGCGGGTCCCGTCCCGGCCCGGGCGGCGCAGAAGAACGGCACTCCGGCGGAGCTGCCGGAGGTGGACCCGCGCCGTGACGGCTCGGGCACCTCGCTGCCGAAGACGGTGGGAGTGGTCGCGGGGCCGGTGTTCTAGGCCTCGCGGTCGGCGGTGCCGGCGGTCCGGGACCGCCGGCACCGCCGTTCCGGGTCCCTCAGACTCCGACGCCGCTGTCCCGGGCCTCGTAGGGCCCGGCGTCGGGTTCCTCCTGGGAGCCCTGCACGTAGCGCAGGACGCCCCACATGCCGTGCTCGTCGGCGAGCGGGGCGTCGTCGCGGCACGCCCGGAGTTCCTTGCCGAGCGTGCCGGTGTCGATGCCGCGGCCGATCAGCACGAGCTGGGTGCGGCGGTCGTCGGCCGCGGCCCAGGGCTCGGGGTAGAAGCGCAGGAAGCGCCCGACGACGTGCACGGCGTACCGGTTGACGGTGTCGTACGGCCCGAAGTCGACGTATCCCTTGACCCGGTACAGCCCCTCGGGGCGGCTGTCCAGGAACCGCATGAGCCGGCGCGGCTCCATGGGCACGTCGGAGCTGAACGACAGGCTCTCGTACGCCGTGTGCGCATGGGTGGCGTGGTCGTCGCCGTGCCGGTGCAGGTCGTCGAAGGACAACTGCCCGACGCGCTCCTCGCTCGGCCTGCGGTCGAAGAGGAACTCGGGGTCGATGCGGCCGTGGACCGCGGGGACGACGGCGGCGCGGTCGGTGAGCGACCGGACGAGGGCGAGGACGCGGTCGGGGTCGGGCACCCGGTCGGTCTTGTTGACGACCACGAGGTCGGCGAGGGCGAGGTGCCGGTCGATCTCGGGGTGTTCGGCCCGGGTGGCGTCGAACTCCGCCGCGTCGACGACCTCGACGAGACCGCCGTAGACGATGCCGGGGTGCTCGCTGGCGAGGACCATGCGGACCAGTTCCTGCGGCTCGGCGAGCCCGCTGGCCTCGATGACGATGACGTCGATGCCGGCGCCGGGTGCGGCGAGCCGGTCCAGGTACTCGTCGAGTTCGCTCGCGTCGACGGCACAGCACAGGCAGCCGTTGCCGAGGGAGACGGTGGAGTCGCCGAGGGCTCCCGCGACGGCCATCGCGTCGATCTCGATGGCGCCGAAGTCGTTGACGATCGCCCCGATACGGCTGCCTCCGCTGCGGTGCAGCAGGTGGTTGAGGAGCGTGGTCTTCCCCGAGCCCAGGAATCCGGCCAGGACGACGACCGGGATCTGCGGACCGCTGCTGTTCCCCAACGGGTGACCTCTCTCCTGTAACTCCGGCGGGCTCCGGTGAACTCCTGTGGACCGGCTGCCCGACCAGGATAGGAGGGCCGCGCCGTAGGGCCGCGCGGGTCAGAGCGCGGCCGGGACCGCCACCCGCGGCTCGGGGCCCACGTAGCGCGCCACGGGTCGGATGATCTTCGGGTCGGCCGCCTGTTCCAGGATGTTGGCGCTCCAGCCCACGGCCCGGGCCGCCGCGAAGGTGGGGGTGAACATCTCCCGGGGCAGGCCGCACAGTTCCATGACGATGCCGGCGTAGAACTCCACGTTGGTGTGCAGTTCACGGCCCGGCTTCAGCTCGGCGAGGATGGCCTCCACCCGGCGCTCCACCTCCACGGCGAACCGGACGCGGGGGCCGCCGAAGCCGAGCGCCGTCTCCCGGAGCATCCGCGAACGGGGGTCCTCGGTGCGGTAGATCGCGTGCCCGAAGCCCATGATGCGGTCGCCGGCGAGCACCCGCTCCCGGATCCACGCGTCGATCCGGTCCGGCGTGCCGATCGCGTCCAGGGTGTCCAGGGCCCGGCTGGGGGCTCCGCCGTGCAGGGGGCCCGAGAGCGCGCCCACGGCACCGGTCAGGCACGCCGCCACGTCGGCGCCGGTGGAGGCGATGACGCGGGCGGTGAAAGTGGACGCGTTGAATCCGTGGTCAATGGTGGAGATCAGGTACTGCTCGACGGCGCGGACATGGCGCGGGTCGGGTTCCGTACCGGTCAGCATGCGCAGGTAGTCGGCCGCGTACGACAGGTCCTCGCGCGGCTCGACCGGGTCGAGGCCCCGGCCGAGCCGGTAAAGCGCGGTGAGCAGGGTGGGTACGGCCGCGCAGGCGGCCACCGTGTCGGTGCGGCGCCGGTCGGCGTCGAGGTCGTACACCGGCCGGAACCCGCGTTCCGCGCCCAGCAGGGACAGGGCCGTGCGCAGGCCGGCCAGCGGGCCGGCGCCGCCCCCGGCGGCGGCTATGCCGGGCAGGGCCGCGCGGACGCCCGCGGGCAGCCGGCGCAGCGCGGCGGTCTCGGCGGCGAATGCGGCGCCGCGCGCGGGGTCCGGCAGCGTGCCGTGGACGAGGAGGTGCCACACGTCCTCGAAGCGGCGGGTCCGGGCGAGTTCGACGGCCGAGTACTGGCGGTAATGGTAGAAGCCCTCGCGCCCTCTGACGTCGCCGATCTCGGTCTCGGTGACGACGACGCCGGCGAGCCCCCGCGGGACCTCGACGAGTGCGGTCGCGCTCCTGTTGACGGTCATGGTTCTCCTCCTTGGACTTGATCCGACTGTCCATGCTTGACGATATGGATGTCAATATTGATTGAATCAATCTACAGCCATCAACATGTTCGGAGGCCGCTACGGTGACCCCCATGCGCGATCAGGAACCCGCCGCCGGCCGCCCCGGACGACGGCTGACCACCAAGGAGACCGCCGAGGCGCTCGGCGTGAAGCCGGAGACGGTGTACGCCTACGTGAGCCGCGGCCTGCTCGGCAGCCGGCGCGAACCCGGCAGCCGCGCCAGCACCTTCGACGCCAAGGAGGTCGAGGCCCTCGCCCGGCGCAACCGGCGGGAGGCCGCGACGAGTCCGGGCTCCGGCGCGGACCTGTCGGTCCGCACCCGCATCACGCTGATCGACGACGACCGGTACTACTTCCGCGGGGTGGACGCCACGGAGCTGGCCACCCGCCACTCCTACGAGGAGGTCGCGGAGTGGCTGTGGACGGACCGGCTCACCCCCGGCGTCACGTTCACCGCGCCCGAGGACACCGTCGAGGTCGCCCGCCACGCCGTGAACGCGCTGCCCGAGCACACCTCCCCCACCGACCGGCTGCGCGTGGCAGCCATCGCGGCGGCCGCCCAGGACCCGCTGCGCTTCGACCTCTCCGAGAAGGCCGTGCTCGGCACCGCGCGCGTCCTCATTCCCACACTGGTCGCCGCGCTGCCGCCGGCGCGGTCCGCCGCCGAGGACGACGGCCCGCTCGCCCACCGCCTGTGGACCCGGCTGACCGGCCGCCCCGCCGACGAGGAGTCGCTGCGCGTCCTGGACACCGCCCTGGCGCTGCTCATCGACCACGACCTCGCCGCCTCCACGCTCGCCGTCCGGGTCGCCGCCTCGGCGCGCGCCCACGCCTACGCGGCGGTCTCGGCCGGGCTCGGGGTGCTGGAGGGCCCGCTGCACGGTGCCGCCAGCGGACTGGCCCACCGGATGCTGCTGGACGTGCTCGACCAGGGCACCGCCGTCCCGGTGATCGCCGACGAACTGCGCGCCGGACGCCGCGTTCCCGGGCTCGGCCACCGGCTCTACACCGGCGAAGACCCGCGCGCGCGGGTGCTGTTCGCCCTCCTGGAGCAGGTCCCGCGCGCGGAGCCCGCGCTGCTCGCGGCCCGCGACGTCGTGGCCACGACCGCGCGCCACGCCCCGCTGCACGCCAACGTCGACCTGGCCCTTGCCGTGTTCACCGCCTCCAGCGGCATGCCCGCCACGGCCGGCGAGACCATCTTCGCCGTCGCCCGGACAGCGGGCTGGATCGCCCACGCCCTGGAGGAGTACGGCGAGCGCCCCCTGCGCATGCGCCCCCGCGGCCAGTACGTCGGGCCACGACCGCCACAGCCCCTCCCGGACACCGCCTAGGACACGCAACGGGGGCGGCCGGAAGTCACCCTGTGCGGAGTCAGGTTAGGCTCACCTCTGTGAGTAGGTGTGCGACCGTCTCCCGGAGTCTCGACGAGCGCGTCTCCGGCACCGCTGTCACGGCGACGACGTGGCTGCTGCTGGAACAGCCGGGCCCGTGGGGTGCCAAGGCGCTCACTTCGAGCCACCTCGACCCGGTGCTGGGGCGTGCCCTGGAGGCGGCCGCAGAGGGAACCGGCGTCCGGGTCGCGCTCGTCCGGCGCCCCGGCCGGCACGCGGACCCCGGCACCCCCGGGCCCCGGCAGGTTTACGCGGCCCACACCGTTCCCGGAAACGCGTGGCTGCACAGCGCCACCGTGCACGACCCGCACCGGCTGCTCGGCCTGGACCTCGCGGCCCTCGGCGCCGGCGACCACCGTTCCTTCGGCACGGCCCTCGGCGGCCGGCCGCACACGGGCGACCCGCTCGCCCTCGTGTGCACCAACGGCAAGCGGGACCGCTGCTGCGCCCTGCTGGGCCGCCCCCTGGCCACCGAGCTGAGCGCGGCCGGCGAGCGGGGCGTCTGGGAAGTCACGCATCTGGGTGGTCATCGCTTCTCGCCCACCGTGCTCGTCCTGCCGTACGGCTACGCGTACGGCCGCGTCGAGGCGGACACCGTCCGGGAGGCCCTGCGCGGCGTCCGGGAGGGCCGGGTGGTGACGGAGGCGTGCCGCGGCTGCTCCGCCTGGGGACGCCCCGGCCAGGCGGCCGAGCTGGCCGTGCGCTCGGTGGCGGGCGAGGACCGGGCGGGCGCGCTGCGCGTCGTGGGGACCGAGGAGCGGGCGCACCGCTGGGAGGTCACCGTCGCGCACACCGACGGCCGCCGCTGGCGCGTGACCGTGGCCCAGGGGGCTTCCCTGCCGCCGCGGCAGGAGAGCTGCGGCGCGGCGGTGCTCGGGACACCGGCCCGGATGGACGTGGTCGCGGTGCGCGAACTGCGCACGACGGCCATGGCGAGCTGACGCGGTTCCCGCAGGGCGAGGTGAGCCGGTTCCCCTTGCGGGAGCCGACCCGGGTGAGTTCGGGAGATCCGTGCCACACCCCCTACGGCCGCCGCCGCCCGCCCACGTAACGTCGGGGGCATGAGTCCCACGCCCCCCGCTCGCCGCCTGCGCCTGGGACTGCCCCGGCGGGTGTTCTCGCAGGTGCTGCTGATGCAGCTGGCGGTCGCCGCGGGGGTCGCGGTGCTCGCGACCGGACTCTTCCTGGCCCCGCTGAGCAAACAGCTCGACCAGGAGGCGATGAGCCGGGCCCTGGCCATCGCCCGGACCACCGCGCAGGACCCGCAGATCGCCGAGGGCGTCCTGACCACCCCGCCGACGCGCGACGGCCCCGTGCAGCAGGAGGCGGAGCGGATCCGGCACGCCACGGACGCCGAGTACATCGTGGTCCTCGATGGGCGGAAGATCCGCTGGTCGCACCCCACCCCGAGCCAGATCGGCCGCCCCGTCTCCACCAGCCCCCGCGCCGCCCTCGCCGGCAAGGAGGTCATGGAGATCGACCAGGGCACCCTGGGCCGCTCGGCACGCGGCAAGGTGCCCCTGTACGACTCCCACCACCGGATCGTCGGCGCGGTGTCGGTCGGCATCGCCTACGACAGCGTCCGGGCCCGGCTGCTGCACGCGATCCCGGGACTGTTCGCCTACGCCGGCGGCGCCCTCGCGGTGGGCGCGCTGGCCGCCTGGCTGATCTCCCGCCGGGTCCAGCGGCAGACCCGCGACCTGGCCTTCTCCGACATCTCGGCCCTGCTCTCGGAGCGCGAGGCGATGCTGCACGGCATCCGGGAGGGCGTGGTCGCGCTCGACCGGGGCGGCCGTGTCCGCCTGCTCAACGACGAGGCGCGGCGGCTGCTGGGGATCGGCGACGAGGCCATCGGCAAGTCCCCCGACGAGGCCCTGGGCGCGGGCCGCACGACGGACGTCCTGGCCGGCCGGGTGACCGGTACCGACCTGCTGACCGTGCGCGGCCAGCGCGTCCTGGTCGCCAACCGCATGCCCACGGACGACGGCGGTGCCGTGGCCACCCTGCGCGACCGCACCGAGCTGGAGCGGCTGGGCCGCGAACTCGACTCCACGCGGGGCCTGATCGACGCCCTGCGGGCGCAGGACCACGAGCACGCCAACCGGATGCACACCCTGCTCGGCCTGCTGGAGCTGGAGATGTACGACGACGCCGTGGAGTTCGTCGGCGAGGTCGTCGGGGACCACCGGGCCACCGCCGAACAGGTCACCGAGAAGATCCAGGACCCGCTGCTCGCCGCCCTGCTGGTCGGCAAGGCGACGGTCGCGGCCGAACGCGCGGTCGCCCTGTGGGTGTCGGAGGACACCTGGCTCCCGGACCGGCTGGTCGATCCCCGGGGGCTGGTCACGGTCGTCGGCAACCTCGTGGACAACGCGCTCGACGCGGTCGCGGGCACCCCGCACGCGCGCGTGGAGGTCGAGTTGCGCACCGAGGGCCGTACGGCCGTCCTGCGCGTACGTGACACCGGGCCCGGGATACCAGAGGACCAGCGCGAACTCGTGTTCACCGAGGGGTGGTCCACCAAGAAGCCGCCCGCGCACGGCAAGCGCGGCCTGGGCCTTTCCCTGGTGCGCCGGCTCGCCGAACGGCAGGGCGGCGGCGCCACGGTGGGTGCCGCCGCCGGCGGGGGCGCGGAGTTCACCGTCGTGCTGCCGGAGGCGCTGACCGAGGCGGTGGACGAGGCTCCGGTGGACGTCCCCGCCGCCGAGGAGGAGGCACGATGATCGAGGTCCTGGTGGTGGACGACGACGTGCGGGTCGCCCGGGTCAACGCCGCCTACGTCGAGAAGGTCCCCGGCTTCCGGGTGGCCGGACAGGCGCACACCGCCACGGGGGCGCTGTGCCTGCTGGAGACGCTGCCGCGGCTCGACCTGGTCCTCCTGGACCACTACCTGCCCGACGACACCGGGATCGGCGTCGTGCGGGAGATGCGCCGGCGGGGCCACCAGACCGACGTGATCATGGTGACGGCCGCCCGGGACGTGTCGACCGTCCAGGCGGCCATGCGGCACGGCGCCCTGCAGTACCTGGTCAAGCCGTTCGCCTTCAGCGGGCTGCGGGGCAGGCTGGAGGCGTACGCCGAGCTGCGCCGCACCCTGGACGGCGGCGGCGAGGCCGAACAGGCGGAGGTGGACCGCATCTTCGCCGCCCTCTCCGCGCCGACGGCGCCGGGACTGCCCAAGGGGCACTCCCCCACCACCGCCGATCTGGTGCGCCGGTCCCTGACGGGCGCGGACGGGCCGTTGTCCGCCCAGGAGATCGCCGAGCGGACCGGGTTGAGCCGGCAGACGGCCCAGCGCTACCTCAAGCTCCTGGAGCGCACCGGACGGGCCCGGCTGAGCCTCAGGTACGGCGACGCGGGCCGCCCGGAACACCGTTACGTGTGGGCGGCCCGCGTCTGAGCGTAAGCCGTGCGCTGCCTGCCGGACCCGCGTCCGGCCTTCCTCGCCGTACCTACTTGGCGGCGTCGACGAACTCGGTCGTGTAGGTCTTGCTCAGGTCCACCTTGGCGTTCTTGATGTTCGGGTTGAACGCCTTGAGGACCTTCTCGACGGTCTCGGGACCGTTCGTAGGCATGACGCCGTCCTTGGTGAACATCGGCAGCGTGGCCTTGATCGCCTCGGCGTAGAGCTTCTTGTTTCCCTGGGAGTAGTCGGCGGGCATCTTGGCCGCGATCTCGTCGGCGCTGTGGGTGGACATCCACTTGAGCGTCTTGACGAACGCGTTGGTCAGCTTCTGGACGGTGTCCTTGTGCCCGTTGACCCAGTCCGTCTGCATGTACAGGCTCGACGACGGGTACGGGCCGCCCAGCGCCTCCCGCGAACCCTCGGGGGTGCGCATGTCGAGGAGGATCTTGCCGGCCTTCTTGTCCAGGATGGTCGCGACGGTCGGGTCCGTCGTCATACCGGCGTCGATCGAGCCCTGCTGCAGCGCCGAGATGAACGTCGGCCCCGCGCCGACGGCGACCGGGCTGAACTCGCTCACCTGCACACCGTTCTTGACGGCGAGGTACTTGGTGAGGAAGTCGGTGGAGGAGCCGAGGCCGGTGATGCCGAGCTTCTTGCCCTTGAAGTCCTTCGGCGAGCGGATGTCGCCCGCCTTCTTGGCCGAGACGACCTCCACCTCGCCGGGAGCGTGCGAGAACTGCACGACGGACTCGACGGACTTGCCCTTCGTCTGCAGGTCGAGGGTGTGGTCGTAGAAGCCGACGGCGCCCTGGACCTGGCCGGAGACGAGCGCGGTCTCGGCCTGGACGCCGGCGGGCTCGCTGAGGAGTTCCACGTCGAGGCCCTCGGCGTCGAAGTACCCGAGCCGCTGGGTCAGCATCGCCGGCATGTAGATGACCTTGTCCAGGCCACCGACCATGATCTTGACCTTCGTCCCCTTGCCGCCGCCCTTGCTGCCGGAACCGGCGGCGGTGCTGCTCGACGCGTCGTTGGCACAGGCGGTGAGCGAGGTGAGGGCGAGCAGGCCGGAGACGGCGAGCGAGGCGTATCTGGCGGTCTTGCGCATGGCGGGTTCACGTCCTTGTGAGATGGCGGTGCGGGTGGGGACGGGGTGGTGCGGATGACGGGACGGCGGGGAGCCCCCGGCTCCCGGGCGGGGCCGGACGGGCCGGGCTCAGCTGCCGGAGTTGGCCGGCTTCCAGCGGAAGATGCGGTGCTCGGCGAAGGTCAGCAGGCCCTCGGCGACCAGAGCGACGGCCGCGAGGATGACCATCGCGGCGTAGACGCCCGCGGCGTTGAAGGTGCCCTGGGACTGGGCGACGAGCAGGCCGATGCCCTTGGTGGCGCCGATGTACTCACCGACGATGGCGCCGATGAGCGCGAAGCCGAAGCTGACGTGGAGGCTGGTGAAGATCCAGGACGTCGCCGACGGAATGACCACCTGAAGCGTCACGCGGCGATCGCTCGCACCGAGGATCCGGGCGTTGGAGACCAGGTTGCGGTCGACCTCACGGGCGCCCTGGAAGGCGTTGAAGAACACCGGGAAGAACACCAGCACCACGGCCGACGCGATCTTGGAGGCGGGACCGAGACCGAACCAGATCACGAAGATCGGGGCCAGGACGATCCGGGGAATGGAGTTGAGCACCTTGATGTAGGGGCCGAGGACATCGGCGAGGAAGGCGATCCGGCCCAGCGCGATACCGCAGATCACACCGGCGACGACACCGAAGCCCCAGCCGAGCAGGGCCTCCTGCAGCGTGGCCCAGATCTGCTCGCCCAGCGAGCCCTGCGCCGTCCCGTGCATCACCCAGGTGCTGATCTGGTCCCAGATCTTCGAGGGCATCGAGAAGTTGAACGGATCGATGACCTCCGCCCGCGACAGCGCCTCCCACAGGCCGAGCACGGCCACCAGGAGCACCACGCGCGCGGCGTTGACCACCACCTTGCGCCTGCGGGCGGCCTGGGCCCGCGACTGCGCTCGGTCCGGAGCCTTCACCGTGTCGACGACCACGTGCTGATGACCTCAGGCGACATTGGCGGCGCCCCTCTCGCGGGTGATGCGGACCTCTTCGCCCAGGGACTCCCAGATCTCGCGGTAGATCTCGATGAACCGCGGTTCCAGGCGCACCGCCTCGACCTTGCGCGGCCGGGGCAGGTCGATCTCGAAGACCTGCTTGACCGTCGCCGGCCCGGCGGTCATCACGACGACCTTGTCGGCCAGTGCGATGGACTCCTCCAGGTCGTGGGTGACGAAGACGACGGAGGCGCCGGTGCCCTCCCACAGTTCCAGCAGCTCGTCCGACATCAGCGCCCGGGTCTGCACGTCGAGCGCCGAGAACGGCTCGTCCATCAGCAGGATCTCGGGGTCGTTGACGAAGGTGGCGGCGAGGGCGACGCGCTTGCGCTGCCCACCGGAGAGCTGGTGCGGGTAGCGGTCCTCGAACGCCGCGAGGCCGACCCGGGCGAGCCACTCGCGGGCCTTCTCCTTGGCCTCGGCCTTGGGCACGCCCCGGAAGCGGGGGCCGGCCATCACGTTGGACAGAACCGTCCGCCAGGGGAAGGTGGCGTCCTGCTGGAAGACGAACCCGACCTTGCCGCCGACGCCGTCGACCGGCTCGCCGGCCACCAGCACCTCGCCCTCGGTGGGCTCCTCCAGGCCGCTGACCAGGGTCAGCGTGGTGGACTTTCCACAGCCGGTCGGTCCGACGACGGCCACGAACTCCCCGCGCCGCACGGTGAGGTCGAGATTCCGGACAGCCGTGTGCAGACCCCCCGACGGGGTCCTGAAGGTCTTGCTCGCGCCCCGTAGCTCGATGGCGGGGCTGGTGTCTGCGCTCATGGCCGGGACGGTAGGTGTGGCCCCGGCCACAGCAGCAGTCTTGTGAGCGCAAGCCGTTCTTTTGCTCGCAACCACCTGTTGTGCTCATTTTGCTCGCGCTACAACTGCGGAGCACGTAACACGGGCTTAACGCTCGCCGGCCTTGAAGGAGAGGCCTGATGATTGACGTCCTGGTCGTGGACGACGACTTCCGCGTCGCAGAGATAAACGCAAAATACGTGGGCAAGGTTCCCGGCTTCCGGGTGACCGCCCGCGCGCACAGCGCCGCCCAGGCGCTGGCCACCGTCGAACGCGGCGCCGTCGACCTCGTTCTGCTCGACCATTACCTGCCGGACGAGACCGGCCTGGAACTCGTCCACCGCATGCGCGAACAGGGCCACGGCACCGACGTCATCATGATCACTGCGGCAAGCGACGTGACGACCGTGCAGCGGGCGATGCGCCTGGGCGCCCTGCACTACCTGGTCAAACCCTTCACCTTCGCCGCCCTGCGCACCCGCCTGGACTCCTACGCGGCGCTGCGCCGCACCGTGGACCGGGTGGGCGGCCGGGGTCTGACCGGACAGGAGCAGGTCGACCGGATCTTCGGCGCCCTGCGCACCTCCCCCGCGCCGTCGGCCCCCGGTCTGCCCAGCGGCCACACGGAGCCCACCTCCGACCTCATCTGCGGAGTGCTCCACCACGCGGAACACCCGCTGTCGGCCCACGAGGTGGCCAGCAGGACCGGCCTCAGCCGCTCCACCGCCCAGCGCTACCTCCGGCACCTGGAGCAGGCGGGCCGCCTCCGCCTCTCCCTGAAGTACGGCGACACCGGCCGCCCCGAGCACCGTTACGCGTGGGTGGCGCCGTGACACGGCCGCAGGCCCGCGGCGGCCGGGCACGTCAGGGGACGGCCGGGCGGCTCAGACGGCTCCCGCGCCCGTCAGCGACCGCACCTCGGTCTCGGCGTACTTCGCCTCGTCCCCGACCTCGTCCGAGGTGACCGTGCCCAGCCAGCCCGCGACGAAGCCGAGCGGGATGGAGACGATGCCCGGGTTCTGCAGCGGGAAGTACTGGAAGTCGACGTCCGGGAACAGGGATCCCGGGCTGCCCGAGACCACCGGGGACAGCAGCACGAGCCCGAGCGCCGGGACCAGTCCCCCGTACACGGCCCACACCGCGCCGCGCGTCGTGAAGGAGCGCCAGAACAGCGAGTACAGCAGCACCGGCAGGTTCGCCGACGCCGCCACGGCGAAGGCGAGGCCCACCAGGAAGGCGACGTTGAGATCGCGGGCCAGCAGGCCGAGCGCGATCGCCACGACACCGATACCGACCGCCGCGAAGCGCGCCACGGTCACCTCGCTGCGCGCCTTGCCGTGCGACCGGCGCAGCGACGCGTAGAGGTCGTGCGCCACCGAGGCGGAGGAGGCGAGCGTGATCCCGGCGACGACCGCGAGGATCGTGGCGAAGGCGACGGCGGCGACGACCGCGAACAGCACCGTCCCGCCGGTCGAGCCGGCACCGCCGCCCAGGTCGAGGGCGAGGAGAGGCATCGCCGTGTTCCCGTTCGACGGGACCAGCGCATCCGGTCCGACGACAGCCGCGGCCCCGAAGCCGAGGACGATCGTCATCAGGTAGAAGCCGCCGATGAGCCCGATGGACCACACCGTCGAACGGCGTGCCGCCCGCGCGGTCGGCACGGTGTAGAAGCGGGACAGGATGTGCGGCAGCCCCGCCGTGCCCAGCACCAGCGCGAGCCCCAGGCTGATGAAGTCGATGCGCGCGGTCCAGTTCCCGCCGTACTTCAGCCCCGGAGCCAGGAACGCCTTCCCATGGCCGCTGCGCTCCGCGGCCGTGAGCAGCAACCGGTCGAAGTCGCCGTGGAAGCGCACCAGCACCAGCACGGTCAGCGCCGCCGTCCCGCTCAGCAGCAGCACCGCCTTCACGATCTGGATCCAGGTGGTGGCCCGCATGCCCCCGAGCGACACGTAGATCACCATCAGGGCGCCGACCCCGATGACGGCCCACGCCTGGGCCGCGCCGCTGGTCCGCCCCAGCAGCAGCGCCACCAGGCTGCCCGCGCCCACCATCTGCGCCACCAGGTACAGAACGGACACGGTGACCGAGGAGGTTCCCGCCGCGATCCGCACCGGCCGCTCGCTCATCCGCGCGGCGATCACGTCGGCCAGGGTGAACCGCCCGCAGTTGCGAACCAGTTCCGCCACCAGGAGCAGCACGACCAGCCAGGCCACGAGGAAGCCCACCACGTACAGCATCCCGTCGTAGCCGTACAGCGCGATGAGCCCGGTGACCCCGAGGAAGGAGGCGGCGGACATGTAGTCGCCCGCGATGGCAAACCCGTTCTCCATCGGGGAGAAGAGCCGGCCCCCCGCGTAGAACTCCTCGGCCGAGCCGTGCCGCCTGCGGCTCACCCAGGTCGTGATCCCCAGCGTGACGGCCACGAACAGGCTGAACAGCAACAGTGCGAGGGTCTGGTGCGTGCCGGTCACGAGGCGCCTCCCCGCGCTCCGCGTGTCAGTTCCTGGGTGTCCCAGCGCAGCTCCAGCGCGGCCCGGTCCCGGCGCAGCCGCGCGTGCCGAGCGTAGGCCCAAGTGAGCAGGAACGTGGTGAGGAACTGCCCGAGCCCCGCCACCATCGCCACGTTGACCGCGCCGGCCACCGGGCGGGCCATGAAGCCGGGCGCGGTCGTCGCGGTGACCACGTACCCGAAGTACCAGAGGAGGAAGGCGGTGACGCCCGGGACGACGAACCCCCGGTACCTGCCCCGCACTTCCTGGAATGCCTCGCTGCGCTGCACCTCGACGTAGACGTCACGGGCGCGGTCGCCCGCGCCGTCCGTCTCCGTGCGCGCGGCCGGCACGGCCGCCTCGGCGGGCGTTCCGGCGCCGTCCGACTCGCCCCAGCCGGAGGCCAGCGCGTCGTACCAGGGGTCCTCGTACCTCACGTCGCGGGAAGCCTCGCCGAGCTCTTCCTGACGCTCGGCCGGACTCCCGGAGCCGTCGCCGGCTCCATGGGCACGACCATTGCTTGACTGCATGCCCAAGGATGGACAGACCGGGAGCATCCCTGACTCTTCTTTTCCGGCTCTTCACCCCAAAAGGTGACTCATTTCCCGGGCGGCCACACCAGTCCCTTCGCATAGGCGTAACGCACCGCCTGCGCCCGGTCCTTGAGGCCCGTCTTGGCGAAGAGGTTGTTGATGTGCGTCTTCACCGTGGCGGTGGAGACGTGCAGCTTGCGGGCGATCTCCTGGTTGTTCAGTCCCTCGGCGATCAGCACCAGGACCTCGGTCTCGCGGGCGGTCAGGCCGTCGGGGGACTCCGCCGCGGCCGGCGTGGGCTCGGGTTCGGGCTGCGACAGCCGTTCCAGCAGGCGCCGTTGCACGCTCGGGGACAGTCCCGCGTCGCCCGACAGGACGCTCTCCACGGCCCGCACGATCTCGTCACCGCCGGCGTCCTTGGTGAGATACCCCCGGGCTCCCGCGCGCAGCGCGGGGAACAGCGACTCGTCGTCCGCGAAGGTGGTGAGCACCACGACCTGGGTGCCGGGGTACTGCGACCGGATCCGCCGTGTGGCCTCCACCCCGTCGCAGCGGGGCATCCGCAGGTCCATCAGGACCACGTCCGGCGCGAGTTCCCCGACCAGCCGTACGGCCTCCTCGCCGTCGCCCGCGGCGCCGACGACCTCGACCCCGGGCAGCAGCCCGAGCAGCATCACGATGCCCTCCCTGACCACGGTCTGGTCGTCGGCGACCACGACCCGTGCGGGCTTCTTCTCCCCCTCCGTCCGGGTCATACGGGCACCTTCAGCGTCACCACGAACCCCTCCTCGCACGGCCCGGCGTCCAGGGAGCCGCCCAGCAGTTCGGCACGCTCCCGCATCCCGAGCAGACCGTACCCGCCGCCGGCCGCGGTGAGGTCGCCCGGCCGGCCGCCCGAGTCCCGCACGTCCAGCGTCACTTGGTGCTCGCCGTAGTCGAGCCGCAGGTGCACCTGGGCCCCGTGGGCGTGCTTGCGGACGTTCGTCAGCGCCTCCTGCGCCACGCGGCGCACGGCCTGCGACGCCTCGGCCGACAGGGGTTTGCGCTCACCCGTGACGGTGACGTCGGCGCCGTCGGCCGCGCTGACGAGCTGGTCGAGGAAGTCCTCCAGCGGGGTGAGGTCACCCCGCAGCGCGGACAGGGCCTGCCGGGTCTCGGCCAGGCCGTCGCGGGCCATGCCCCGGGCGGCGACGACACGTTCCAGGATCTGTTCACGCTCGGCGCCGCGCTCGATCAGCAACCGGGCCGCCTCCAGGTGCACCAGCTGCGCCGAGAGGCTGTGTGCCAGCACGTCGTGGATCTCCCGGGCGATCCTGGTCCGCTCGGCCAGCGCCGCGGACTCCGCCTCGGCGGCTCTCGCGGCCCGCTCCTGGGCGAGCAGCCGCTGGGCGCTGCCCCGGGCCTCGGCGTCCAGCCGCAGCACGTACCCGGCGAGAGCCATGCCCGCCACCGTGGCGGCCGTGGTCAGCCAGACGTCGTTGTTGAACGCGGAGTACGAGGCCAGTGCCACCGATGTCACGGGCAGGGCGGCGCCGAGCGGCAGCCGTTCCAGCGCGGAGATCCCGCAGCCGCACCAGATCACCAGGGCCGGCCCCTGGAACCCGGTGGCCTGGGCGGCGACCGCGATGCCCAGCAGGACGGCCAGGAGCGCCAGGGAGGACGCCAGCCGGTGTGCGTAGGTGGTGCGGAAGAAGGCCCAGGAGACCAGGGCGGCCAGGACGACCGCCGCCGCGGCCGCCAGCGCGCCCCAGACGCCGACGTGCTTGTGGGTGAACGCGGCCCACAGGAGCAGGGCGAGCACCACGAGTCTGATGGTCCAGGCGAGCAGCCGCCGGGGCCGCGGGGTCCCGGCGCGGCCGAGCGCTTCACGCGACGGCCAGCGTGTCCACGCGTTCTCGGTCACACGCCCTCCTTCCACGCCGTCCGCATGCCGTCACCGTAGGCCGGGGCCGGACGGCCCGCGGACGCGCTCGCGGCGGCGAAGGACCGGGCCCGCCAGGTCAGGATCCCGGCGCGGACCAGCAGGGTGCCGGCGAGGCTGAGCATCAGGGCCGAGCTGTGCTGGTGCACACCGGATGCGGCGCCCAGGGCGAAGAGACCGGCTCGCATCCCTATGCCGACGAGCCACACGCCGATGCTGGCCCTGGTGCTCTTCGTCCACACGACGCCGTCCGGTGCGGTCCACAACCGGGTGGTCCAGGCCCAGCCGGCGCCCGTGGCCAGGCCGATGAGCACCTCCGCGGCCAGCAGCGCGGCGGATCCCGCGCGGTGGTGGGGGTCGAGTATGCCGGGCTCGCGCAGGGCCACCACCGCGAGGATCACGGGGAGCACCCACCAGCGCCGGTCGGTGTCCAGGGCACGGGCGCGGAACTGGCGGACGATGACCACGGCCGCGACCGCCACGATCACCAACGCGTTGACGAGCCCGGACATCACTGCCTCCGTGTGCGGGAAGGGGGTGTCGGGAGCGAGTGCCGCCGACGCCTTCGACGCTACGGAAACGCGCAGGCCGGGGGATCGGAGCGAGGGTGGATCACGGGTGGAACCCGCGCCCCCGCCTTCTCCACCCTCGGGTGGAGGCACCGGGGCGGGCCCCGGAAAGGGGTCCGGAACGGCGTCGTCCGGCCGGTCCGCTCCTCACGAGCGGACCGGCCGGACGGCCGTAGGGTGAACCGCGCGGCGACTAGGCGTCGATGCGCGACCGGTCCAGGGTCGCCGCCGAGCTGGAGATGAACTCCTTGCGGGGCGCCACGTCGTTGCCCATGAGCAGGTCGAAGACCTGTTCGGCGGCCTCCAGGTCGGACAGGTTGATCCGGCGCAGGGTGCGGTGGCGCGGGTCCATGGTGGTCTCGGCCAGCTGGTCGGCGTCCATCTCGCCCAGACCCTTGTAGCGCTGGATCGAGTCCTTGTACCGGATGCCCTTGCTCTGGAACTCCATGAGCTTGTCGCGCAGGTCGCGGTCGGAGTACGTGTAGACGTACTTGTCCTGGCCCTTCTTCGGCTGGACGAGCTCGATGCGGTGCAGCGGCGGCACCGCGGCGAAGACCCGGCCCGCCTCGACCATGGGCCGCATGTAGCGCTGGAACAGCGTGAGCAGCAGGCAGCGGATGTGGGAGCCGTCCACATCGGCGTCGGTCATCATGATGATCTTGCCGTAGCGGGCCGCGTCGATGTCGAAGGTACGGCCCGAGCCCGCTCCTATGACCTGGATGATCGCGCCGCACTCGGCGTTCTTGAGCATGTCGGTCACCGACGACCGCTGCACGTTGAGGATCTTGCCCCGGATCGGCAGCAGGGCCTGGAACTCGGAGTTCCGTGCCAGCTTCGCCGTGCCGAGCGCGGAGTCGCCCTCGACGATGAACAGCTCGCTGCGGTCGACGTCGTCGCTGCGGCAGTCGGCGAGCTTGGCTGGCAGGGACGAGGACTCCAGAGCGGTCTTGCGGCGCTGGGCGTCCTTGTGCTGGCGGGCCGCGACCCGGGTGCGGGCGGCGGCGACCACCTTCTCCATGACGACCCGGGCCTGGGCGGCCGCGTCACGCTTGGTGCTGGTCAGGAACGCCTTGAGTTCCTTGGAGATCACGTTGAAGACGATGCGGCGGGCCGCCGAGGTGCCGAGGACCTCCTTGGTCTGCCCCTCGAACTGCGGTTCGGCGAGGCGCACCGTGACGACCGCGGTCAGACCCTCCAGGGCGTCGTCCTTGACGACGTCGTCCTCGGCCACGCGCAGCAGCTTCTTGGCGCGCAGCATCTCGTTCATCGTCTTCGTGACGGCCTGCTCGAAGCCGGCCACGTGCGTGCCGCCCTTGGGGGTGGCGATGATGTTGACGAACGAGCGCAGGGTGGTGTCGTAGCCGGTGCCCCAGCGCAGCGCCACGTCGACGCCCAGTTCACGGGTGACCTCGGTGGGGGTCATCTGGCCGTGCTCGTCGAGGACCGGGACGGTCTCCTTGAAGCTGCCCTGGCCGGAGAAGCGCAGGACGTCGCACACCGGCTTGTCGGTCGCCAGGTACTCGCAGAACTCACTGATGCCGCCGTCGAAGCGGAAGGACTCCTCGCCCTTGCTGCCGCCCTCGCCGAGACCGAACTCGTCGCGGACGACGATCGTCAGGCCCGGCACCAGGAAGGCGGTCTGCCGGGCGCGCTGGTGCAGCGTCTCCAGGGAGAGCTTGGCGTCCTTGAGGAAGATCTGCCGGTCGGCCCAGTACCTCACACGGGTGCCGGTACGGGTCTTGGGGATCCTCTTCCCCTTGGCCAGGCCGCTCCCGGCCTCGAACTTCGCTTCCGCGCCCACGCCGCGGAAGGCGCCCGGCACACCGCGCCGGAAGCTGATGGCGTGGGTGTGGCCGCCGCGGTCCACCTCGACGTCGAGGCGGGCCGAGAGGGCGTTGACCACGGAGGCGCCGACGCCGTGCAGACCGCCCGAGGCGGCGTAGGAGCCGCCGCCGAACTTGCCGCCGGCGTGCAGCTTGGTCATGACGACCTCGACGCCGGACAGGCCGGTCTTGGGCTCCACGTCCACGGGGATGCCGCGGCCGTTGTCCCGCACCTCTACGGAACCGTCGTCGTGGAGGATCACGTCGATGTGGTCGCAGTAGCCGCCGAGGGCCTCGTCCACGGAGTTGTCGATGATCTCCCACAGGCAGTGCATCAGGCCGCGACTGTCGGTCGAGCCGATGTACATGCCAGGGCGCTTGCGCACGGCCTCCAGGCCCTCGAGGACGAGCAGGTGCCGCGCGGTGTAGTTGGAGCCGTCGCGGTCTGCTCCTGCCAGCAGCGCTGTGGACGGCACGGACGTATCGGCGGTCACGCGGTTCGCTCCTCGCTGAATTTCAGGTGACCCCCTTTTGGGTAAGGGGGCGGCTTCGGTCGCCGCACAGAGGGTACCGAGCCCTGGTAGAGGCGGTGTAGCGCCACCCTCGTCGGAATCTCAGCCTAGTCCAGACTCGTATGTACGTTCGATCCCTCGATGGAGTGAAGCACACATCACGTTCCCTTGGAGGCATGAACCATTTAGGCTCCGGGCACGTCCTCATGAACAACCGGCAACCCAGCCGGGAGGACCGACATCGAAGACCGCGCGAACCCGTAAGCATCTAAGACACGCAATACGGCACATTCGCCGCCAAACCGGCAGCAGACAGCCGCCCCGGAAGATTTTTTCCAGGAAAAGCCACGAGCGGGAACGTTTTCGGGCTGGTTGGATGTTGACCCTGGTACGACAGCTCGTCGAGCTAGAGAAGAGGCGACGTGACTACTGTTCTGACCCCCGCGAGCCCGCTGACGGCCGCCGATCGCTGCGACCGCTGCGGCGCCCAGGCATACCTGCGCGTGGTCCTGCTCAGCGGCGGAGAACTGCTCTTCTGCGCCCACCACGGTCGCAAGTTCGAGCCGGAACTCAAGAAGATCGCCGCTGAGATACAGGACGAGACGGAGCGGCTCACGGCCGTTCCCGGCACCTCCTCGGAAGAAGAGCGCTGAATCTCGCACACACGACGAGCCAGCCCCGGCACAGGCCGGTGAACGGGCGGCCCCTCCCCTGTGGGAGTGGCCGCCCGTGCTCATGCCCTCAGGCGCTCTCAGGCGCTTCCAGGGGCCTTCTGAGGCCCTGCGGCGGCCGTCTCCAGGGTGTGCAGGACGTCGGACACGCGGGTGTAGACGCCGGGGTTCCCCGGGCGCCCGCAGCCGCTCCCCCAGGACACGAGTCCGATCAGCCGCCCCGAGGCGACCAGAGGGCCTCCGCTGTCCCCCTGACAGGCGTCCGGACCGCCCTCGACCTCCCCGGCACAGAGCATGGATCCGGGCCGGTAGGTGCCCTCGGGGCCGCCCGGGTAGGCGCGAGCGCAGCGGCTGTCGGCCAGCACGTGGACGCGCGCCGCGTGCAGATGGCGTGCGTACGCACCTCCGCCCGAGGTGTCGCCCCAGCCGGTGACCAGGGCCTTGGTCCCTGGTGTGTACACGGGGTCACCCTCCGGCGCCATCGTCACCACGGAGCTGCGTGGCAGCGGCTCGGCCAGCGTGAGCACGCCGAAGTCGCCGGTGTTGGCATCCGGGTCGTAGTGCGGATTGACCCGGACCTCCTGGACGTCGATCTCCTGGCCCTCGTCTGCCAGCAGATTGGTGCGGCCCGCGATGACCTTGAGGTCGTGCACCCGGTTCGGGGGCGCGCCGAGGACGTCGTCGGTGAGGCAGTGGGCCGCGGTGAGCACGGTGGTCCGGGTGATCGCCACGCCACCGCAGAACTGCCCCGCGCGCGTACCCCCGAACCGGTCACGGCTGGAGAGGGCCACGGTCCAGGGGGCCTGGGAGACATCGATCGGGAAGCCCCCGACGACCACGCTGTCGGCGGCCACCGGCGCCGCTCCGGTCAAAGGTATGGCGGTCAACGTGGCCGCCAGCACGAGCGGCCGGATCAGCGCACGGGCAACGGTACGGCGCATGCAAGCTCCTCACTCCGAGGTCCTACTGGGACACTCAGAGTCAGCCACCCGACCGTCGCGCGCAGCACGAAGGCCCGGCTCCCGCGAGGGGAGCCGGGCCTTCGCCGTCGTACGGCCGGGACCTAGTCGAGGTAGTCGCGCAGCACCTGCGAACGCGACGGGTGACGCAGCTTCGACATGGTCTTGGACTCGATCTGGCGGATGCGCTCACGCGTCACGCCGTAGACCTTGCCGATCTCGTCGAGGGTCTTGGGCTGACCGTCGGTGAGACCGAAGCGCATGGAGACGACGCCGGCCTCGCGCTCGGACAGCGTGTCCAGGACGGAGTGCAGCTGCTCCTGCAGAAGCGTGAAGCTGACGGCGTCGGCGGGGACGACGGCCTCGGAGTCCTCGATGAGGTCACCGAACTCGCTGTCGCCGTCCTCACCCAGGGGCGTGTGCAGGGAGATGGGCTCGCGGCCGTACTTCTGGACCTCGATGACCTTCTCCGGGGTCATGTCGAGTTCCTTGGCCAGCTCCTCCGGGGTGGGCTCACGGCCCAGGTCCTGGAGCATCTGGCGCTGCACGCGCGCGAGCTTGTTGATGACCTCGACCATGTGCACCGGGATACGGATGGTGCGGGCCTGGTCGGCCATGGCGCGGGTGATCGCCTGCCGGATCCACCAGGTGGCGTACGTGGAGAACTTGTAGCCCTTGGTGTAGTCGAACTTCTCGACCGCGCGGATCAGACCGAGGTTGCCCTCCTGGATGAGGTCCAGGAAGAGCATGCCGCGGCCGGTGTAGCGCTTGGCCAGGGAGACCACCAGACGGAGGTTGGCCTCCAGGAGGTGGTTCTTGGCGCGGCGGCCGTCCTCGGCGATGATCTCCAGCTCGCGCTTGAGCTTGGGCGCGAGCTTGTCCGCGTTGGCCAGCTTGTCCTCGGCGAAGAGGCCCGCCTCGATGCGCTTGGCGAGCTCGACCTCCTGCTCGGCGTTGAGCAGGGGGACCTTGCCGATCTGCTTCAGGTAGTCCTTGACCGGGTCGGCCGTGGCGCCGGCGGCCGCGACCTGCTGCGCGGGCGCGTCGTCCTCGTCCTCGTCGGAGAGCACGAAACCGGCACTCTCGGTGCCCTCGGGCTCGTCGCCGGGCTTGGCGTCCTCGAGGACCTCGTCCTCGAGAACCTCGGCGTCGTCCTTCTTGGCCGTGGTCTTCTTGGCCGCCGTCTTCTTGGCGACGGTCTTCTTGGCGACCGCCTTCTTGGCGGTCGTCTTCTTGGCCGCGACCGCCTTCTTGGCGGGTGCGGCTTCGTCGGCGGAGTCGTCGTCGGACGGGGCGGCGGGCATGGCCGGGGCCGCCGTGGTCGCGGTGGCCTTCCTGGTGGTCACCGTCTTCGCCGCGACCGTCTTGGTGGCGGTGCGCTTCGCCGGGCTCTTCGCTGCGACGCTCTTTCGGGTGCGCTTGGGCTCTGCTGCACTGACCATCAGCGTCACACCCTCTTCCTCAAGGATCTGGTTGAGGCTGCGCAGTACGTTCTTCCACTGAGTGGCCGGAATCTGGTCAGCTTCGAAGGCCCGACGCACATCGTCGCCGGCGATCTGCCCCTCAGCCTTTCCCCGCTCAATGAGCGCCATGACAGAGACGGACTCGGCGATCTCCGGCGGGAGCGTACGGGATGTGCTGGCCGACACGAACAACCTCTCGGAACGTTGGAAAACGGCTTCCGGCACCGTCCACTGCGGACGAGAGCCGACCACCGGCCTGGGGATGGGCCGACGGAGCGGGCGGGGGCCGGGGAGATCCACAGCGCCTGGTGTGGCGTCCGTATTCCCTCCGCGACTGTCACCTCTTAGGTCATCGCGCTGCCCCCACGAGCGTTACGCCCAATCTGCGTGGCCCGAGTCACACCCCGTAAGCGGTCAAAAGCGGTCAAACATAGACAGAAGAGATCACCCCTGCCAAGTCGGCCGTGGCCGCTTCACCGCCCGGCGGCCCGCCGCGCCGCCGGGCCCCGCCGGACACCCCATGATCCGACGAGGTCCGGCGACGGCCGGTTCCCGGAACCGGCGACGCCATGAGGACCACGAGAACGCGGCACCGCGGCGACCGCGCCGCCTTCGGCGAGGCTCAGTGCTCGCGCGGGGCGGGCACCACACGCTCCACCTCGGGGTGGACGGTCAGCAGCTGCCGCATGGCCGTCTCCGCCGCCGTGCCGTCGCCGGCGCCCAGGGCGTCGACGATCCGCGCGTGCAGCGCGAGCGAGGTCTCGTTCGGCCGGTCACAGCCCGTGACGGGGCCGCCGGAGACCTGGAGCGCCGCCGAGACGATCCCCGAGAGGTGCTCCAGCATGCGGTTGCCCGCGATCTGGATCAGCAGCGCGTGGAACTCGGCGTCGGCGCGCGAGAAGGTCAGCGCGTCTCCCTGGGCCATGGCGTGGCTCATGATCTCCACCATGTCGGACAGGCGCTGCTGCACCTCCTCACGCCCGTGGCCGGCGGCGAGGCGGGCGGCGAGCGGCTCGATCGTCCAGCGCAGCTCGCTCAGCTCGCGGCGCTGGTCGTCGCGCTGCGGCCCGAAGGCCCGCCACTCGATGATGTCCGGGTCCAGCAGGTTCCAGTCGCTGACGGGACGCACGCGCGTGCCGACGTTCGGGCGGGCGCTGACGAGGCCCTTGGCCTCAAGGACGCGGAGGGACTCACGGACGACGGTGCGGGAGACCTCGAAGCGCTGGCCGATCTCCTCCGGCACCAGCGGGCGGTCCGCACCCAGGTCACCCGAGACGATCATCTGACCGAGCTGCTGTACGAGTTGGCCGTGCAGGCCGCGGCCGCGGCTGCCCGTGGCGCGCCGGCCCACGCGGCCCAGCTCGGGTTCCCCTCCGTCCCAGGCGGGTGCTCCCACGCGGTCGGGCACCGGAGCCTCGGCGTAGGGGTAGCGGTCGAGTTCGCCCGGGCCGACCAGACCGGAGTCTGAGGAGCGGGCGGCGGTCATCATGGTGTGCGCAAGGGTACTCACGCATCCTTTGTCGGCGCCGGTTCCAACTCCCTTGAGGTCTTTGGTGAAAAGCACACGAAAGGGTGATCGCTCACCGCATCGCAATTGACGCCTTATCGGAAAGAAACGGCCTTTCTTCGGGGAGTTGTGCGCACAGCCTGACCGGAAGCGTGCGGAAGGCCGTCATCGGGCCCTGGCGCGCAGGGTGCCGGCGAGGTACGCGCAGAGCAGCGCGGTCAGCGACAACGTCAGTGCCCCGCCGACGGGTTGGGCGACGACCCGGGCCGTGGCGAGCAGGTACCTGTCGCCGCCGAAGGGCCACTGGAGCAGGAGGAGTTCCCGCATCCGCGCCGGCAGGCCCGCCGCCGTCCGCACGGTGGAACCCCCCAGCGTCAGATGGACGGCCGGGACGACGAGGACGGGTACGGCGAGCACGGCGGCGAGTCCCCCCGTGGCGGACCGGAAGACCCCGGCCGCCAGGACACCGGCCCAGGCGCAGCCGGTCACGAGCCCGAACCAACTCGCGGTCAGCGAGAGCCAGTCCGTGGGAACGTGTGTCAGCTCCCTTCCGTAGACGAGATAGAGCACCTCGGCGTCGCAGCCGAGGGTGAGGAAGGCCAGCAGCAGGGCGGTGGCTCCGGAGACGACGAGTTTCGCGGTGAGCAGCCCCAGCCGGCGGGGCACGGTGCCGCGGTCCGCCGCCAGCGCCGGGTGGCGGAACTCGTCACCGAAGGCCAGCGCGCCGAGCAGGCCGGCGGCGAGCGCCGCGGGCGGCAGCGGCAGCTCCCGCGGCCATGCGGCGAAGAGCCGCTCCTGCGGGGTGTGACCGAACCGCGCCAGGATCACGGCGGTGAGCGCGGACACCACCAGGGCGGCACCACAGGTGAGGAATCCGGTGCCGATCCCGGCCGCACGCCGCAGCTCGTAGCGCAGGGGGCGCAGGGGGCTGGGGGCGGCGCGGGGGGAGATGGGGGGCGGGAGGGTGGACAGAACCTCGGGAGTGTCCGCCGCGCCGGCGCGCGCGGGCACCGGCCGGCCGGTCCGGGTGCGGCCGCTGCCGGGGTCGCGGGTGCTGGGGTTGCGTGCGCCCGGGACGGTCGCGCCGGAGGCGTGCGTACCGGTCGCGGCCGTGCCGCCGGCCGCCGCCGGACCCCCGGAGACCTCCGCGGGAACGGTCTGCGGAATCGTGCCTGCGGGCCGGGAGTCACCGGTCGGCGACGCACCGGCTGCACCGACAGAGGCGTCACCTCCGGCTCCGTCCGGGACGGCGGCCGACGTCGGCTCGGCCTCGGCCTCACCCGGTACCGAGGTCGTGGTCGAGGGGGACGGCGAGGTGGAGGTCGACGCCTGCGCCGAGTCCGACGCGGACTGGGCCTGCGCCTCGGGCTCGACCTCCACGAGGCTGGACACCATCGGATTCTGGTCCCCGGTCACGAGCTCGGACACCGCCTGTGCGCGCCCGGCGGGCCGGCCCTCCGCCGACGAACCGAGCACGGCCCGCGTACGCCCCTCCGACGAGCGCTCGGGAACGGGCCGTTCCCGCACGGCCGTGGCCGGCTCACCGGCCACCGCCGCGACATCCCGGGACTCCGCTCCCGCGCCGGCCCCCATGTCCCCCACCTCGTCGGCGAGTTGATGGATGAGGATGCCGTGCCGGAAGGCGGTCTCACCGATGTCCGCCGTCGTGCTGCCGTACACGGAGAGGCGGTTGCCGTCCTCGCGTACGACCTCCACGGAGCGCTGCGCGGTGCGGGCCTCCTTGCTCAGCAGGACGGCGAGGCGGGCGGCCTGGGGGCTGCGGACGGCCACGCGCGGGCGCAGCCGGTTCCGCGCGAACTCACCGGCCTCCTGGTCGGCCACGAGCCTGCCGCCGTCGAGGGTGACGACCCGGTCGGCCGCGCGCGCCGCCTCCTTGGAGTCGGCCGTGGTGTACAGCACCGTGCCGCCCTGGGCCGCGTGGGCGCGCAGCATGCCGTGCATCCAGCGTGCCTCGCGGGTGGAGAGGCCGCCGGTGGGGTCGTCCAGCACGAGCGTGTGGGGGTCGGGCAGGAGGGCGCAGGCCAGTCCGAGCCTGCGGTCCATGCCGCGGGACAGGGTGCCGAGACGTTCCTCCCGGAGACTGACGAGGCCGACCACCTCCAGGACCTCGTCGGCACGGCGGACCGGAACTCCCGCTGCCGCGCACAGCATCCGCAGGTGTCCGCGCACGGAGCGCGCCGGATGACCGGGTACGTCGCCGAGGAGCACGCCGACTTCTCGCGCGGGGTGAGGAATCCGGTGCAGTGGCCGGCCTCTGAAGTAGGTGATGCCGCGCCCTTGTTGCAGTTCGAGCATCAGCCTGAGCGCCGTCGTCTTGCCGGCGCCCGCGGGACCGAGGAGCGCGGTGACCCGTCCGGCACACGCCTCGAAGGAGACGTCGTCGACGACGGGCGGGTGCGCCTTGCGGGGGATGCTGGTCAGTCCGACGGCCTGGATCACCTGCAGCAAGATAGCGCGCCGTGTCCGGTTTTCCGGGTATCACCTGATCTGTTACCGGGTGGCGCGCAACTTGGAGAGCAGTTTTCTGCGCCATTCGGGGGACCACCTCCCGGTGCGATCGCGCACACGCCCGTTCCGGCCTGCCGTGCGACGCCGGTGTCAGACCTCGGGACGGAGCATCGGAGGGTTGAGCAGGGTGGCTCCCCCGGCCCGGAAGAGCTGGGCCGGGCGGCCGCCCTGCCGGGTGGTCGTGCCGCCCGTGGGGACCAGGAATCCCGGCGTTCCCGTGACCTTGCGGTGGAAGTTGCGCGGATCGAGGGCCACGGCCCACACCGCCTCGTACACCCTGCGCAGCTCCCCGACGGTGAACTCGGGCGGGCAGAACGCCGTGGCCAGCGACGAGTACTCGATCTTCGAGCGGGCCCGCTCGACGCCGTCGGCGAGGATCTGGGCGTGGTCGAAGGCGAGCGGGGCCATGGTCTCACCGTCCCGGCCGTAGCCGCCCTGCTGGAGGAGTTCCTCGACCGGCGCCCAGCGCGCGTTGCTCGCGTCGCCGCCCGCCCGGGGCGCCGGCAGGTCCGGGGCGAGGGCCAGGTGCGCGACGCTGACGACCCGCATGCGGGGGTCGCGCTTGGGATCGCCGTAGGTGGCGAGCTGTTCCAGGTGCGCGCCGTTGTCCTGGGCCGGAGCCGACGGGTCGTGCGCGCGCAGTCCCGTCTCCTCGGCCAGCTCACGCGCCGCCGCCTGGGAAAGGTCCTCGTCGTCCCGCACGAAGCCGCCGGGCAGCGCCCAGCGTCCCTGGAACGGCGGCTCGCCCCTGCGTACCGCCAACGCGCACAGGGAATGGCGGCGCACGGTCAGCACGACCAGGTCCACGGTGACGGCGAAGGGCGGAAAGGCTGACGGGTCGTAGGGCATGCCGCGATCATAGTCGTCTGCCTGACGATAAACACTCCCTTCGCGGGCCGCGCAGGCAGCGGATCCGCTTCGTTCCGGTATGGGCGCGCGGTGCTCACCCGTCCTTCCCGTCGGTGGCGCGTCGGTGGGCGTCGTGCCAGGTCACACTCCCAGTTGCAGGTCGTCCGCCGCCTCCTCGACCATCGCGAGTCCGAGTCTGCTGACCCGCACGGCGAAGGGCGCCTCCGCCACCCGCAGCCCGGTCAGGCCGATCTCGCCGAGGGGAGCACTGCGCACCGGGCGGAGTGTGACGGTGCGGGCGGGTGCGTCGGGCCGGATGCCCGCCAGCGTGGTGAGGAGGAGGATCGCCGACGCGGCGGCGGTGGCGGCAGGTCGGCAGGCCGCCGGGTGCGGCAGCGGAGCGCTACCGGCGGAGCGCTGCTCCCCCGCGAACATCTCCGGCAGCCGGTGGCCGAAGTGCTCGGCGGCGTCCACCAGGCCACTGAGCAGGTTCGCCGCCTCCTTCTCGTACCCGGCGGCGGCCAGTCCGGCGACCGCGAGCGCGGTCTCGTGGACCCGCACGGCTCCGGTCCGGTGGCCGAACGGGTTGTGTCCCGCCTCCTTGGCGCCCAGACCTCGCAATCCCCAGCCCGCGTCCATCGCCGGGCTGCCGAGGAGCCGGGCGAGCTGTTGGGTCTGGGCGTGGTCGAGCAGTCCGGGGGCGTACCGGCCGCCACCCAGGAGGCCGGTGTCGAGGAGGTGCACGGTGGTGGAGCCGAGGTGCGGAAGGGGGCGGCCTCCCGGCGCGAGGGCCGTGGTCGGGCGTCCGCCGCTGCGGTCCTCGATCCAGAAGTCCGTGCGGAACGCCCTCCGCGCGGTCTCGGCCCACTGCCGCAGTTCCGTGCCGCCCGGTCTGCCGTGGGCGTCGAGCAGGTCGGCGCCCAGCACGGCCGCGCGGTGGGCGTGGGCCTGGGTCTCGCAGCGGATCGGTCCGCCCTGCGGCGGGTCGGGCAGGTAGGTGCCGTCGCCCACGGTGGTCCGCAGCCATGCCAGGCAGCGCTCCGCCGCGGGCAGCAGCTCCGAGGTCTCCCGCTCGGCGAGTCCCCAGCGGCGGGCCTCGGCGAGCAGGACGGGGAACAGGAGTGTGGCCTCCGTGCCCGTGCAGGCCGGCGGGAGGAAGGCGCCCGCGTCCCGCCGCGGTCCGGGAATCAGCCCCTGCCGCGTGCCCGGACCGGTGAGCTGGGTGCGGGCGAGGGCGCGCAGCGTGCCCGCTGCGAGCCGGGTACCGAGGGGAAGCGTCATACGGGCGGCGGCGAGCGCTTCGGCCGGTGCCATGCCGCAGCGCCAGGGGGCGCCCGCCGCCAGGTAGGTGTCGCAGGGGTGTCCCGGGTCGCGCAGCAGCAGGGCGTGCAGGTCGTCGACGGCCGTCCGGAGCAGGGCGGCCAGCCGCGGGTCGTCGCCGCTCGCCCGGGCAGGTGCGAGGGGACTCGTCGCGGTCCGGCCCACGGTGCGAAGCGGTCCGGTGCCGTCCGGGCGCACGCGGAGTTCCACGGCCGTCGTCGCGCCGGGCGGCAGGTCCAGTTCCCAGCGCAGCAGGCCGGCGGAGGCGAGGGCGTCGGCGGGCGACGGGTGGGCGGTGACGCAGGCTCCGCCGTCGGCCGACGTCCAGCGCAGGCCCGAGTCGTGAACGGTGGCGGGCAGTTCGGGACCGGATCTGCCCGAGGCGATGGCCCCGATGTCCGCCAGGTCGGTGCCGAGGGCGACCTCGACGGGGAGGCGCAGGGGGCGCAGGGTGGCGTTGTGCAGCGTGATGCGCTCGGTTCCGTCGGCGCCGCGGATCCGCTCGACGATGACGTCGGGGTCGGGACCCGAGTCCGGGGTGACCCGCAGGGTGCCGACGAGGCGGGCGCGGTCGGAAGCGGTCATCCGCGCCTGGACCAGGAGTGGTTCGCGTCCGGCGACGCGGACCTGGCATCGCGCGAGCAGGCGTCGGCCGCCCCGGTAGAACCCTTCGAGTCCCCGGCCCGTCAGCTGCCCGTGTTCGCCCGAGATGGCGAGGCCCGGCAGGGCGACGCAGATCAGGGTGGTGTGCGTGGGCGGAAGGTCGGACACGAGCTGGGCCGTCGGGTGCCGGCGGCGCGGTGTGGTGCCGGTAGGGGGCGTGGTGGTGGGGTGGCCCGCTCGACGGGCGGACCGGTCCGCGATCCGGAGGGCGTCCTCGGCGGACGGGACGTCGGTCGGCGCACGCGGAGGCGTCAGGGGCTTGCGGGCTGCCAGTGCGGCGGGAACAGAGCTGCCGACGCGGGCCTGGGGAAAGGGCTCGTGTCCGGCCCACGGTGGTCGGCTGTCGTCTGCGGGGGAAGGCCGAGTCGGTTGCTGATGCATGGGGTGGCCTTTTCTGCTCTCGGTGCGCCTCGGTCGTGCCGGGCGCGGGCCGACGCCCCCGGAGGTGCGGGGGTCGTGCGGCGGCACGCCCCGTCCAGGCGTTCCGCCACTCAGGTGAACGGCGGCGCGCTCGTCCTGGTCACGCCCCGGACCGGTGAAGCCGGCCGGACGACGGCGTGTCGGAGGCCGGATCGCGACGGGCGGGTCTTCCCGGCGCGCTGGGCCCCTCGGGTCGGGTGGCACCACGCGCCGGAGCGGGCGGACGCGCCGGCGGATGAGCGCGGCGCCGGGCCCGCGGCCGGTCCTCACCCGTCCCCCTCGGCCTCGCGGCGGCCGCCGGTCGCCGCGGCGTCATGGGCCGGGGCGCCTTCGGCGCGCGTGCGCGTACCGCCGGACCGTTCACCTCCGCGGCGGGTGGGTCCGGTGGCCGGCGTCCGGGTACGGGAGCCGGCCGGCCGGCGCCGGTCGGCCTCGCCACGCGGCGGGCGGGAGGCGCCGTCGCCGCCCTCGGCGGTCCGCGTGCGGCGACGGCGCCGGGGGCCACCGGTCCCTGAGGTCCGCTCCGATGGGCGAGCCTCCGCCGTGGCGGGTGATCCCGAGTCCGGCACGCTCTCGGCCGGGGGCGGCCACCGGGTGTCTTCCGGTGCCGGTACTGTCCGCTCCGTCCCTGCCGACTGCCCCGGGTCCGTCCCGTGGGACCGCACCTGCTGCGACCCGTCCGGCTGCCCCGGCTCCGTGCCTGCCGTCCGCACCTGCTCCGACCCGTCCGGTTGTGCGGGTTCCGCCGTCGGCGCGCACCCCTTGCCCGCTGTCCGCTCCGCGCGTTCCGCGCGCAGGCACCGGCGGATGGACTCGGGGTCGAGGCCGTCGTTGCATGCCTGGTGCAGGAGGCGGGCGAAGAGGTAGTCGGGGTCCGCGCCCAGTGCCATCGCGAGCGCTTCCCGGGCCTCCAGTTCGTCCCCGCCGGACCAGGCGACCCAGCCCGCCAGGGTCAGCGGGGCGGCGGCGTGCTCGCCGTAGGGCCCGACGCAGCGGCGGGCCAGGGCGCGCCAGAGCCGCAGGGCCGGGCCGGCCTCGTCTCCCTCCATCCAGGCGGCCGCCCGGTCGCGGGTCGTGCGGTCCTGGAGCCCGAGGATGAGGGTCGCCGCCTCGTCGTGGCCGAGCAGTTCGTCGTCGCGGATGTCGGCCCGGTGCGCGCCGGGGACCGGTGGTGCCGCGGTGAACCTGCGGATGATCCGATCGGCCAGTTCGAGGGTCTCCTCGGCCACGCCGGGCCGGGTGGCGTCGTCGAGGATGCGGGGCACCAGGTCCATGCCGGCCGCGTCCAGGGCGATCTCCTGTTGCAGGGCCGCGCCCGTCTCCCAGGGCAGCAGCCTGGCCCGTAGCTCGCGGAGCGTGCCGCGCACCTGGATCCCCGCGTAGGTTGCCGCGGCGGCCAGCACCGAGGTGCCCGGCAGGCCCATCGGCGTCCCGTCGTCGGGGCAGCAGCGCTCGGTCGGGCAGCAGTAGGACCAGAAGCGGCCGTCCGAGATGCACAGGGCCTCGATCACCGGCGCGTCGAGGGTGCCGCACTGCGTGCGCAGCAGAGCGATGAGCGGCCTGAGCCTGATCATCACGTCCCGGCCCGTCTCGCCGGCGCCCGGTTCCTGGCAGACGTAGGCGACCATCTGCTCCGGCTTCGCGCCGCGCCGCTCGCTGCCGGTCACCAGCCCCTGAGCCAGTTGCCGTACGGCCGCATCCCAGTCCTCGGTGGCCGCGGGGATGCCGAGCCTGGCCCGTCCGCCGAACCGGCCGCGGCCCTCCCGGTCGTGCAGGGCGACCAGCACGATGCTGTCCTCCGGCCGGTACCCGAGCAGGTAGGGAAGGGCGTCGGCCAGCTCGGCCGGGGTGCGCAGGGTGACCTGGGGGTCGTGCGCGGACCGCTCGTTCAGCGGCTCTCGTCCCAGGATGTCGCCGTTTTCGAAGGGTCCGGTGGTTTCGCCGTGATTCGTCATGCGCAGACGATCTCGCGGATTCCGACATTCCGCTTGAACCTGTGGACAACTCGGACCAGGGACACGACAAAGCCGATGTCACCCCGTCCCGCACCCCTCTCACCGCCCGGTTGTCAGTCCCGTCCTGTTGTATGGGACGCATGGAGCACACGAACAACGCGGACCTCCGGACGCAGGCCGACGCCGTCCTCGCCCGGCTCGTCGGGGACGACACGGGCGCCGCCCGGCTGCGCGAGGACCAGTGGCGGGCCATCGAGGCACTGGTCGCCGACCGGCGCCGGGCCCTGGTCGTGCAGCGCACCGGCTGGGGCAAGTCCGCCGTGTACTTCGTGGCGACCTCGCTGCTGCGGGCGAGAGGCAGCGGGCCCACGGTGATCGTCTCTCCGCTCCTCGCCCTCATGCGCAACCAGGTGGAGGCGGCGGCCCGCGCCGGGATCCACGCCCGGACCATCAACTCCGCCAACACCGAGGAGTGGGACACGGTCCAGGACGAGATCGCGGCCGGAGAGGTAGACGTACTGCTCGTCAGCCCGGAACGCCTGAACAACCCCGACTTCCGCGACCAGGTGCTGCCCAAGCTCTCGGCGGCGACCGGGCTGCTCGTCGTGGACGAGGCCCACTGCATCTCCGACTGGGGCCACGACTTCCGCCCGGACTACCGCCGGCTGCGCACCATGCTCGGCGACCTCCCGCCGGGGGTGCCGGTACTGGCGACCACTGCCACGGCCAACGCGCGCGTCACCGCGGACGTCGCCGAGCAGCTCGGCACGGGCGGCGCCTCGGACGCGCTGGTGCTGCGCGGACCCCTGGACCGGGAGAGCCTGAGCCTCAACGTGCTGCGGCTGCCCGACGCCGCGCACCGGATGGCCTGGCTCGCCGACCACCTCGACGACCTGCCGGGCTCCGGCATCGTCTACACCCTCACCGTCGCCGCGGCCGAGGAGGTCACCGCCTTCCTCCGGCAGCGCGGACACACCGTCGCCTCGTACACGGGCAAGACGGAGAACGCCGACCGGCAGCAGGCCGAGGACGATCTGCTGGCCAACCGGGTCAAGGCCCTGATCGCCACCTCGGCGCTCGGGATGGGCTTCGACAAGCCGGACCTGGGCTTCGTCGTGCATCTCGGCTCGCCGTCCTCGCCCATCGCCTACTACCAGCAGGTCGGCCGCGCGGGACGCGGCGTCGAGCACGCCGAGGTACTGCTGCTGCCGGGCAGGGAGGACGAGGCGATCTGGGAGTACTTCGCCTCCCTCGCCTTCCCCGCGGAGGACCTGGTGCGCCGCACCCTGGACGTCCTCGCCCGGGCCGACCGCCCGCTGTCGCTTCCCGCCCTGGAGCCGCTCGTGGAGCTGCGCCGCTCCCGGCTGGAGACGATGCTGAAGGTCCTGGACGTGGACGGGGCGGTCAAGCGCGTCAAGGGCGGCTGGACCGCCACCGGGCAGCCGTGGTCGTACGACGCCGAGCGGTACGCGTGGGTGGCCCGCCAGCGCAAGGCGGAGCAGCAGGCGATGCGCGAGTACGCGTCCACCACGGACTGCCGGATGGAGTTCCTCCAGCGCCAGTTGGACGACGAGGGCGCCAAGCCCTGCGGTCGTTGCGACAACTGCGCGGGGCAGCGCTTCACCGCCGACACGACCACGGCGGCACTGGACGCCGCCCGGGTCGACCTCGGTCGCGCCGGGGTCGAGGTGGAGCCCCGTCGTATGTGGCCGACCGGACTTCCCGCCATCGGCATCGACCTCAAGGGCCGGATCCCGGCCGGTGAACTGGCCTCGTCCGGGCGGGCGCTGGGCCGCCTCTCGGACATCGGCTGGGGCAACCGGCTGCGTCCCCTGTTCGCGCCGCAGGCGGTCGACGGGCCGGTCCCGGACGACGTCGCGCGCGCCGTGGTGGACGTGCTCGCCGACTGGGCCAGGGGCCCGGGCGGCTGGGCCCCGGGTGCGCCCGACGCGCAGCCCAGGCCCGTGGGAGTGGTGACCGTCGCCTCGCGCACCCGGCCGGCGCTGGTCCAGTCCCTCGGCGCCCGCATCGCCGAGATCGGCCGGCTGCCGTTGCTCGGCTCCATCGCGTACAGCGGCGACGCGTCACGGGTGCCGCGCAGCAACAGCGCGCAGCGGCTGAAGGCCCTCGACGGGGCGCTGACGGTGCCGCCCGACCTCGCCGAGGCGCTCGCCGAGGCCCGCGGCCCGGTCCTCCTCGTGGACGACTTCACGGAGACCGGCTGGACCCTCGCCGTCGCCTCGCGCCTGCTCAGACGGGGCGGCGCGAACGCGGTGTTGCCCCTGGTGCTGGCCGTCCAGGGCTGACCGGCCGCCGCGGCCGTCCGGGTGCCTGCGCGGCACGCGAACGGGCCTGGACCGGGCATCCCAGGCGTCGTCAGCGGCCCCTGCGGGTAGGGATATAAGCCACGCACCGCCAGATAACAGCCGGTGGCCCCAATTGCTCGTTGCCGCATCCCAGTTCGACAGGAAGAATTGAGGTCCGCTCCCCGCACGACTCCTCCGTGTCCCGGTTGGGCTCCGTTGCGGTGCGCGCTCCCCCGAATCAGACCTCGCCCGCAGTGTGGGCGCGTAGCCGAAGGGAGGAACGTGACCTTCGGATTCGCCTCGTCCTCGGCGGCCTCGTTGTCGACGTCCGCGTCCGCCGCTTCCGCCAGTCGCCTGCTCGAGCCCGCGGAGTGGGCAGCCGCCGGAATCCCCCTGCTGCGCAACCCCCGTGAGGTCGTCAGCGGGCTCCACGCCCGGCATCACCCCAAGCCGTCCATGGCGGTCGTGGCCGTCCTGGACCCGGAGGAACGGCTGTGCGCCAGCGCCTCGTTCGTACGGCGTCCGGCACCGGCCGACGGCTGGATGTTCCGCAACGCGCTGCTCGCCCAGTTGCGCCGGGTCATTCCGCACGACCTGCGCCGACGCACTCCGGTGCGCACCGCCGTGCTGCTCTACTGCCGTGAGGGCGAAGCGCGTTGGACGGAGGAGGACGGCGCCTGGATGTGGGGGCTGCGCGACGCCTGCACCCTGCACGGGTTGCGCTGCGGGGCGTACATCACGCTGACCGGGGACGGCTGGCAGGTGCTCGGCGAGAACCGCGGCGGCCGCCGGCCGAGCTCCCGTTCGGAGCCGGAGCCCTTCGCCCTCTCGGAGGCGCCACCGCTGGCGCCGCGCACCGGGGGCCCGGTCTCCGAGGTCCTGCGGCGCGCAGCCGCTCGCTGAGGATCCTCGTCGGCCGCCGGCCGAGCCGGAGGGCAGGGGAAGTACCCCAGGCGTCCCGGGCGTTCCTGTGACCGTCCCCAGGGACGGCGCACCCACCGCGCCGTGTTCGGGCGGGGAGGCCGCCCGGCTCGGACGCGGTTCAGGAGCGGCCGGTGATTCCCCCGTGAGCGGTCCGCGCCGTGGCACCGGCGCACACCCGCACGCCGGACGGCCGTCCCCTGGAAGGACCGGGCACCTTCGGTCGCGCCCGTGTGCGGGCATGGCGAAGGCCGCACCGTGCGGATACCCCCGTCACCCTCCCGCGCCGTCCCGGCGCGGGAGGCGGGACGTGACTCAGACGCCCGCGCCCACGGCCGCGCCCAGCACCGAGTTGATCTGCTGCGGGTCACCGCAGACGATCAGCAGAGCACCGGCCCTGGCATGGGCGAGCGGGAGGACGGTGGCGGCAGCGGCGGCGGGGCCTCCGTTGACGGCCACGACGACCACGGGGCGGGACGCGGCACGGGAGGCGATGGCGGCGTCCGTGTAGAAGACGTCGTCACCGGAGTCGTGCTGCGCCCAGTAGGCGGCCTCACCGAAGGAGAGCTCGTGCTCGGCCCACGGGTGCTGGGCGCCGGTGGTGATCACCAGCACCTCCCCGGGGGTGCGGCCCGAGTCGAGCAGCAGGTCCACCGCTTCCTCGGCGGCGTCGAGGGCACCCTCGGCCGAGGCGGGGATCAGCTGGATCTGCGGGGTGGCCGCCGAGACGGCGGGAACGGCCGGGCCCGACGGGCCTGGCTTGGCCGGAACCACGTCACGCTGCGTGCGCTGCACCGGCGGCGTGGGCCGCGGAGGGCCGGGACGACCGGGGCGGGACGGAGCCGCGGAACGGGGGCCGGGTACGGGGCGAGGGGTCGGCGCGGTACGGCCACTGGCCGGAGTGACGCGGGGACCCTGGGCACTCTCGTGAATCTGAGGCTCCTCGGGAATGAGAGGCATGAGCTGTTTTTTATCAAACGTTGATGCGGTGGGAACGACCGGGTGGCACATCAGTGCGAGCGGAACCGTCAGAAGTCGAAGCCGAGCTGACCCTCGATCTCCGGAACGCCTCCGTCCGCCCAGCTGCGGACCTTCTTGAGGTGCCGCCACTGGGGCAGCGCATCAAGATACGCCCATGACAGGCGGTGGTACGGGGTGGGTCCCCGCTCCTCCAGTGCGGCCTTGTGCACGGGAGACGGATACCCGGCGTTGTCCGCAAACCCGAAGTCTGCATGGTCGACACCCAGTTCGGCCATCATTTTGTCGCGCTGAACCTTGGCGATCACCGACGCCGCCGCGACGGCGACGCAGGAACGATCTCCCTTGATCACCGTGCGGACCTTCCACGGGGCGCCGAGATAGTCGTGCTTCCCGTCGAGGATCACGGCGTCGGGGCGCACCGGCAGGGCGTCCAGGGCCCGGACGGCGGCGAGCCGCAGCGCGGCGGTCATCCCCCGTTCGTCGATCTCCTCGGGTGAAGCATGCCCCAGGGCGTAGGAGGTCACCCACGTCCGGAGTATCCCGGCCAGTTCCGTACGGCGCTTGATGGTCAGCAGCTTGGAGTCGGTCAGACCCTCGGGTGGCCGACGGAGTCCGGTGACCGCCGCGCAGACGGTGACGGGCCCGGCCCAGGCGCCGCGCCCCACCTCGTCGACACCAGCGATGATCTTCGCTCCGGTCGTGGCGCGCAGGGAGCGCTCGACAGTGTGGGTGGGTGGTTCGTACGGCATGGCGCCCTTAGGGTACGCCGCCCGGATCACCGAGCGACACCCCGGTTCCCGGGCCGGGGCGAAGAGGGCCGGCGGGCGGGTCACGAGCCGTGCGGACGTAGCAGCGGGATCATGAGGTGGTCGACCATCTCCTCCAGATCCCGATCGCTCCATTCGCTTCTGCACATCTTGGATCGGTGCATCATCATCGCCGGGATGGCGTCCAAGACGTATCCGTCGGCCGCGTCGGGACGCACTTCTCCCCGCTCTTTTCCACGGGTCACCACGTCCCGCGACTGCTGGATGGTCGGCTCCACCACGCCGTCGAAGATCACACCATGGGAGCGTTCGGCCTACTTCTGATCGCACTCGTGAATCACGGCGCGCAGCGACCGGGTCGCGAGAACATGGCGTCGTTCACTAACGCCTCTTTGGGGGACCCATCGTGACAACCTCTCAGTTACTCCGGAGAACAGAACCGGGCGCGGCCCGCCGGGAGGGGCATCCCGGCATCGCCCTGGCCGTCCTCGCCGCCTGCCAACTCATGGTGGTGCTCGACGGAAGCGTGATCTGATCCCAGGTCCTCGACTCGCGGGCGGGGCGGCTTTGGTGACCTGCCGGCTGGTGATCCAGGCCGCATGAGCGGCCTCGGCGCCCTCGCGGGCACGGCGGGTCCGGGAATCGTCCGACCCGGCCGGGGCGGCGGCCCACCGCGGCCGGCCGGACCACTGCCCCGCGGCAGCCCCGGGACAACGGGCGACGACCACGGAGAGTTCCCGGCGGACACGAAGAGTGCCCGATGGGCGAAGGGGGGTGGCTCAGGGGCCGGACGGCACCCAGTCCGGCAGGGCCTCGGTCCGCTCCAGCCACGGCGCCGGGGGCGGTCCCGCCTTGCCGGACGCGAGTACACCGCCGACGATGGCGCAGTTCGTGTCCACGTCCCCACCCACCTGGGCGGTCGTCCAGAACGCCTTCTCGAAGTCGGCGAGCGAACGAGCGGCCGACCAGAGGGCGAAGGGGACGGTGTCGTGAGCGCTCGTGCGGCGTCCGCAGCCCAGGACGGCCGCGACCGTCCCGGCGTCGCCGTAGTCGAGCATGTCCCGGGCCCGGCGCAGGCCCGCGCCGACCGCGCTCCTGGGCACGAGGGCGATGACGCCGTCCAGCAGCGCCTCAGGGCTGGGCGGCCCGTCCGGTGCGGCGGCCAGTGCGGCCGCGGCCGCCACGGCCATCGCGCCGACCACGGCCTCGCGGTGCTGGTGCGTGGGGTAGGCGGAGATCTCCGCCTGGTGGGTCGCCTGCTCCGGATCGTCCGCGTACCAGGCGCCCAGAGGGGCGATGCGCATCGCCGCGCCGTTGCCCCAGGAGCCCTGTCCGTTGAAGAGGCCCGCGGCCAGCTCGCGCCAGTCCTGGCCTTCCCGGACGAGGCGGAGCAGCCGGTTGACCGCGGGGCCGTACCCCCGGTCGAAGTCGTGGTGGTCGGCGAAGGAGCGGGCCAGTGCGTCCTGGTCCAGGCGCTGGTGGGCGGCCAGGACGGCCACGACGGAACAGGCCATCTCCGTGTCGTCCGTCCACTGCCAGGAGCCCTCGGGGAGCTCGCGGCGCTTGAGCAGCGGGTAGTGCGCCGGGACGAAGAACTGCGAGCCCAGCGCGTCCCCCACCGCCAGTCCGCGCAGGCTGGCCAGCGCGCGCTCCAGGCGCCCGAGAGAAGAGGTGTCAGCGGTCATCGCACTGCCACTCTATCCGTTGACCCAGTACGGCACCGGGTCCCGCCAGCGCTCGAAGGGCCGGTCGAGGGCGTAGCGGCCGTCCTCTCCGAGAACGAGCATCCGCATCTCGGCGTTCCCGGGGTTCGACAGCGACTCGAATTCGGCGACCGTCCAGTGGAACCAGCGCATGCAGAACAGCCGCATGGCGAGTCCGTGCGTCACCAGGAGCACGTTCGGCGGATGGTCGGGGGCCTCGAAGCTGCGGTAGAGACTCTCCAGGAAGCCGCCGACCCGGTCGTAGACGTCGGCGCCGGACTCACCCTGAGGGAACCGGAAGAAGAAGTGACCGTAGGCGTCCCGGTACGCCTTCTGCAGGCGCACGTCGTCGCGGTCCTGCCAGTTGCCCCAGTCCTGCTCGCGCAGCCGGGGTTCCTCGCGTACGCGTATGAGGTCGGGGTCGAGGTGGAAGGCGCGGAGGGTCTCGTGGGTGCGGCGGTACGGGGAGACGTACACGCTCACGCGCTCCCGGCCGAACACCTCCCGGAGCGTCTTTCCGGTCTCCTCGGCCTGCCGCCGGCCGCGTTCGGTCAGGGCGAGAGCGTGGTCGGGCTCCCGCTCGTAGACGGAGTCATCAACATTGCCCGTTGACTCGCCGTGCCGGACAAGGACGATGCGCCGTGGTCGTGCCATGCCAAAACCCTAGTTCGGCCGGAGGGCGATCGAGCACTCCGGCGGGCTCATACGGCGTAGGTCACACGGAATCCCCCGCACATGGAGCCGCCGGGCCGTGCGCGGACCGGGCCGGGGCGCCCGGCCCCGGGGCCTGCGGACCGTCCAGCCCCTCAGACCGTCCAGGAGGGCTCCATCTCCACGATGTCACCGGTCAGGGCCGCGATGTCCGCCTCCGTCTGGGCGCGCAGGGCCAGACGCTCCACCCGCTCGGTGCGGTACTTGCCGTGCTCGGCGGCCGACCGCCACATGGAGAGCACCATGAACTCGTGCGCGGGTGCCTCGCCGAACATGCCCCGGATCATGCCGGGCGAGCCCGCCATCGCGGGATTCCAGACCTTCTCCTGCATCAGGGTGAAGTGCTCGACACGCTGCTCGTGCACCCGGCACAGGGCCACCCGGATCAGGTCCGCGTCGGTGAACCGCGGCTCGAAGCCGGTCTTCACGTCGAAGCGGTACTCGAACAGCTTGACCTGGGCGTCTTTGAAGGTGCCGGACTGGGCGGCCGCCAGACGGTCGTGCGAACGGGCCATGAAGGAGTCGTAGAAGGCGCGGCTCTCCCAGAAGGCGAACACGTGCGCCACTCCGGGCCGGTGCCGGCTCCAGCCTCCACCCTGCCCCCGAAAACCCGGCTCCCCCGGAAGCCCCGCCCATTTCCGCTGCCCCCGCTCGAAGCCGCGGCGGTCCACCACGGTGCAGCGAATCCACTTGACCAGCACCGCGCCATCGTACGGCCACCGGGCGTGGCGTCGGTCACGCTCCGGCGGAGATCGCCCGCGCATGCGCCCCGGCGCACGTGGCACGATGAGCAAGCAGCCCCGACTCCAGGGGAGTTGGGGGACAGACCCACAGGGGGGAAGGGAACGCCCGGTGCCTGGCTTCAGCAAGGGAATCCGCAAGGTCGAGGTCGCCCTGAAGTGGGACCCGAGTCCGGCGGGTCAGCCGCCCACCGATCTCGACATCGTCGCGGCGACCTTCGTGTCGGCGGACCCGTACGGGTCACCGGCCTATCTGGTGCACTTCGACAGCCGCTCCCCGGACGGCACGATCTTCCTCGACCGGGACAGCACGGACGGCCGGGGATTCGGCTGGGACGAGGTCATGCAGCTCGAGCTCGACCGGCTCGACGACCGCTACGCGCGCGTGGTCGTGGGTGTGGTCATCCAGCAGCGGGCCGGGGAGCGGACCTTCGACGGGGTGCTGAATCCGGCCATGCGCATACGTGAGGGGTACACCGTGCTCGCGGAGGACGAGTTCGGCTCGGTCGGCGGCGCCACCGCGGCCACGATCGGGGAGTTCGCGCGGGACGAGTCCGGCGGGTGGGCCTTCCGGCCCGGTGTGCACGGCTTCGACGAGGACCCGGCCGGCTTCGCCCGGGTCATGGGCAGGGCGCACTGACCCAGGCCTGTACGTCAGGGTCAGGACCGCAGGTCGCGGCGCACGCCGGCGCGAGACGAGCGGTCGGCCGGGGCGCCCCTTGGGCCCTCTGACCTGCCCATGAGTAAGGGGCGCCGGCTGGTGCCGACGCCCCTTACCTCAGTTACCGCGTGTTATCAGCTGCAGCCGCTGGTCGAGCCGCAGCCCTCGCAGATGTAGCAGGAACCGGCCCGCTGCATCTTCGTGCCGCAGGAGAAGCAGAGCGGGGCGTCGGCCTGGATGCCCAGCTGCATCTCCACCAGCTCGGCGCTGGTGTGGGCCTGCTTCGGGGCGGCCTTGGCCACCTCGGCCTCCGCCTTCGGCGTGGCGACCGCCTTCAGCTCCTGGGCGCGGGGCGCCGACTGGGCCAGGCCCTCGACGTCGACCTCGTCCTCGTCGATGGACTGCTCGTAGGAGCCCGTCTCCAGGTGGCGCTGGCGCTCCTCGGCGGAGTGGATGCCGAGGGCGGAGCGGGTCTCGAAGGGCAGGAAGTCCAGCGCCAGGCGGCGGAAGATGTAGTCGACGATCGACTGCGCCATCCGCACGTCCGGGTCGTCCGTCATGCCGGCCGGCTCGAAGCGCATGTTGGTGAACTTCGAGACGTACGTCTCCAGGGGCACGCCGTACTGGAGGCCGACGGAGACCGCGATGGAGAAGGCGTCCATCATGCCCGCGAGGGTCGAGCCCTGCTTGGACATCTTCAGGAAGACCTCGCCGAGACCGTCGTCCGGGTAGGAGTTGGCGGTCATGTAGCCCTCGGCGCCACCGACGGTGAAGGACGTGGTGATGCCGGGGCGGCCCTTCGGGAGACGCTTGCGGACGGGGCGGTACTCGACCACCTTCTCGACCGCGGCACGGATCGTGTCCTCGGTCTTCTCGGTGATCTCGGCCTTCTCGTCCTCCTTCTTCTTGGCGGAGAGCGGCTGGCCGACCTTGCAGTTGTCGCGGTAGATCGCGAGCGCCTTGACGCCGAGCTTCCAGGCCTCGTAGTAGATCTCCTCGACCTCCTCGACGGTCGCCGTCTCCGGCATGTTGACCGTCTTGGAGATGGCACCGGAGATCCAGGGCTGGATCGCGGCCATCATGCGGACGTGGCCCATCGGGGAGATGGCACGCTCGCCCATGGCGCAGTCGAACACCTCGTAGTGCTCGGGCTTGAGGCCCGGGGCGTCGATCACATTGCCGTGGTCGGCGATGTGGGCGACGACCGCCTCGATCTGCTCCTCCTGGTAGCCCAGGCGGCGCAGGGCCTGCGGGACGGTGCCGTTGACGATCTGCATCGAGCCGCCGCCGACGAGCTTCTTGAACTTCACCAGGGCGAGGTCGGGCTCGACACCGGTGGTGTCGCAGGACATCGCCAGACCGATGGTGCCGGTCGGGGCGAGCACGGACGCCTGGGAGTTACGGAAACCGTTCTGCTCCCCGACGCGCAGGACGTCCTGCCAGGCCTCGGTGGCCGCGGCCCACACCGGGGTGTCCAGGTCGTCCATGCGGACGGCCGTGCCGTTGGCGTCGGAGTGCTGCTTCATGACGCGCTTGTGGGCGTCAGCGTTGCGGGCGTAGCCGTCGTAGGGGCCGACGACCGCGGCCAGCTCGGCGGAGCGGCGGTAGGCCGTACCCGTCATCAGGGAGGTGATGGCACCGGCCAGGGCGCGGCCGCCGTCCGAGTCGTACGCGTGGCCGGTGGCCATCAGCAGCGCGCCGAGGTTGGCATAGCCGATGCCCAGCTGGCGGAACGCGCGGGTGTTCTCGCCGATCTTCTGGGTCGGGAAGTCCGCGAAGCAGATCGAGATGTCCATCGCGGTGATGACCAGCTCGACGACCTTCTGGAAGCGCTCGGTCTCGAAGGACTGGGTGCCCTTGCCGTCGTCCTTGAGGAACTTCATCAGGTTCAGCGAGGCCAGGTTGCAGGACGTGTTGTCCAGGTGCATGTACTCGCTGCACGGGTTCGACGCGGTGATGCGGCCGGACTCGGGGCAGGTGTGCCAGTTGTTGATGGTGTCGTCGTACTGGATGCCCGGGTCGGCGCAGGCCCAGGCGGCCTCGGCGATCTTGCGGAAGAGCGCCTTGGCGTCGACCTCCTCGATGACCTCACCGGTCATACGGGCTCGCAGGCCGAAGTTGCCGCCCTTCTCGACCGCGGACATGAACTCGTCGTTCACGCGGACCGAGTTGTTGGCGTTCTGGTACTGGACGGACGTGATGTCGTCGCCGCCCAGGTCCATGTCGAAGCCCGCGTCGCGCAGGACGCGGATCTTCTCCTCCTCGCTGACCTTCGTCTGGATGAAGTCCTCGATGTCGGGGTGGTCGACGTCGAGCACGACCATCTTGGCGGCACGACGCGTGGCGCCACCGGACTTGATGGTGCCGGCGGAGGCGTCGGCGCCGCGCATGAAGGAGACCGGGCCGGAGGCGTTGCCGCCGGAGGACAGGAGTTCCTTGGAGGACCGGATGCGGGAGAGGTTCAGGCCGGCGCCGGAGCCGCCCTTGAAGATCATCCCCTCTTCCTTGTACCAGTCGAGGATCGACTCCATGGAGTCGTCGACGGACAGGATGAAGCACGCCGAGACCTGCTGGGGCTGCGGGGTGCCGACGTTGAACCAGACGGGGCTGTTGAAGCTGAAGATCTGGTGCAGGAGGGCGTACGCCAGCTCGTGCTCGAAGATCTCGGCGTCGGCGGGGGACGCGAAGTACTTGTGGTCCTCGCCGGCCTTCCGGTACGTCTTCACGATGCGGTCGATCAGCTGCTTGAGGCTGACCTCACGCTGCGGGGTGCCGACGGCACCGCGGAAGTACTTGCTGGTGACGATGTTGACCGCGTTCACCGACCAGAAGTCGGGGAACTCGACGCCACGCTGCTCGAAGTTGACCGAGCCGTCGCGCCAGTTGGTCATGACGACGTCACGACGCTCCCACGCCACCTCGTCGTACGGGTGCACGCCGGGGGTGGTGTGGATGCGTTCGATGCGCAGTCCCTTGGTGGTCTTGGCTCCCTTGGCTCGGGAACCTCGTGCCGGACCGCTCGCCGTCTCTGTCATGCCGCCTCCCTGTACGGGCGAAAACGCCCTGAAGTGCCACGATGTTCCCGTGACACGGTGTTCTGTCTGGTGCTGCGGGCTCCCTCACGCTGCCGCCCGCAACAGGTCCTGGGTCGCCGCCTCCCGGCCGGAACCCGGGTCTCCGTCCGGTTTCCGGCCCGCCGGTCAGTCGGCGGCGTGGGCGGGCACGGGAACCTGAGTGGTCCCTCCGCGCCCGCGGTCGTCTTCCTGGCTCCCCGCTCCCGCGTCCTCGTCGTCGTTCGCGGCGGGGCACCGCCCGCCTTCCCTCAGCTCCGCGATGGCGGCCTCGAAGTCCTCGAGCGAGTCGAACGCACGGTAGACCGAGGCGAACCGCAGAAAGGCGACGAGGTCGAGTTCCTGCAACGGGCCGAGTATGGCCAGACCCACGTCATGGGTGGTCAGCTCGGCGCTTCCGGTGGCCCGCACCGCCTCCTCGACCCGCTGGCCGAGCTGGGCGAGGGCGTCCTCGGTGACAGGCCGTCCCTGGCATGCCTTGCGCACACCGTTGATGACCTTGGTACGGCTGAAGGGTTCGGTCACTCCGGACCGCTTCACCACCATGAGCGAGCACGTCTCCACGGTCGTGAAACGACGGGAGCAGTCGGGGCACTGGCGGCGCCTGCGGATCGACGTGCCGTCGTCGGTCGTACGGCTGTCGACCACACGGCTGTCGGGGTGCCTGCAGAAGGGGCAGTGCATGTTCTCCAACCCTCCTCACAGCAGACTCAACAGCCTCGCCGGACCACAGGGGCCCCTCGAAGCAGCCCTAAGCATAGGCGATCGCGGCGGGCCAGAAGACCCGGGTCCCCCCGAAAACCACAACTTGTGGGTCGGTGTAGCCATCCAACCACTAGATGTGGGGATCACTGCATACACCGAGGCAGAGTCGCGTGTCGCCGCGTGACGACGGGGAATCGGGCGGCGGAACGGCATCGGGCCCCCGCGCACCCCGTGCCCCGCATCCGTCCCCGCACACGTCGGACAACACGCGGGCGCACGGCCGTATCGCCCGGGCATGTGCGGAGATACCGTGGGCGCCGGACGGAGGACGCGTAGGACTCCGGCCCAGAAGGGTCCGGCAGCCCGGTCCACGGGATTCCGGATGGCAGACTGGGGCAGCAACCCACGAGGTGATCCACCCCGGCGGTGAAGAGTACAACAATGGGTGCTTTTGCCCGCCAGGGGTCGCGTGAGCCATACACCCGGACACATGATCACGACAGGTGAATCGCACTTTTTCACTCGAACGTGTGTTTGGCGCAACCTTTCGAAAGCAACTACCGTTGTGCAGCAGGGAGACCATCGAGAGGGGCCGACGTGACCACCACCGCAGACAGTGCCACCATCACTGCCCAGGACCGCTCCCAGGGCCGAGTCGAGCCGGTACATGCGATGAACGAAGCCACGAATCCCGAGGGGCACAAGCGCTCCCTGCCGGGCCGACCTCCAGGCATCCGGGCGGACAGCTCGGGGCTCACCGACCGGCAGCGCCGGGTGATCGAGGTCATCAGGGACTCCGTGCAGCGGCGCGGCTACCCGCCGTCGATGCGCGAGATCGGCCAGGCCGTCGGCCTCTCCAGCACCTCTTCGGTCGCGCACCAGCTCATGGCCCTGGAGCGCAAGGGCTTCCTGCGCCGTGACCCGCACCGCCCGCGTGCGTACGAGGTCCGCGGTTCCGACCAGGCCGTGACCGTGCAGCCCACGGACACCGCCGGCAAGCCCGCCGCGTCCTACGTCCCGTTGGTCGGCCGTATCGCCGCAGGTGGCCCGATCCTCGCCGAGGAGTCGGTCGAGGACGTGTTCCCGCTGCCCCGGCAGCTCGTCGGCGACGGCGAGCTGTTCGTCCTCAAGGTCGTCGGTGACTCCATGATCGAGGCCGCCATCTGCGACGGCGACTGGGTCACCGTCCGCCGCCAGCCGGTCGCCGAGAACGGCGACATCGTCGCCGCCATGCTCGACGGTGAGGCCACCGTCAAGCGCTTCAAGCGCGAGGACGGCCACGTCTGGCTGCTCCCCCACAACGCGGCCTACGAGCCCATCCCCGGTGACGACGCGACCATCCTGGGCAAGGTCGTCGCCGTGCTGCGGCGCGTCTGACAGCCGCGGCGGACGGGCCCCGCGGCCCCTCCCCCTGACCGGGCCCCGGAACCCCTGCGCCGGTTCCGGGGCCCTGTGCGTTCGTCGCACCTCCGGCCGCGCGCTGTCCCGGGCCACGGCTACCGAACCAGGCCGCCGGCTGAGGCGGAGCGTCTCAGCCGGGCCGGCCGGCTAGCCGGCTTCCGTCTACTCGGCCCCTTCTGTCTGCTTGGCCGCTTCCGTCTGCTCGGCCCCCTCTGTCTGCTTGGCCGCCGCGTCGATCGCCGCGAGCGACCTGCGCACCTGGTTGCGGTCCGTCGTGTACCAGAAGTCGGGCAGCGAAGCCTTGAGATAGCCGCCGTAGCGAGCCGTCGCCAGCCGCTGGTCCAGGATCGCGACCACGCCGCGGTCCCCGGAGGCGCGCACCAGGCGGCCGGCACCCTGGGCCATGAGCAGCGCCGCGTGGGTCGCGGCCACCGCCATGAAGCCGTTGCCTCCCGCCTCCTCCACCGCCTTCTGGCGGGCGCTCATCAGCGGGTCGTCGGGGCGCGGAAACGGGATCTTGTCCATGACGACCAGCTGGCAGCTCGGCCCCGGGACGTCGACGCCCTGCCACAGCGACAGCGTGCCGAACAGACAGGTCCTGGGGTCGGCCGCGAAGTTCTTGATCAGCTCACCGAGGGTCTCCTCGCCCTGGAGCAGGATCGGGAACTCCGGGATCCGCGAGCGCAGCTCCTCGGCGGCGAGCTGGGCCGCCCGCATGGAGGAGAACAGTCCGAGGGTGCGGCCGCCGGCGGACTGGATCAGCTCGGTCAGCTCGTCGAGCATGTCGGTGCGCTCACCGTCCCTCGCGGGGCGCGCGAGGTGTTTGGCGACGTACAGGATGCCCTGCTTGCGGTAGTCGAAGGGGGAGCCGACGTCCACGCCCTTCCACGGGGGCAGGTCGTCGCCCTCGGCGCCTTCCGGGCCCAGGCCCAGCGAGGCGCCGACGCCGTTGAAGTCGCCGCCCAGCTTGAGCGTCGCCGAGGTGAGGACCACACTGCGGTCCGCGAACAGCTTCTCCCTCAGCAGCCCGGAGACCGACATGGGGGCGACACACAGGGAGGCACCGAAACGGTCATGGCGCTCGTACCAGACGACGTCCCACTCGGAGCCGTTCACCACCCGCTCGGCCACGTCGTGCACCGTCTCCACCGAGGCCAGCGCCTGCTTGCGCACCGCGTCCTCGTCCTGGACGGACTTGTCGCGGGTGGAGCCGATCGCGGTGATCACCGTTCGGGCGGCGTCCCGCAGCGCCATCAGCGCGTAGCCGAGGTCCTCGGGGATCTCCTCCAGGCGGCCCGGCAGCGCCAGCTCCATCACCCGCTCGAAGCCCTCGGCGGCGGTCTGGAGCTGGTCGGCGGCCTTCTCGTTGACGAGCTTGGCGGCTCGGCGGACGGCGCGGTTGACCTGACCGGGGGTGAGCTCGCCGGTGGCGACGCCGGTGACCCGGGAGACCAGCTCATGGGCCTCGTCCACGATCAGGACCTCGTGCTGCGGGAGCACGGGAGCGCCCTCGATGGCGTCGATGGCCAGGAGCGCGTGGTTCGTGACGACGACCTCGGCGAGCTTGGCGCGCTCGCGGGCCATCTCCGCGAAGCACTCGGCACCGTAGGCGCACTTCGACGCGCCCAGGCACTCCCGCGAGGAGACCGACACCTGGGCCCAGGCCCGGTCGGAGACACCCGGTGTGAGGCCGTCGCGGTCACCGGTCTCGGTCTCGTCGGCCCAGTCCCGCAGGCGCAGCAGGTCCTGGCCCAGCTTGCTGGTGGGCGCGGCGGCCTCGAACTGGTCGAAGAGGCCGTCCTCCTCGTCCTGGGGCATGCCCTCGTGCAGGCGGTGCAGGCACAGGTAGTTCGACCTGCCTTTGAGCATGGCGAAATCCGGACGCCGGCGCAGCAGCGGGTGCAGGGCGTCGACGGTGCGGGGCAGGTCGCGCTCCACCAGCTGCCGCTGCAGTGCGAGCGTGGCCGTGGCGACGATCACCCGCTCCCCGTGGGCGAGCGCGGGCACGAGGTAGCCGAGCGACTTTCCGGTGCCGGTGCCGGCCTGGACCAGCAGGTGGGATCCGTCGTCGATCGCTTCGGCGACCGCTTCGGCCATGGTCACCTGGCCGGGGCGCTCCGTGCCGCCGACGGCTGCGACGGCGGCATGGAGGAGTTCGGGGAGTGAGGGCTTCGTCATAGCCCGACCACCCTACGGCCCGGGACTGACAAACGGGCGATCACGATCTTCCTCTCGTCCTTCTCTCCGCGCGCGGGCGCTACATCCGGCCGCGCCGCACCCGGTCGCGGGTCATGAGGGCCGCCCGCTTGCCGGGCAGGTCGACCTCGGCCGCGATCCGGAATCCGGCGCTCAGGAAGGCGGCCACGGAGGAAGCGTTGCGCAGATCGGGCTCCGCGAGGACCCGGGCGCAGGTGGGGCGGCGGTCGAGGATCAGCTCGGCCACGGCTCCGAGCAGCGCGGAGCCGAGCCCCCGCGCCCGGTCGGCGGCGTCACCGATGAGCAGGTGGATCCCGGTGTCGTGCGGCCGCGCCGGATAGTGCCGGGCGAGCGGGTCCAGGTCCGCCCGGTAGATCTCCCAGTAGCTCATGGGGGTGCCGTCCAGCACGCCCAGGCAGGGCACGCTGCGCCCGTCGCCGTCGAGCTGGGCGCGCAGGTGGCCCTCCGTCCGCTCCTGGGGCCCGGCCAGCTCCCAGAAGGAGGCCACGGCGGGGTCGTTCATCCAGCGGTGGACGAGCGGCAGGTCGTGGTCGAGGCGTACCGGAACCAGCTGGAATCCGCCCACGGAGGTCGCGGTCGGTCCCCAGGCGGCGACGTCGTCGAGCAGGTCGTCCCGGCTGCCGGCACAGCGGTCCGCGCTCCCGCCGGCCGGAGCGGAGCCGAAGAGCGCGACGAACTCGGCCGGCAGTCTCAGGTCCAGCGTGTCCTCGCCGTCGCCGAACGACGCGGTGTCCCCCGCGGTCGCGGGGGCTCCACGACCGCCGGTGTCCCGGTCGCCGGCCGCGCCGGTGGCTCGCGCCTCGTCGAGGGGGACGGAGAAGGGGCCGGTGCCGGCGCTCGCGTCGGTGGAAGGCACGGTGCGCTCCTCTCGGGAACGAAGGGGGTCGGGGTCCTCGGCGTCGGCGGAAGACGGGGCGGTGCGCTGCCGCGCGCTCGTGCTCAGCACTGCAGGGGGTTGGCGATGGTGACGTAGACGGACTGGGTGTCGACGGGACCGACGAGTTCGTCCAGGCCGTGCAGTCGGGTCAGCAGGTTGGCCTTGCACCGCAGGACCGGCGAGTCGAGCAGGAGCGCGGGCAGCGGGCTGCGCGGCGCGGCGGCTCCCGAGGCGATGTCCGTGAGGAAGCCGCGGAAGGCCGCGAGGAGCAGCCGTTCGTCGGCGAGGCCCTGGGAACCGAACGCGCCGATCAGGCCGAACACGTTGTTGACGGCCAGGTAGTAGGCGAAGCGTTCGTCGGTGACCTCGTCGGAGACGAACGTGTCGCTGTGCTCGCCGATGCCGGGCAGCCGCGCGTCGAGTTCGTCCCGCCGGGACTCGCGGAAGTAGTAGCCCTGGTTGTCGCGGTAGCGGCCGCCGGCGGGCCAGCCTTCCGGGTCGAGCAGGAGCAGCGTGTTCTGCTGGTGGGCTTCGAGGGCGATGCCGGCCTCGCTGTCCAGCCAGAGCACGGGCCGTACGACCTGTTCGAGGTAGCGCAGGAACCACTCCGCGGCGACGGCTCCCACCGGCCGGCCGGTGCGGGTGGCGAGCCCGGCCACGAGCTGCGCCAGCCGGGACCCGTGGCGGCGGACGGCGCCCGGCGGCGCCGGCGCTGTAAGCCCTGTCGGTGCCGTCGGCGAGGCGTCGGGGCCGGTTTCCGCGAGGGGACGGGGCGAGACGAGTCCGGCGACGCAGCTGACGTCGTCGGCCGGGGTGAACGGGTTGTGCCTGATCACGACGTCGAGGCCGGGCAGGGGACGGCCGTCGGGGCCGTCGACGGCGAGCCAGGCCGGGTCGCGGACGATGTCGAAGCCGGGGTGCACGGCCTGCCACTGCTTCGCCAGGCCGCTGCGCAGCAGCCGGTGCACCTCGACCCCGCGATGGAGTTCCTTGCGCAGGTTCTCGCGCCGGGAGTTGGTGATGCGCAGGCCCAGCGACAGCTTGAGCATCGCGGGCGCGCCGGTCCGGTGGACCGTGCGTACGGAGGAGGTGGGGTACCAGGGCGCGCCGAGGGGGCCGAGGTCGCGGAGGGCGCCGGAGTCGAGCAGGGCGGCGACCGCGGGGCGGTGCCGGACCTCGCGCGCCTGCCAGGGGTGCAGCGGGAGGACGGCGTGGCCGTCGGGCAGGAACGGCCCGGGTCCGGCGAGGCGCCGGGTCAGCTCACCCGCGGGCAGCGGCCGGCCCCGTTCGGTCCAGGCCGAGTCGGTCCTGAGCAGGGAGGGGGCGACCGCCATCCAGTGCAGCGGGAAGGAGCCGCGCAGCTCGGGTGAGTAGAGCCGGGTCTCGGCGTCGGTCAGACCTTCCCTGCTCTTCGGCGTCGGATGGAGGGGGTGGCCGAGGAGGAGGGCCTGTTCCGCGGCGAGGAAGAGGTCGGGCCCGTCGGCCGGGTGCGCGCGGCGGTCGCGGATGAAGGTCGCGGTGCGGCGCAGGGAGTCGGCCACCCTGGCGACGAGGTCCGCGCCGTCGTGGACGGGGGCATCGGCGGCCGGGCCGTCGTCGGCACGGACGCCGTCGGGGGAGCCGTCGTGGGCGCGGACGTCGGTGGCCGAGGTGGGGTGGGCGTCGCCGCCCTGGACGGGGACGCCCTGGGCCGGTCCGCCCTGGGCCGGTCCGCCCTGGGCGGGGACGGGTGTGGGGCTGCCCGCGACCTGCCCGGTGCCGTCAGTGCAGTCAGTGGTGCCCGGCGTCTCCCTGGCGAGCAGTGCCGCGAGTGTGACGGCGTCGACGGGTGGGGCGGCTTCGGGCGCTCCGGCGAGGCGGGGCGGTCCGAAGCGGTGCCAGCCGGTCGGGGACCAGTGGTGCACCGGTGCGAGCAGCGCGGTACCGCTGCCGGGCAGCGGGATGCCGAGGGTGCCGTCGGCGGGGGCGGTGAGGTTGGTCTCGCGGACCCAGCAGCGCAGGAGGTTGTCGACGGCGGCCGCCTGGGCGGCGGTGCGGGGGTCGGGATCGTCCAGCGGGTCGACGCCAGGGGTGCCGGGGGTGCCGGGCCGGCCGGGCTGTGCGGGGCCAGGGGTCCGGCGCTTCTGCTGGGGAACCGCCTCGGCGAGCGGGACGGATGCGGGCTGGTGCCCGGAGTCGCCTGGTTCCTCGGGGCTTCCGGAGCGGCCGTCGGGGGTGGGGGTGGCGTTCAAGACGGCTCCTCGGGGCTGGGCAGTGGTGGTGCGGGGTGGTGCCGGTGGCGTGGGTGGTGCGAAGTGGGGTTGGTGGCGCGAGGTTGTGCCGGTGGTGCGCGTACGACCGGCTGTCTGCTCAGGCACCGGGGTCCCGTCGGCCGAGCGCCCCTCGCCCGGTGCCTGTCGTCGGCGGCGTCTGCCGGCGGTGCGAGCCTGACCTGACACCTCGGCCGCGCACCGAGACGGGGCGACACGGCCGGAGGGACCAAGTCGGCCGCCGGGCGACGACGGTCAGCCGGTGCGTGGAGCGGGCCCGTCGTCACGGCGTCGGCCGCGGCCGTGGTCCCTGCGGTGGCGGGCCGCCGCGGCGACCGCGTCGGACAGCCGGTCGAGTACGGCCGCCGCCTGTTCGTCGCTGATGGTGAGCGGCGGAAGGAGCCGTACGACTCCGGCGTGACGGCCGCCGAGTTCCACGATGAGGCCGCGGTGCAGGCACTCCCGCTGGACGGCGGCGGCGAGTTCGGGGTCGGCGGGGCACGGCGAGCGGTCCGGGTCCGCCCCGGTCATCAGGGCGTCGGGCTCATCAGGCTCCCCGGCGAGGGGCCCCTCACCCGGCCCGGTTCTCTCGCCCTCGGGGTCGACCAGTTCGAGACCGATCATCAGACCGCGCCCCCGGACGTCCCCGACGCACGGGAACGCGTCCCGCAGGGCGCGCAGCCGGGTCAGCATCCGGGAGCCGAGTGCGGCAGCCCGTTCGGCCAGGCCGTTCTCGCGGACGTAGACCAGGGTGGCGGTGCCCGCGGCCATGGCGAGCTGGTTGCCGCGGAAGGTTCCGGCGTGGGCTCCGGGCCGCCAGACGTCGAGGTCGTCGCGGTAGACGACCACGGCGAGCGGCAGACTGCCGCCGATGGCCTTGGACAGCACCATGACGTCGGGTGTGACGCCGCTGTGGTCGACGCCCCAGAAGGCGCCGGTGCGGCCGACGCCGGTCTGGATCTCGTCGGCGATCAGCGGGACGGACCGGTCGGCCGTGATCCGCCGCATGCGGCGCAGCCAGTCGTCCGGCGCCGGGATCACCCCGCCCTCGCCCTGGACGGGCTCGACGATCATCCCAGCGGGCAGCGGCACGCCGGACTTGGGGTCGTCGAGAAGCGACTCGGTGTAGCGGGCGGAGAGTTCGGCGCCGCGCGGGCCGCCGACCCCGAAGGGACAGCGGTAGTCCTGCGGGTACGGCAGGCGGGCGACCCGGACGTCCCCGGCGCCGCCGGACGCGGCCAGGGCGGCGGCCGTCATGCCGTGGTAGGCGCCGGTGAAGGCGAGCATGCCGGTGCGCCCGGTCGCCGCCCGGACGAGTTTGAAGGCGGCCTCGACCGCGTCGGTGCCGGCCGGTCCGCAGAACTGGACGCGGGCGCGGTCGGCGAGACCCGGTGGCAGGGTCCGGAACAGCTCGGTGGTGAAGGCGTCCTTGACGGGGGTCGCCAGGTCGAGGACGGAGAGCGGGGCGCCCGAGTCGAGGACGCGGCGGATGGCCTCCAGGACGACCGGGTGGTTGTGTCCGAGGGCGAGCGTCCCGGCGCCGGAGAGGCAGTCCAGGTAGCGGCGGCCGTCGGCGCCCTCGATGGTCAGCCCGCGTGCGCGCACGGGCACGATGGGCAGGGCCCGGGCGTAGGTGCGCGCCGCTGATTCGCGCGCCGACTGGCGCCGCAGGATGCCCTCGTGCACGGCGCGCGCTTCCTCGCGCGCGCCCTCAGCCACCGACTCGGTCACGGCCACTGCTCGCTGTCCTCCCGCTGTCCAGAGGCGAGTTGTCCGACGGGGACCGGGCACAGGCAGCAGCCCCCTCACCGCTACCAACCGCTGATCGGCCCGCGGGTTACGGGTTGCTTCAAGATCCTTGCCGTGACGGAACTGTTGCCGGTCCGTCGGAAGTCCCCCACAGCGACCGCATAGTGTGTGGTCCCGTTCCCAGCGGTCCGCGCAGCCGGCGTGAACTCCCCGTGAGTTCCCGGCCGGTGTGCGGGCCGAGCGCCTAGTTCCTTCACAGCAGGGGGAGTCACGACCATGCGATCCATACGACCGTCGTTCACCGTTCGCCGAGGGAGGGGCGCGTCCCGCAGAACCTCCCCCGTGCCGGCGACGGTCGCCCTCGTCTCCGTGCTGGCGCTGACCGCCACCGCCTGCAACGGCGACGACCACGCCGACGCCAAGCCGTCGGTCAGCGCGACGGCGGGCACGGATGGGAAGATCAAGATTCCGGACGACATCCGGAAGCGGCTCCGCGAGCACGGGATCGACATCGACAAGTGGAAGGGCGGCGCCTGGAAGAACTGGAACCGGGACGACTGGCTGCGCGAGGCCAACGACTTCGTCAACCCGATCATCAAGGGCCTGTGGGACCCGCACCGGATGCGGGACGCCAACGACCCCGACAAGAAGGTCGACGACAACGACATCTCCGGTGACCAGGGAGTGACGGACCCGACGCCGGCGCCGGTGCGGGCCCAGCCGGTCCGGGCGCCGTACCACACCGGCGCCGCCACGTCGGGCAAGGTGTTCTTCGACTCCCCCGAGGGCACCATGGTCTGCTCGGCGACGGTCGTGGAGGACCCGGCCCACCCGGGCAAGTCCAACCTCATCTGGACGGCGGGCCACTGTGTGCACGCCGGCAAGAAGGGCGGCTGGTACCGCAACATCGCGTTCGTGCCGTCGTACAACAACGCGGGCAAGTCGAACGCCGAGCTGCGGGACGCTTCCAGGGCCGAGGTCGCGCCGTACGGGGTGTGGTGGGCCGACGCGGCGAAGACCTCGCAGCAGTGGATCGACCAGGGCGGCGAGACCGGCGGCAACGGGGCGTCGTACGACTTCGCGGTCATCCATGTGACGCCGGAGCAGGGCAGCGCCGGCAAGTCGCTGGAAGAGACCGTCGGCGGCGCCCTCCCGGTGAACTTCAACGCCCCCGCCGTGCCGCAGGTGCGGAGCATCACGGCCTCCGGCTACCCGGCGGCGGCTCCCTACGACGGTCAGCTGCTCTACCAGTGCCAGGACAAGCCGGGCCGGCTGTCGATCCAGCGGACGGACCCGACGATGTACCGGATCGGCTGCACGATGACCGGCGGTTCCTCCGGCGGCGGCTGGGTGGAGACGGGCTCCGACGGCAAGCCGGCACTGGTCTCCAACACCTCCATCGGCCCGGTGTCCGCGGGCTGGCTGGCGGGTCCGCGGCTGGGTGAGGTGGCCAAGGGCGTGTACGACTCGGTCAGCAAGAAGTTCGCCGGGCGCTGACGGCGGCACGGGCGGCGGCGGGAGGCGGGCCGCCGGGCCGGTTTCGCGACCGCCCCGGCGGCCCGCCTCCACCGGGACAGGACGAAGGCCCGCCACCCGTCAGGGGGTGGCGGGCCTTCGTCCTGCCGGAAGATCAGGCCGCGGGGGCCGGCGTGTACGGCGCCAGGTCCGCCGCCAGCTCCTCGTGCACCCGGACCTTGAGCAGGGTGCCCTCCGCGGTGTGCTCCTCGGAGATCACCTCGCCCTCGGTGTGCGCGCGGGCGACGAGCTTGCCGTGCGTGTAGGGCACGAGTGCCTCGACCTCGACCGAGGGGCGGGGCAGCTCGTCGTCGATCAGCGTGAGCAGCTGCTCGATGCCCCGGCCGGTACGGGCCGACACCGCGATCGAGCGCTTCTCCACCCGCAGCAGCCGCTGGAGCACCAGCGGGTCGGCCGCGTCCGCCTTGTTGATCACGACGATCTCGGGCACGTCGGTGGCGCCGACGTCGCGGATCACCTCGCGCACCGCGGCGAGCTGCTCCTCCGGGTCGGGGTGCGAGCCGTCCACCACGTGCAGGATCAGGTCGGCGTCACCGACCTCCTCCATGGTGGAGCGGAACGCCTCGACCAGGTGGTGCGGCAGGTGCCGGACGAAGCCGACGGTGTCGGCGAGCGTGTACAGCCTGCCGCTCGGGGTCTCCGCGCGGCGGACGGTCGGGTCCAGGGTCGCGAACAGGGCGTTCTCGACCAGGACGCCGGCACCGGTGAGGCGGTTGAGCAGGGAGGACTTACCGGCGTTGGTGTAGCCCGCGATGGCGACCGACGGCACCTTGTTGCGCCGTCGCTCCTGGCGCTTGATCTCGCGGCCGGTCTTCATCTCCGCGATCTCCCGGCGCATCTTCGCCATCTTCTCGCGGATCCGACGCCGGTCCGTCTCGATCTTGGTCTCACCGGGGCCACGGGTGGCCAGGCCACCGCGACCGCCACCCATCTGGCGGGACAGGGACTGGCCCCAGCCGCGCAGCCTCGGCAGCATGTACTGCATCTGCGCGAGCGCGACCTGCGCCTTGCCCTCTCGTGACTTGGCGTGCTGGGCGAAGATGTCGAGGATCAGGGCCGTACGGTCGATGACCTTGACCTTGACGACGTCCTCCAGCTGGATCAGCTGGCCGGGGCTCAGCTCACCGTCGCAGATCACGGTGTCCGCGCCCGACTCGAGCACGATGTCCCTGAGCTCCAGCGCCTTGCCGGAGCCGATGTAGGTGGCCGCGTCCGGCTTGTCGCGGCGCTGGATCACGCCGTCGAGCACGAGCGCGCCCGCGGTCTCCGCGAGGGCGGCCAGCTCCGCGAGGGAGTTGTCCGCGTCCTGGGCGGTTCCCGTGGTCCACACGCCGACGAGCACGACCCGCTCCAGGCGGAGCTGGCGGTACTCGACCTCGGTGACGTCCTCCAGCTCGGTGGAGAGGCCCACCACGCGGCGCAGGGCCGCGCGCTCGGAGCGGTCGAACTGGTCGCCGTCCCGCTCGCCGTCGATCTCGTGGCTCCAGGCGACGTCCTCTTCCATCAGGGCATCGGCCCGAAGACCTTCGGTGGTGTGCGCTGCGCGCTTGGTGTCCTGGGAAGGGGAAGAAGAGGAGGTCATTGGATCCTTAACGTCGATGGGATGAGCGATCCGCCGGTGGCGACACCGGCGGTCAGGGGGTACAACGCTCGGGTACCCCGGGAGATTCCCGTGTCCCGTGCCGCGCCGACCTGAAAATGGTCGCACGGCACGGCCCGTCTCGTCACCGTCTTATTTCGGGATCCGCAGCTGGGGAGCCTTGCCCTGGGCCACGCTCTTCCAGTCCGGGTGACCGGGCATGGGCGGGGTCTTCTCGCCGTAGAGCCAGTCGTGGAAGAAGCCGTTCAGGTCGCGGCCGGCGACGGCGGAGGCGAGGCGGACGAAGTCGGCGGTGGTGGCCGTGGAGTCCCGGTGCTCGCGCACCCACAGCCGCTCCAGGCGCTCGAAGGCGTCCCGGCCGATCTCCTGGCGCAGGGCGTAGAGCAGCAGCGCGGCTCCGTCGTAGATGTTCGGGCGGAAGATGCTGATCTTCTCGCCGGGCTGGGGCGGCTTGGGCATGCCGGGCGGGCCGCCGGCGGCCCGCCAGCGGTCGGAGGCGCCGTAGGCGGCCTTCATCCGGTCCACCATGGGCCGGTGCGCCTTCTCCTCCGAGTAGAGGCTCTCGTACCAGGTGGCGTGCCCCTCGTTCAGCCAGACGTCGGACCAGGTGCGGGGGCTGACGCTGTCCCCGAACCACTGGTGCGACAGCTCGTGCACCATGATCGAGTCCAGATACCAGGAGGGGTAGGCGGGGTCGCCGAACAGGTCCTTCTCGAAGAGCGAGAGGGTCTGCGTCTCCAGTTCGAACCCGGTGTCGGCCTGCGCCATGAGCACGCCGTAGGTCTCGAACGGGAAGTCGCCGACCTTGCTCTCCATCCAGGCGATCTGGTCGGGCGTCTTGGCCAGCCAGGGTTCGAGCGCCTTGCGGTCGGCGCTGGGCACGACGTCCCGGACCGGCAGTCCGTGCGGGCCCTGGCGGTGCAGGACGGCGGAGCGCCCGATGGACACCTGGGCCAGTTCGGTGGCCATGGGGTGCAGGGTGCGGTAGGTCCAGGTGGTGGCGGCGCCGACCCGCTCCGATCCGAGGGGCACCCCGTTGGCGACGGCGGTGTAGCCGTTCGGGGCGGTGATCCGGATCGTGAACCGCGCCTTGTCCGAGGGGTGGTCGTTGCACGGGAAGACCAGATGGGCGGCGTCGGCCTGGTTGGCCATCGCGAGGCCGTCGGCGGTGCGCACCCAGCCGCCGTCCTGGTCCTTCGCCGCGACCGGGTCGCTGGTGTGCTTCACGGTGATCCGCATCCAGCGGCCCTTGGGCAGCCGGTGCTCCGGGGTGACGACCAGGTCCTCGCCGGCGCCGGTGAAGGCGGCGGGCCGGCCGTTGACCTCGACGGACTCGACCTTCCCGTGCGCGAAGTCCAGGTTGACGCGGTCGAGGGCGGTGGTGGTGTGGGCGTCGATGGTGGTGACGGCCCGCAGCGGTTTGTCGTTGGCGCCGGAATAGGTGAAGGACAGGTCGTACGCCGTCACGTCGTACCCCGGGTTGCCGAGGTACGGATAGAGGCGGTCGCCGACGCCCAGGGGCTCGGCGGGCGCGGCGGCGGCGAGGAGGCAGACGCTGACGGCGGAGGCGAGCAGGGCGGCCTTGCGGCGGCCGAGCGGCCTGCGCGACGGGCGCGGGCGGGGCTTGAGCGACATGCCACACCGCTACCAGCGCGCACGCGCGTCACTGCGGCGACGCGCGCCCGGCCCACCCGAACGAGTTGGTACGACGACGCCTTCTGCACCGCCGGGGGCCGGCGCGACGACCGGCTGCCGGCGCCGGTCCTGCTACTGGTGCCTGGCCCGGTCCACGTCGTACACGCCGGGTACGTCGCGCATGGCGCGCATCAGGGCCGGGAGGTGGGCCGCGTCGGGCAGCTGGAGGCTGTAGGTGTGGCGGACCCTTCCCTGGCTGGGCGGTTCGACGGTCGCGGAGACGATCTCGACGCCCTCCGTGGCGATGGCCTCGGTGAGGTCGGCGAGCAGATGCGGGCGGCCGAACGATTCAGCGACGAGCGTGACCCGGCATTCGGTGGTCTCCCCCCAGCGCACGTCGACCTCCGCGCGCCCCCGGCTCTTCATGTGCGCCACCGCCGCGCACTGCTCGCGGTGCACGGTGACCACTCCCCCGCGTACCAGGAAGCCCGTGATCTCGTCGGGCGGCACCGGGGTGCAGCACCCGGCGAGGCGTACCGAGGCCCCCGGCCGGTCCACCAGGACCTCGGCGCCGCGCGGGCGGGTGTCGAGGGCACCCTCGGCAGGGACGGGCCGGACGGGCGGGCCGCTCACCGTGCCCGGGTCGTCGGCCTCGTTCTCGCCGGTCTCGGCCGGGTGCGTCGCGAGCCACCGCTGGATGGCGATGCGGGCGGCGGGGGTGTGGGCGTGCTCCAGCCACTCGCGGGACGGTTCTGAGGCCGGGTCCTGGCCCATGAGGAGCTGGACCGTGTCGCCGTCCCGCAGGACCGTGCTGAGCGTCGCCAGGCGGCCGTTGACGCGGGCGCCGATGCAGGCGTGGGCGTCCTCGCCGTACTGCGCGTAGGCGGCGTCCACGCAGGTGGCGCCCTCGGGCAGGCCCAGGGTGCCGCCGTCGGGCCGGAAGACGGTGATCTCCCGGTCCTGGGCCAGGTCCTCGCGCAGGGTGGACCAGAAGGTGTCGGGGTCGGGCGCGGCCCGCTGCCAGTCGAGGAGCCGGGAGAGCCAGCCGGGGCGGGTGGGGTCGGCGCGCTCGCCGTCGGCCGGGTCGTCGGAGCCCGGGGTGTACGGGTTGCCGAGGGCGATGACCCCGGCCTCGGCGACCTTGTGCATCTGGTGGGTGCGGATGAGGACTTCGGCGACCTGGCCGTCCCCGCGGGCGACCGCGGTGTGCAGCGACTGGTAGAGGTTGAACTTCGGTACGGCGATGAAGTCCTTGAACTCCGAGACCACCGGGGTCATGCAGGTGTGCAGTTCGCCCAGGACGCCGTAACAGTCCGCGTCCTCGTTGACGAGCACCAGCAGCCGGCCGAAGTCGGCGCCGCGCAGTTCGCCGCGCTTGCGGGAGACGCGGTGCACGGAGACGAAGTGGCGCGGGCGGATGAGGACTTCGGCCGGGATGTCGGCCTCGCGCAGCACCACGCGCACCTGGTCGGCGATCTCCGCGAGGGTGTCGTCGGGGCGTGCCGCGTTCCGGGCGATCAGTTCCCGGGTGTGCTCGTACTCCTCGGGGTGGAGGATGGCGAAGACCAGGTCCTCGAGTTCGGTCTTCAGGGCCTGCACGCCCAGGCGTTCGGCGAGCGGGATGAGGACGTCCCGGGTGACCTTGGCGATCCGCGCCTGTTTCTCGGGGCGCATCACGCCGAGGGTGCGCATGTTGTGCAGGCGGTCGGCGAGTTTGATCGACATCACGCGCACGTCGCTGCCGGTGGCCACGAGCATCTTGCGGAAGGTCTCGGGCTCGGCGGCCGCGCCGTAGTCGACCTTCTCCAGCTTGGTGACGCCGTCGACGAGGTAGCGCACCTCCTCGCCGAACTGTTCGCGCACCTGGTCCAGCGTCACGTCGGTGTCCTCGACGGTGTCGTGGAGCAGGGAGGCCGTCAGGGTGGTGGTCTCCGCGCCGAGTTCGGCGAGGATCAGGGTCACGGCCAGCGGGTGCGTGATGTACGGCTCGCCGCTCTTGCGCATCTGGCCGCGGTGCGAGGACTCGGCCAGGACGTAGGCGCGGCGCAGGGGTTCGAGGTCGGCGTCGGGGTGGTGGGCGCGGTGCGCCTCGACGACGTGGCCGATGGCGTCGGGCAGCCTGCCGCGGGCGGCGGGGCCGAGCAGCGCGGCCCGGCCGAGCCGACGCAGGTCGATCCGGGCCCGGGACTTCCTGCGGGCCGTCGCGGGCGCTGTGGGCGCTACCGGGCCAGGGGTCGCAGGGTTCGTGGCCTCCGCACTCATGGGCACCTCCGGCTCGTGGACCGGCGGACGGAGCCCCAGGGGGTACGTGGCCCATGGGTTGGCGACGTTCCCCCGTCCGTGCCGGTGCTTGATGCTACCGAGCCCATCACGTATGACTGACCGCCTCTCGCCGAGCGTGAAACGGATCACCCCATCGAGCGACGCGAATGAGGTTTAGAGTTTGCGCCACCTGCCCTGTACTCGGCCGTGGTTTCGAACGGCTCCGGCCCGCGGAAACCGCTGGTACCGGTGTCCGGGGCCGTGACGGCCGAGGTTTCAGCAGGTCACCGGAGGGCGCTTTCCAGCCAGTCGGCGTCGATCTCGCCTTCGGCGACGATCACGGCCGGACCGGTCATCTCGATCTCGCCGTCGGGGCGTTCGGTGATGACCAGGCGCCCGCCGGGCAGGTCCACCGTGTACGTCACCGGGGTGCCGGTGACGGCCGGGTCGGCGCCGTCGCGCCGGGCGGCGGCCACGGCGACCGCGCACGCGCCGGTGCCGCAGGAGCGGGTCTCGCCGGAGCCGCGCTCGTGCACGCGCATCGCCACGTGACGGGGACCGCGGTCGACGACGAACTCGACGTTGACCCCTTCGGGGTAGGCGGCGGCCGGGCTGAACGGCGGCGGGCCGAACAGGTCGCCCGCGTGCGCCAGGTCGTCGACGAAGGCGACGGCGTGCGGGTTGCCCATGTTCACGTTGCGCGCGGGCCAGCTGCGCTCGCCGACGCTCACCGTGACGTCCCCCTCGGGGAGCCGGGCGCTGCCCATGCCGACGGTGATGTCGCCGTCCTTGTCGATGTGCACGGACTTCACCCCCGCGCGCGTGGCGATCGCGAGGTCGCCCTCGTCCACCAGCCCGGCGTGCCGGAGGTAGCGGGCGAACACGCGGGTGCCGTTGCCGCACATCTCGGCGATCGAGCCGTCGCCGTTGCGGTAGTCCATGAACCACTCCGCCTCGGCGGCCATCGACCGGGCCTCGGGGTGCGCCGCGGACCGCACGACGTGCAGGACCCCGTCGCCGCCGATGCCGGCGCGGCGGTCGCACAGGGCGGCCACGGCGGCCGGGGTGAGGTCGAGGGTGTTCTCGGGGTCCGGGACGATCACGAAGTCGTTCTCGGTGCCGTGACCCTTGAGGAAGGCGATCCGCGTGCTCATTCCTCGAGGGTACGCGCCGCCCGCCGCAAGGGGCCGGGCGCTCCCCCGCCGGGACGGCTCAGCGCAGCCGTGCCACGCGCCAGACGGCGAGGACCGCCACCACGGCGACCAGCAGGACGTATCCGAGCACGACCCGCCAGTCGGGTCTGCGTCCGGAGCCGCGCGGAGGCAGGCCGGGCCAGGTGTAGCCGACCCGGCGGGCGGCCATCATGCCCCAGCCGGCCGCGCAGGAGCAGATCAGCAGTCCCAGCATGGCGATGACCGCGCCGCTGTCGCCGAAGTCGAAGGCGAGCGGGAAGGCGAACATCAGGGAGCCGCCCGCGGCCAGGGCCACGATGGGCGCCAGCTGCCAGATGCGCAGCCGCCGCTGCGGGCGCAGCTCGACCTCGACCTCGGGACCGCCCGCGTACATCTCCTCGGGCGTCGGCCCGTCGGCTGTCACGCCTCCGGAGGTCTCCTCGGGCCCGTCGTCGGTCAGGTCGCCCAGACGGTCCTCACCCAGTTCCGGTTCGCCACCGTCGGTGGTGACGTGCTCGGCACTGTGTGCGGTGTCGCGAGGGCCGGCCTCCATCGCCACGCGCCCTCCCAACTAGGACTCCACTGGTCGATCGAAGCTCGATGATGGCACGGCGTCAGAGGCCGCGATGACCGGCGGCGCATCCCGATGCCATGACGTGATCAGGCTGTGACCGGTCGTTCGACCAACGTCAGAGCCCGCCCGGGAAGTTCCCCGCGGTCGGCCGCGGCCCCACTCAGCCAGTGCACCCGGGGATCGCGCCTGAACCAGGAATCCTGGCGGCGCGCGAAGCGCTTGGTGGCGCGGATCGTCTCGGCCCGCGCTTCCGCTTCGGTGCACTCCCCGGCGAGCGCCGCGAGCACCTGCTGGTACCCCAGCGCGCGGGACGCGGTACGGCCCTCGCGCAGCCCCCGCGCCTCCAGGTCCCGCACCTCGTCCACGAGGCCCTGCTCCCACATCACGTCGACGCGGCGCGCGATGCGCTCGTCGAGCTCGGGGCGGGCGACGTCGACGCCGATCTGGACGGTGTCGTAGACCGAGTCGTGGCCGGGCAGGTTGGCGGTGAACGGCTGCCCGGTGATCTCGATCACTTCCAGGGCCCGGACGATACGGCGTCCGTTGCTGGGCAGGATCGCGCGGCCGGCCTCGGGGTCGGCGGCGGCCAGGCGCGCGTGCAGCGCGCCGGAGCCGCGCAGCGCCAGCTCCTCCTCCAGGCGGGCCCTGACCTCGGGGTCGGTGCCGGGGAACTCCAGGTTGTCGACGGCTCCGCGGACGTACAGCCCCGAGCCCCCCACCAGGACCGGCCAGCGGCCTTCGGCGAGCAGCGCGTCGATCCGCGCGCGGGCGAGTTTCTGGTACTCGGCGACGGAGGCGGCGACGGTCACGTCCCAGATGTCGAGCAGGTGGTGCGGGACGCCGCCGCGCTCCTCGGGCGTCAGCTTGGCGGTGCCGATGTCCATCCCCCGGTAGAGCTGCATGGAGTCGGCGTTGACGACCTCACCCCCGAGCCGCTGGGCCAGGTATACCCCCAGATCGGACTTTCCGGCCGCTGTGGGGCCGACGACGGCGATGACGCGGGGGGCGAGGGGTGCGCTGCTCACCGCACCAGTCTCGCAAACGTCGCCACCACGCCTCGAACGGGTTACGTGACGGCCCGTGTCCCGGGTCGTTGCACCGACGTGCCGTCCAGTCGATCTTCAGGATCCCGGTGACCGGGGTGGCGCAAACGGACGCACCGCGTGACGCGGGATTTCGCCCGCACGAGTAACGTATGGAGTTGATATGGGCGTTTTTGCACGGATCCTCGGCAGGTCGCCGAAGGCGACACGAGAGGCGTCGGCCGCCGAGGCTCCGGCCGGCACCGGGCCGGGAGAGGCCGGGGCGGGGGCGGCCGGGCCGGGAGAGGCCGAGGTGGCGGAGGCGGTCGGGACGGCGGAGGTGACGGGAGCGGAGGCCGAGGGACCGGATGCGGACGCGCCCGGGAGCGCGGCCGAGCGGCCGGAGGCCGCCGGGGCCCGCCCGGCCGAGGGGGCCGAGATCCCCAGGCAGCAGTCCGCCGACGAGGCCGCCGACAGCGAGGCCGGTGAGAACGCCCGCACATGACCGTGCCCGTGAGGGAAGGTGGACCATGCGTCTTTTGGAGAACGTGAAGGCCAGGCTCGCGCCGGCCAAGGACAAGATGTCGGACTTCGCGCGCCGGCACGAGGACAAGGTCCAGCACGGGATCGAGAAGGCCGCGAAGGCCGTAGACGACCGCACCAAGCACAAGTACAGCGACAAGATCCACGCGGGTACGAGCAAGACGAAGCACGCGATGGACCGCCTCGCGCACATGGAGGGTCCACAGGCCGGTGGCACCACGACCGCCACGCGCCCCGAGGGCCCGCCGCCGGCTTCCTGAACGGCACGCGGGCCGGTGGACGGCCGCGGGCGCGAGGTCCCGGCCGTCCGCCGCGAGCGGGGCGCGGTGATCCGCCGGGTCGGGTCGCCCCGGTCAGGACCGCCCACGCGTACGGCTCACCCGGGCCTCCCGGTCGCCCGGGTCGTCTAGGACCAGGTGGCGACCAGGTAGCCGACGCCGTACGGGGCGTCGTCGTACAGCAGCGCGCCGCTCAGGCCGGCGCCCTCGGCCGCCCCGGCGAGAAGCTGCCAGGCGGCGCGGCCGGACGCCTTCAGTTCCTGCGCCAGCCGGGCGTCCAGCGCCATGACGGCCGCCAGGTCCGCCGCGCCCAGCGCCCGCGCGACCCCGGCGTCGAAGTCCGCCGCCCGTTCGTCGAGGTACCCCGGTGCCTTGAGTGTCCGGCAGGCACTGGCGTCGCCCATCACCAGCATCGCCACCCGGTCGGCGCGGGCGCCGATCCCCCGGCCCGCCTCGGCGCACCGCTCGGGCTCGAGCGGTTCCCCGACACCGAGTCCCTCGATCGGGGCGTCCGCCCAGCCGGTCCGCTCCAGCAGCCAGGCGCCGACGGCCAGCGACGGCGGCAGCTCACGCTCGGCAACGGTGCCCGTGGCGGCACCGAGCCGTACGTCCAGGTCGACGCCGAAGCCCCGGAACGAGCCCGGGGTGCCCTGCGGGTGCGGGCCACGCCCGCTCCTCTCGGCGGGTCCGACGACCACCAGCAGGTCGGGACGGGCGGCGGCGAGCACACCGAGCGCGTCGGTGCACGCCGCGCGCGCGGCGTCCAGTTCGGCGGCGGCACCCGCGGCGACCTCGGGCACGAGCAGCGGCGGACAGGGGCAGACGGCTGCGGCGACAAGCATGATCTGCAGGGTAACGCCGGAGCGCCGGCCGGCGTCACCGCACGCAGCGGTTCGCGCGCCCGCACCGCGGCCCGGGCCACCTCGCCGTCAAGGGTGCGCGGCCCTGTACCACCTCACCCCGAGGACGTGCGCCCTAGTCGCAGCCGCAGGCACTCGCCGCGGCCGGGAGGGGGGCCGGGACGCCGATCTTGGGCAGGCCGAGCATCACGCCCGCCGGCTTGGCGGCCTCGGCGGCGTTGCGCTTCTCCCAGGCGTCGCCCGCGCGCGTGCGGCGCACGTCGAGGACGGCGCCCTCGGCGAGGAGGTGGTGCGGGGCGGCGTAGGTGATCTCGACGGTGACCACGTCACCGGGGCGGACCTCCTGGTCCGGCTTGGTGAAGTGGACCAGGCGGTTGTCGGGGGCGCGGCCGGACAGGCGGTGGGTGGCGCCGTCCTTGCGGCCCTCGCCCTCGGCGACCATGAGCTCCAGGGTGCGGCCGACCTGCTTCTTGTTCTCCTCCCAGGAGATCTCCTCCTGGAGCGCGACCAGACGCTCGTAGCGCGCCTGGACGACCTCCTTGGGGATCTGGTCCTCCATCGTCGCCGCCGGGGTGCCGGGCCGCTTGGAGTACTGGAAGGTGAACGCCTGGGCGAAGCGCGCCTCGCGGACGACGTGCAGGGTCTGCTCGAAGTCCTCCTCGGTCTCGCCGGGGAAGCCCACGATGATGTCGGTCGTGACAGCGGCGTGCGGGATGGCGGCGCGGACCTTCTCGATGATGCCGAGGTAACGGTCCTGCCGGTACGAGCGGCGCATCGCCTTCAGCACGGTGTCCGAGCCGGACTGGAGCGGCATGTGCAGCTGCGGCATCACGTTCGGCGTCTCGGCCATGGCCGCGATGACGTCGTCCGTGAAGTCACGGGGGTGCGGGGAGGTGAAGCGGACGCGCTCCAGGCCCTCGACGCCGCCACAGGCGCGCAGCAGCTTGCTGAACGCCTCGCGGTCGCCGATGTCGGAGCCGTAGGCGTTGACGTTCTGGCCGAGCAGCGTGATCTCGGAGACGCCCTCGGCGACCAGGGCCTCGATCTCGGCGAGGATGTCGCCGGTGCGGCGGTCCTTCTCCTTGCCGCGCAGCGCCGGGACGATGCAGAAGGTGCAGGTGTTGTTGCAGCCGACGGAGATCGACACCCAGGCCGCGTAGGCGCTCTCGCGCCGGGTGGGCAGCGTGGAGGGGAACGCCTCCAGCGACTCGGCGATCTCGACCTGCGCCTCCTCCTGGACGCGGGCGCGCTCCAGCAGGACGGGCAGCTTGCCGATGTTGTGCGTGCCGAAGACGACGTCCACCCAGGGCGCCTTCTTCACGATGGTGTCCCGGTCCTTCTGCGCCAGGCAGCCGCCGACCGCGATCTGCATCCCGGGCCGGGACGCCTTGCGCGGCGCGAGCCGGCCGAGGTTGCCGTACAGCCGGTTGTCGGCGTTCTCGCGCACGGCGCAGGTGTTGAAGACGACGACGTCGGCGTCCCCGTCCGACCCCTCGGGGGCACGCACGTACCCGGCCTCTTCGAGCAGTCCGGACAACCGCTCGGAGTCATGGACGTTCATCTGGCACCCGTAGGTCCGGATCTCGTACGTCAAAGTGCTCTGAACGTCCACTGCCGGGCTCCGGTCGCTGCTGCTGGTCATGCGTCCAGGGTAGGCGGTCCCGGGGTGAGCCCCTGCCGCGCTCTCCCGCCCCTAATCGCCGCCGACGCGCACGATGGCCAGCGTGACGTTGTCCGGGCCGCCCGCGGCCATCGCGGCCTTCCACAGCTCGAAGGCGGCCCGGCCGTCGTCGTGGGTGCGCAGCACGTCGGCGATTTCGTCCTCGGGCACCGGGTCGGTGAGGCCGTCGGTACAGATGAGCCAGCGGTCGCCGGGCGACAGGGGCAGCGTCGTCACATGGGGGCGCACGGCACGGTAGGTGCGGGTGCCGCCGAGGCACTGGGTGACGATCGAGGTGGTGCGCCGCCCGGGTTCGAGCGGGGGGCTGTCGTCGAGGCTGACCTGCCGCAGTCCCTCCGGCGGCGCCGCGAAGACCCGGCTGTCGCCGACGTTGAACACCATCGCGGAGTCGCCCCGTACGACGGCTCCCGCGACCGTCGTGCCCATGGCGGCGAGTTCGCTCCCCGGGTCCTCGCCGGCCGTCCGGTACACGGCGCGGTTGCAGGCGGTGAGGGCGTCGTGGACGTCGTCCTCGGTGGCGAGGGCGGAGCCGAGACCGGCGAGACGGCGGACGACGAGCGCGCTGGCCACGTCGCCGCCGGGATGTCCGCCGAGCCCGTCGGCGACCGCGACGACGAGCGGGGTGCCGAGCGGGAAGACCAGGGTCTGGGCGTTCTCGGTGACCGTGGCGCACAGGGTCCAGGGGCCGACGACGAGGCTGTCCTCGTTCCGCCGGCGGAGCAGCCCGGGGTGGCTCAGCGCGGTCACCGCGACGTACTGCATGGAATGCCACCGCCCTCCGCTCCCGTTGTACACCTGCCCGCCGTCCCGGGCACCCCGCGTGAGGGGCGCCGGCCCGGCCCCGCGCTTGACCTTGCCCCCGGGGGCCGGGTTCAGCGTTCCGGTGAGGTGATCGGACATGAGGATCGGTGAGCTCGCCCGTCGGGCCGGTACGACGGTCAAGGCGGTGCGGTACTACGAGTCGCTGGGGCTGATCGCGCCCGCGCGGCTGGCCAACGGATACCGGGACTGCACCGGGGACGACGTACGGCTGGTGCGGGAGATCCGCTCGCTGCACGGGCTGGGCATCCCCGTGGAGCGCACCCGGCCGTTCCTGGAGTGCCTGGCGGCCGGCAGCGCGCACGCCGACGACTGTCCGGCCTCGCTGGCGAGCTACCGGGAGGCCATCGACGAGCTCGGCGAGCGCATCGAGGCGCTGACCGCGCGCCGCGCGACGCTGATCACCCAGCTGAACGCGGCCGCCCACCGGGGCAGTGGCGCCGGGGCGGCCGAGGCGAGCGGGTCGCGGGCCGAGGACTACCTCACGCTGCCCGCCGGCCTGCCCGCGCCCGAGGCCGACGGCGCGGCGGAGCACCTGCCCGGGACGCGGATGCCGGGGCTCGCGCTGCCCGGCACGGCGGGCCGGGCCGTCCGGCTCGACCGGCTCGGGCCCCGGCGAGCGGTGATCTACGTCTATCCCCTCACCGGCCGCCCCGGCACCGACCTGCCCGAGGGCTGGAGCTCGATCCCTGGCGCCCGCGGCTGCACGGCCGAGGCATGCGGGTTCCGCGACCACTTCCGGGACCTCCTCGAAGCGGGCGCCGGGCGGGTGTTCGGGCTGTCCAGCCAGGACGCGGGATACCAGAGCGAGGTCGTGGAGCGGCTCGGGCTGCCGTTCGCCATGTTGTCCGACCCGGCCTTCGACCTGGCCGAGGCGCTGGGGCTGCCGACGTTCGAGGCCGGCGGGACGCGGCTGTACAAGCGGCTGACGATGATCGTCCGGGACGGCGTGATCGAGCACGTCTTCCATCCGGTCTTCCCACCGGACCAGCACGCCGAGCAGGTCCTGATCTGGCTGCGCGAGAACCCGCCGGCGGAGCCGGCCGTCCGAGGAGGAGCCGGGGCGCCGCCGTCCCGCCGGAAACCCGGTGGAGGCACTGCGCCCGCCGCGCCTATGGTCCCGGCATGAATACCCGGACCTTCCGTATCACCGTCCGCGGCGTCTTCGACGGGCTCACCGAGGCCCAGCGGGCCGAACTGCTCGCGGACGCCGCCCAGCACGACATGCTGCGCGCAGCCTTCACGCCCGAGGGACACCTCAGTTACGACATCGCCGCCCGGCCCGCCTTCGTCTTCCGCTTCTCGGACACCGGCGAGGAAGAGGAGGACATCCTGGAGGCGACCGAACGGGCCGAGGAGGCGGCGAAGGCGTGGCTGACCGAGCGCGGTTACGGCTTCAAGAAGCTGAAATCCAGTGCGGAGGACCTCTCCCAGGCGCCCCTGGGCAAGCGGCAGCGGCGCGCCATGCGTGCGGACGGCGCATGAACTTGAGTGGTCAAGGAAGTCGCAATGACGAGTCCGCGCGGAGAACGGCGGTGAGGGATGAGTGACGCCCTGGACGCGTCACTGCGGCTCGTGCGGGCGCAGACCGCGGTCGTACGGCGGTTCGACGCCCGGCTGGGCGGGCTGCACGGGGTGAGCCTCGCCGACTTCACGATGCTGCTGCGCCTGGGGCAGGCGCCCGGCGGCCGGATGCGCCGGGTGGACCTCGCCGAGGCGCTGGGGCTGACCGCCTCCGGGGTGACCCGGGGGCTGGCCCCGCTGGAGCGGATCGGGCTGGTGACCCGCGAGCCGGACGCCCGTGACGCGCGCGTGGCGTACGCGTCGCTCACCGGGACCGGGCGGCAGCTCCTGAAGGAGATGCTGGCCACGGCCGAGGAGACGGCCACGGAGGTCTTCGCCGCTCCCGGCTGGAGCGAGGACGAGGTCGGGCTGCTGGCCGCCCTGCTGACCCGGCTGGGCGGTACGGGACTCCTGGGTGGAGGCGGCGCGGCGCACCGACCGGCGCCCTGAGGTGAGTCGCGGCGCACCGACCGGCCCCCTGAGGTGAGTCGCGGCGCACCGACCGGCCCCCTGAGGTGAGTCGCGGCGCACCGACCGGCCCCCTGAGGTGAGTTCGGGCCGGGTCGCGACCGCCTGACGCGGGTGCACGGCTGGTCGCGTGGTCCGCGGCGCGTCCGGCTGCGGTCGCGGCGGCCGTGATTCGGCCGCTCTGACCCCAACTCGCCGTTAGCCACGTCACGTTGGGACGTGGCCGGTTTGTGGGGGACCCGCGGTCGCGACCATGGCATGCTCATGGCTCACCACCGAGTTACCGGCCGGTTCTACCCACGGGTAGTCCGGCCGGCGGTGCGTCCTTCTCACCACCCCCCACTTCACCCCAGGACCGACCTTGCGCAGACGCACGAGGCACAGGCATGCCCTCCTGCCCGCCTTCGCCGTGACCGCCCTCCTGTTCGCCGCCGGCTGCTCCTCGGCTCCGCCGCAGGCCGCGGGACCTACCGCGGACCACGGACGGGGCGGCCGGATCGCCGCCGACACCTCCACCGACGCCTCCACCGGCGACCCGGACCACCGGCTCACCGTCGCCGCCGCACCAGCCGCAGCCGCGACCGCCACGGCCACCCCGTCCGGTTCCGGCCGGCGGCCCCGCACCAGCACGCTGGCCGTCAGCTCCTACGACAGCCGGACCCGACGCGCCGTCATCTCACGCACACCTGCGGGCCGCGGCCCCTCCCGGACCCCGGCGGCCCCCTCCCCCACCGCCGCTCCGACCGCTTCGGCGGCCCCGCACGAAGCCGCCGTCGGGGACGTCATCGCCAGCGCCCCGGCGCCCGGCGCCCCGCACGGCCTGCTGGCCCGGGTGACCAAGGTGCTCGGCGAGACCGACCGGGGGACCCGGGTGCAGACCGAACCGGCGACGCTCAACGCGCTGCTGGGCGACGACACGGCGAAGGGCACGGTGCCGGTCGACCCGTCGGCCTTCACCGTCGACAAGCTGCTGCCCGACGTGAAGGTCTCCTGGTCCAAGGCGGGAGACGTGCACGTCGGCCCCAAGGGCGGGACCGTGCCGCTGGGCAGCCTCCGCCTCGACGTCGGCGCCGAGGTCCCGACGGCGCAGGGCGCTCCCGCCTCGGCCGGCGCCTCGGTGTCCGGGTTCGTCCAGGTGGCCCCCCAGGTCGACTTCGGCTACGGCGGCACCGGGACCGACGCGGCGCCCGGCTCCGCCTATCTCGGGGTGTCGGGCGACTGGACCTCCGGGTGGGCCGTGAAGGGGCGGGCCGCCGCGGCCACCGGCACACCGCTGCGGATCCCGTTCGCCAAGCTGCACGCCGATCCCGTCCTCCAGGTCGGCCCGGTGCCCGTCGTCGTCAACCTCGACCTGACCTGCTACGTCCAGATCAGCGGCGACGGACACGTCACCGTGGACGTCGAGCAGAGCCTCAAGGGCGACTTCAGGGCGGGCGGCAGTTTCGGCCCGGCCAAGGGGTGGACGCCGGTCAGCTCCGCCGACATGAAGAGCACCCCCGTGCGGGCCTCCTTGGCCGCCGCGGGCACCGTGAAGACGGCCCTCGGCGCCCAGGCGTCCGTCGGCCTCTACGGCACCGTCGGTGTCACCGCCGATCTGGCCCCGTACGTGCGCGGTGACGCGTCCGGTACGGCCACGGCCTCCTCCGACGGTCCCGGCGCCGAGGCCGAGGGCACCTGGGCGGTGTACGGCGGCGTCGACCTGTCCGGCACCCTGCGCCTGCAGCTCTCCGTCTTCGGCACGCCGGTGGTGCAGCGGAACGTCCCGCTGGGTGCCCTTCACCGCGAGTGGAAGCTGGCGGGCGGTTCCCTGCACTCGTAGGCCTCGCCGAGGGCTGTGGGGTGCGCTCAGGCGCCGCCGGGGGTCCAGCCCTGGCGGCGCAGGACCGCCGCCACGTCCGGTGCCCGGTAGTGCTCGCCCTTGAGGACCTTGCCGTCGGCGCGGCGGGCGACCTCGCCGCCGGGCCCCAGCTTGCTCATGTTGGCGCGGTGGATCTCGGCGATCACCTCGTCCAGGTCGATCCCGTGGACCAGGGCGGTGCCGTACGCCACGTACACCACGTCCGCCAGCTCATGCGCGAGCCGGTCCAGCGGCCCCTCGACCGACACCTCCGCGACCTCGGCCGCCTCCTCGGCGAGCAGCTCCCCTCGGTGCGCGGCCAGGGCAGGCGTCACCTCCGTCGGCGTGGTACGGGCGTCCAGGCCGAAGGCGGTGTGGAACTCGACGACGAGGCAGGCGGGCGAAGTGCTCATGCGGCGACCCTAACGGCCGCCACCGACAGCGCCCTTGGCCCACCGGGACCCGACGGCGCGGCCCCCGCCCTGGCCAGTGCCGTGCACGGCCTGGCAGGATCGCCCGCATGTCCATGGTGTTCCCCCGTGTCAGCAGGCGCCGGGCGCTGCAGAGCGCGGCCGCCGGCGTCGTCGCCCTCGGGCTGCTGCTGTGGTGGCTGCTGCCGCTGGGCGAGAAGCCGCCGAGCGGGACGATCGTCTTCAGCACGGGCACACCGCGCGGCGTCTACCAGGAGTACGGCGAGCGGCTGCGCACCGAGCTGCGCAAGGACATGCCGGGACTGAAGGTGAAGCTGCTGAACAGCGCCGGTTCGCAGGAGAACGTCCAGCGGGTGGCGAACGGCACCGCCGACGTCACGATCGCGGCGGCCGACGCGGTGGAGACGTACACGCTGCGGCATCCGGCCGCGGCCGCCCGGCTGCGCGGAGTGGCCCGGCTCTACGACGACTACGTGCAGCTCATCGTGCCGCGCGACTCGACGGTCGACAGCGTCGCGGACCTGCGGCACAAGCGGGTGGCGATCGGGCTGCCCGACTCGGGGGTGCGGCTGATCGCGAACCGGGTCCTGCGGGCCGCGGGGATCGACCCGCGCAAGGACGTCACACCGGTGTCGGACGGCATAGACACCGGCCCCGAACGGCTGCGGCAGGGGAAGATCGACGCCTTCTTCTGGTCGGGCGGGCTGCCCACCAAGGGGCTGATGGGGCTGGCCGAGAAGTCCGCCTTCAAGTTCGTGCCGATCGACGGCGACCTCGTCGCCAGGCTGCACGCGGGCGGTGAGGTGGACCGCTACTACCGGGCCACCAGCATTCCCGAGTCGGCGTACCGCTCCGTGCAGCGGGGGTCGGCGGTCCCGACGATCGCGGTGTCCAACGTGCTGATCACCCGCAAGGACATGGACCCCCGGCTGACCGAGTGGCTGACCCGCACGGTGATCAAGAGCCGGGACGGCATCGGCGCCCACGTCCATTCCGCCCAGCTCGTCGACCTGCGCACCGCGATCTACACCGATCCGCTGCCCTTGCAGGAGGGCGCCCGGCGCTACTACCAGTCGGTCAAGCCCTGACGGACAGGGCCTGGTGGGTCTCGGGGTGCCGTGGCACGGACACCGTGACCGTCAGTCCGCTCGGTTCGTGGTGCGCATAGGTGATCGAGCCGCCGCCGGCCGCGAGCAGGGTGCGGGTGATGGACAGGCCGAGGCCCGAGCCCTTGACGTTCTGATGGCGGCCGCTGCGCCAGAAACGGTCGCCCACGCGCGCGAGTTCGTCGTCGGTGAGGCCCGGCCCGGTGTCGGTGACCACGACCGTCGTGACCGCGCCGTCGGAGGACACGGCGACGTCGACCGTGCCGCCCTCGGGGGTGAACTTCACGGCGTTGTCGATCACCGCGTCCAGCGCGCTGGACAGGGTGATCGGGTCGGCCCAGCCGGTGGTGGGCGGGCAGTCGCCGGCGAGCCGGACGCCCTTGGCGGCGGCGGCCGGTGACCAGGCGGCCACCCGCTCCTCGGTCAGGGCGCCGATGTCGGTCACCGCGAGGTCGGCCTCCGTGTGCTCGGCCAGCGCCAGGTCGAGCAGGTCGTCCAGGACCTGCGCGAGCCGTTTGCCCTCGGTGCGGACCGATGCGATCTCCTCGTTGCCCTCGGGGAGTTCGAGGGAGAGCAGTTCGATGCGCAGCAGCAGCGCCGAGAGCGGGTTGCGCAACTGGTGCGAGGCGTCCGCGACGAAGGCCCGCTGCTGCTCCAGCACGTCCTCGACGTTGTCCGCCATCTCGTTGAACGACCGGGCCAGCCGTCTGAGTTCCGGCGGTCCGCCGCCGACCGCGACGCGGGACTTCAGACGCCCGGTGGCGATGTCGTGGGTGGTCGCGTCCAGGATCCGCACCGGCTTGAGCACCCAGCCGGTCAGCCGCAGCGCGGCGCCGACGGCGAGCAGCATCGCGGCGATCTCCCCCGCCCCGATGAGCAGCCAGCCGCGCAGGATCCGTGACCGCATCTGCCCGGTGGGCGAGTCGGTGACCACCACCGCGACGACGTCGCCGTCCCGGATCACCGGCGAGGCGACGATGAGCCGGCTGCGCTGCCAGGGCCACACCTGCCGGGGGTCGTGGCTGCGGCGGCTCAGCAGTGCCTCGCCGAACGCCTCCCTGACCTCCCCCGTCTGCGGGACCAGCCAGTCGCCGGGGGCGTTGGCCATGGCGGAACCGTTGCGGTAGAAGACGCCCGCGCGGATGCCGTAGACGCCGTAGTAGCTGTCCAGTTCGCGGCGGAGGGTCTCCTGGCGCTCGTCCGGGGCGGTGGGCCGGGAGCCGCTGGGCGCGTCGGTGACGTACTGGGCGAGCGCGGCGAAGCGTGCGGTGTCGTCGATCCGGTCGACGACGACTCGCTGCTGCTCGCCGGCGGCGACACTGACGGCCAGCGGCACGCCGAGGGCGAGGAGCACGGCCGCCATCAGGACGATGAGCAGCGGCAGGAGCCGTGTGCGCACGCGGCCCCGCTACGCGGCCGGAGCGACGAGCCGGTAGCCGACGCCGCGCACGGTCTCGATCAGCGCGGGCATGCGCAGCTTGGAGCGCAGGGAGGCGACGTGCACCTCCAGGGTGCGGCCCGTGCCCTCCCAACTGGTCCGCCAGACCTCGCTGATGATCTGCTCCCGCCGGAAGACGACCCCGGGGCGCTGGGCGAGCAGCGCGAGGAGGTCGAACTCCTTGCGGGTCAGCTGGACGACCGAACCGTCCACGCTGACCTGGCGGGTCGGCAGTTCGATGTGCACGGCCCCGAGCCGCAGCGCGGTCTCGGCGCCCGCCGCGGCGTCCTCGTGGACGGTGCGCCGGCTGACGGCGTGGATGCGAGCGAGCAGTTCCCCGGTGTCGTACGGCTTGACCACGTAGTCGTCGGCGCCGAGGTTCAGCCCGTGGATCCGGGAGCGGACGTCGGAGCGGGCGGTGACCATGATGACGGGGATGGTGGTGCGCTTGCGGATCTTGCCGCATACCTCGTAGCCGTCCTGGTCGGGCAGGCCGAGGTCGAGCAGGACCACCCCGAAGCCGGCGCCTTCCGGGACGAGCGCCTGGAGGGCCTCCTCGCCGCTGCGCGCGTGGGTGACGTCGAATCCGTGCCGCGCCAGAACCGCGGACAGGGCGGCCGCGACGTGGTTGTCGTCCTCGACGAGCAGCAGTCTCATCCCGGCCCCCTCCGGTTCAGCGTTCGTACGGTCGTGGTTCTCGTCCGGCGTGTACACCGGGTGCACGCGCGCGTGCACCATGGCAGTCACGCCGATGGATAAGGACGGCGTCAAGAGGGTTCCGGTTGCCTGCGGGTTCCGTTATCCGGCCGATACGCGCGCGGGAGCCAACTGCTACGACACGTGTCCGATTGCTATCGGATCGTGATGCTCAGATTCCCCTCAGATGTGATGACGCTGGTCACCGGCCCTTACTACTGTCCACCGAAACCGAGGAGGACGGAGCCAGTAAGCGATGACCGAAGTATCGGTGGCCAAGGAGGACGTGGCCGCGTCCGGCGAACTGGTCGTCCTGAAGAGCGTCAACAAGCACTTCGGCGCGTTGCACGTGCTCCAGGACATCGACCTGACGATCTCCCGCGGTGAGGTCGTCGTGGTCATCGGGCCTTCCGGGTCCGGCAAGTCGACCCTGTGCCGCACCATCAACCGCCTGGAGACCATCGACTCGGGCGCCATCACCATCGACGGCAAGGCGCTGCCCCACGAGGGCAAGGAGCTGGCCAGGCTGCGCGCCGACGTCGGGATGGTCTTCCAGTCCTTCAACCTGTTCGCGCACAAGACCGTGCTCGAGAACGTGATGCTGGGCCAGATCAAGGTCCGCAAGGCGGACAAGAAGCAGGCCGAGGAGAAGGCGCGGGCCCTGCTCGACCGGGTCGGCGTGGGCACCCAGGCCGACAAGTACCCGGCGCAGCTGTCCGGCGGCCAGCAGCAGCGTGTGGCCATCGCCCGGGCGCTGGCGATGGGCCCGAAGGTCATGCTCTTCGACGAGCCGACCTCGGCCCTGGACCCCGAGATGATCAACGAGGTCCTGGAGGTCATGCAGCAGCTCGCCCGCGAGGGCATGACCATGATCGTCGTCACCCACGAGATGGGCTTCGCGCGTTCGGCCGCGAACCGGGTCGTCTTCATGGCCGACGGCCGCATCGTCGAGCAGTCCACGCCCGACCAGTTCTTCAGCAACCCGCGCAGCGACCGGGCCAAGGACTTCCTGTCGAAGATCCTGCACCACTGACGGCACCGAGCCCGGCGCCCCGGCGGCCCCGGGGCCACCCGTCCCTCACGGCCCTCGTTCCTTCACCACGCAAAGGAAGTTCACCATGAAGCTCCGCAAGGTCACCGCCGCCTCGGCCGTCGTGCTCGCCCTTGCCGTGTCCGCGACCGCGTGCGGCGGCGACAAGAAGGACGACGGCGGCTCCGGCGGCGGCAAGAAGATCACCGTCGGTATCAAGTTCGACCAGCCCGGCATCGGCCAGAAGACCCCGCAGGGCTACTCCGGCTTCGACGTCGACGTGGCCACCTACGTCGCCAAGAAGCTCGGCTACAGCCCCGACCAGATCGAGTGGAAGGAGTCGAAGAGCGCCGACCGCGAGACCATGCTGCAGCGCGGTGACGTCGACTTCATCGCCGCGTCCTACTCGATCACCCCGGAGCGTCAGCAGAAGGTCGACTTCGCCGGCCCGTACCTGCTGGCCCACCAGGACGTGCTGATCCGCGCGGACGACTCCTCCATCAAGTCGGCCGGCGACCTGAACAAGAAGAAGCTGTGTTCGGTGACCGGCTCGACGTCGGCCCAGAACGTCAAGGACAAGCTGGCCCCCAAGGCGCAGCTGCAGCAGTACCCGACGTACTCGGCGTGCCTGACCGGTCTGCAGAGCAAGGCCATCGACGCGCTGACCACGGACGACTCGATCCTCGCCGGTTACGCCGCCCAGGCCCAGTTCAAGGGCAAGTTCAAGCTCGGCGGTCTCAAGATGACCAACGAGAACTACGGCATCGGCGTCAAGAAGGGCAGCGACCTCAAGGCCAAGATCAACAAGGCCCTCGAGTCGATGGTCTCCGACGGTTCGTGGCAGAAGGCCGTGGACAAGAACTTCGGCCCGGCCGGCTACAAGAACGAGCCCGCCCCGAAGATCGGCGACATCAAGAGCTGAGGCCCGGCGGGTGCGCCGTCCGTGAGGGCGGCGCACCCGGGCGTCCCTACACGCGGAAGCACGGGAGATCGTGTTCGACTTTCTTGACAAGTACGACGTGCTGGGAGCCTTCTGGACGACAGTGCAGCTGACGCTGCTGTCGGCCGCGGGCTCCCTGGTCTGGGGCACTCTGCTGGCCGCCATGCGGGTGGGCCCGGTGCCGCTCATGCGCGGTTTCGGCACCGCCTACGTGAACATCGTGCGGAACATCCCGCTCACGGTGATCATCCTGTTCGCCTCGCTCGGCCTGAAGGACACCCTGCGCATCACCCTGGGGTCGGACCAGGTCGACACGTCCAACTTCCGGCTCGCCGTACTCGGTCTGGTCGTCTACACGTCGGCCTTCGTCTGCGAGGCGATCCGCTCCGGCATCAACACGGTGCCGGTCGGGCAGGCCGAGGCGGCCCGGGCCATCGGCCTGAGCTTCACGCAGGTCCTGGGCCTCGTCGTACTGCCGCAGGCCTTCCGTGCGGCCGTCGGGCCGCTGACCAACGTGCTGATCGCGTTGACGAAGAACACGACCGTGGCGGCCGCGATCGGCGTGGCGGAGGCGGCGCTCCTGATGAAGGAGATGGTGGAGAACGAGGCCCAGCTGCTGCTGATCTCCGCGGTCATCGCCTTCGGGTTCTGCTGCCTGACGCTGCCGACCGGTCTGGTCCTCGGCTGGGTGGGCAAGAAGGTGGCGGTGAAGCGATGAGTTCGGTCCTGTACGACGCCCAGGGCCCGCGGGCCAAGCGGCGCAACTTCCTGTACACGGCGGGCTTCCTCGTCGTCCTCGCGGCCGTCCTGTGGTGGGTCTACAAGGGGCTCGACGACAAGGGCCAGTGGGAGTGGGTCCTCTGGAAGCCGTTCTTCAGCGGCACCGAGGCCTACTCGGCGTACATCTGGCCCGGTCTGCAGAACACCCTCAAGGCCGCGGCCCTGGCCATGGTCATCGCGCTCCCGCTCGGCGCCGCGCTCGGCATCGCCCGGCTCTCGGACCACGCGTGGATACGGGTCCCGGTGGCGACGGTCGTGGAGTTCTTCCGGGCGATCCCGGTGCTGGTCCTGATGATCTTCGGGCTGGCCCTGTTCGCCGCGTACACCGACGTCAGTTCGGACGACCGTCCCCTGTACGCGGTCGTCACCGGTCTGGTGCTGTACAACGCGTCCGTGCTCGCGGAGATCGTCCGCGCGGGCATCCTCGCGCTGCCGAAGGGCCAGTCCGAGGCGGCCATGGCGATCGGCCTGCGCAAGAACCAGGTCATGCGGCTCATCCTGCTGCCGCAGTCGGTCACCGCCATGCTCCCGGCGATCGTCAGCCAGCTGGTCGTCATCGTGAAGGACACGGCGCTCGGCGGCGCGGTCCTGACCTTCCCCGAACTCCTCGCCTCGGCGAACACGATGAGCGCGTACTACGGCGCCAACACCATCGCCTCCTTCACGGTCGTCGCGGTCATCTACGTGGTCATCAACTTCTCGCTGACCTCGTTCGCGAGCTGGCTGGAGCGGCGGCTGCGGCAGGGCAAGAAGTCGACCGGAGCGGTGCTCGGCGTCGACGACACGGCGAACATCGCCGGCGCGGCGGGGACGGGCATCGCGGCCTGACGCCCGATCAAACCCGAATGCTTCACCCGGAGGCAGTGGCATGATCGCCACTGCCTCCGGTCGCTTGACGCAAACTCCGCCAATGGGTTGCATACGTTCTGTGATCGTGCACCCCGCTTCACCTTCCTGTTCACCTGCGACCGTCCGGACACCGCTGCGGGCAGGAGGCGCCGCGTCGTGGACCCGGTGATCGTCGTCGGAGCGGGGCCCGTCGGGCTCACGCTCGCCCTGGCGCTGGCCCGTCAGGAGGTGCCGTCCGTCGTCCTGGACGAGGGGCCCGGCAAGGACGAGCCGCGCCCGGCCCGCACCGCCGTGCTGCGCGAGGACACGGCCGCCCTGCTGTCGCGGCTGACCGGGGTCGCGCTCGGTGACCACGGCGCGACGTGGACCGGATGGCGGTCGCTGCGGCGCAAGCAGGTGACGAGCGAGATCACCTTCGAGGAGGACGAGCCCGCCCCCCTGCACATCGCCCAGCACGTCCTCACGGGCGCCCTGCGCGCGGCCGCCGCGGACGACCCTCTGGTGCGGATCGCCGTGGACAGCCGGCTCGACGCGATCGAGCAGGAGCGTTCCGCCATCACCGCGCACACCCGGGGGCCCAGTGGCACCTGGTGGCGTGGCAGCTACCTGGTCGGCTGCGACGGCCCCCGCTCGACCGTGCGCAAGCTCCAGGACATCCGCTTCCCGGGCCGTACGGCGGTGGAGCGGCACGCGGTCGCCGCGCTGCGCACGGAACTTCCCTGGGAGGGACGCGCGTTGCTCCACCGGATGCCGCCGTGGCGGCAATCCGGACCCTCGGCCGGAGAGGTGACCGCCCGCCCCCTCCCGGACGGTGTGTGGCGTCTGGACTGGCTGCTGCCGCCGGGCAAGGACCTGGTCACGCCCGAGATCCTGGTGGCCGGCATCCGCGAGACGCTCACCGGCTGGACGGGCGAGTCCGCGCCGGTCTACGACCTCCTCGACACCGGCGTCCACACCGTGCACCACCGGCTGGCCCGGCGCTGGCGTGCCGGCCGGGTCTTCCTCGCCGGCGACGCGGCCCACCTCCTCGGCGCGCTCGGCACGCAGGGCCTCGACGAGGGGCTGCGCGACGCCGACAACCTGGCCTGGAAGCTGGCTCCGGCCTGGCACCACGGGCATCACGAGGCACTGCTCGACAGCTACCAGGCCGAGCGGCGCGCGGTGGTCTCCGCCCGGCTGCGCGCCGCCGACCAGGCGCTGCCGGTGCTCCGCGGCTCGGGCGGGCTGCGCAGCATCGTGCCCGGCACGGCCCGGGGCCAGGAGCTGCTGCTCGTGGACGGCCACTTGGGGCGCGGCGTGCTGGGTGCGCCGGGGGCGTACGCCGACTCGCCGCTCACCCCACGCCATCTGGAGGGCGAGATCGCCGTCGAGACCCCGCCCGGCGCGGCGGTCACCGACGTGCGGGTCACGGCGGAGGACGGTTCCTTCGTGCGGTTGCGCGACCGGCTGGGACGCGGGGCCCTTCTGGTCGTGCTGATCGCGCCGGGCACGGGCGTGTGGGACCGCAGGCACTGGATGTCCGCCGGGGTGATGCCGCGGCTCGCGGCGGCGGTGACGGCGCTGCCGCACCCGGCCGAGCTCCTGGTCGCCGAGGAGTACCCGGGCGCGCCGGCGCACAGCGTGCTGCTCGTGCGCCCCGACGGCCATCTGGTCACCGCGCTGAGCGGAGTACGTCCGGCCGATCTCTACGCGGCCGCCGAGGCGACCGTGGGCGGCCCCGGGAAGGAGGAGGAGGCGGAGGCGGCGGAGGCCGGCTCTGGCGCCCGCCGACCGTGAGGCCCGTCACCCTCTGTCCAGATGGTGACAGTGAGTTGACCGTCCTGCGGCGGCGTGCTGTACTCCGGATCGTGACCGACACCTGTGTACGCCTGTGGCGGAGGGTCCATATGGACCTCGTCCGCTACGCGGGCTGCGTGTGTCGCCCGTCCCGCTGAATTCGCTTCCCCCTTCTTCCGGGCGCCCTCGCGCGCCCGTTCGGCGAACCCATTCAGGACGGTGCACGTGTCTGTCTCCCCCGCTCTCTCCTCCCCTGCCGCGGCCCGTGCCGCCGGCTCCGCGCCGACCCAGGCGGCCCTCCTCGACTTCGTGCGGCGCACGGCCGCCGACACCGAGCTGATCGCCTCGCTCCCGCTCGACCCGGAGGGCCGCACCTGGGTGCGGCTGGACGGCCCCGGCGGCAGCGAGGCCTGGCTGATCGGCTGGCCGCCCGGCTCCGGCACCGGCTGGCACGACCACGCCGACTCGGTCGGCGCGTTCGTCACCGCGTCGGGCGAGCTCGCGGAGTACTCGCTGGCGGCCCGGCTGCCCACCGACGGCTGGAAGACGCTGGAACTCGCCGAGGACGTGGACCGCAAGCGCCGGCTGCCCGCCGGTGAGGGCCGCGCCTTCGGCCGTCACCATGTGCACGAGGTGCTCAACGAGTCCACCGAGCGGCACGCGATCTCGGTCCACGCCTACTACCCGCCGCTGCCGCGGATCCGCCGCTACAGCCGCACGGGCCCGGTGCTGCGCCTCGAGCAGGTCGAGCGTCCGGAGGACTGGCAGTGAGCGCCGCGGACGAACAGCCGGTAGGCATCGACGATCTGCTGGAGCGGGTCCGCGCGGGCTATCGGCGCATCGAGGCGGAGCAGGCGCACGAGGCGGCCCGCACGGGTGAGGCCCTGCTGGTCGACATCCGGTACGCGGCCCTGCGCGAGCGGGACGGGCTGATCCCCGGCGCCCTCGTCATCGAGCGCAACGAACTGGAGTGGCGCCTCGACCCGCAGGGCAGCCACCGGGTCCCCGAGGCCACCGGCCACGACCTGCGGGTCGTCGTGATCTGCAACGAGGGTTACGCCTCCAGCCTGGCCGCCGCCTCCCTGCACCAGCTGGGCCTGGGCCGCGCGACCGACCTGGTGGGTGGTTTCCAGGCGTGGCGCGCGGCGGGGCTGCCGGTGGAGCCGCCCGAGGGCTGACGGGACCGGCGGCCGGCCGGCGGACGGGTCCCGCGTGTCTGACGGGCACTCATCAGGCCGCGGACCCGGCTCCCTTCCGGCTGCCCTACTCCTTCGCCGTGGCCACCGTCACCGCCGGCACCCGCAACGCCGCGCGCCCGGGTACGGCGCTGGAGACGAGGGCGAGGAGGGCGGCGACCGCGACCACCGTGACGTACAGCAGCGGCGTGACGGTGGGAGCGGCCCGGCCGGTCATGCCCAGGCTGAAGGCGCAGAGCACGGCGAGGGCGATGCCGCTGCCGAGTGCCGTGGCGAGGAGCAGCACGGTCAGCACCTCGGTGCGCAGGACCCGCAGCACCTGACGGCGGGTCGCGCCGGCGAGGCGGAGGAGGGCGAACTCCCGGACACGTTCCGCGACCGACATCGCCAGGGTGTTGACGACCGCGATGGCGGTGAAGGCCAGGACGAGCCCCATGGCCAGGTAGTTGACCTCGGCGTTCGCCTGCTGCCGGTCGGCCTGGAGGGAGTCCGCGGCGGCCGGAGAAAGAATCCGGAGTCCCGGGAACTCACGGAGCGTAGTCGCGAGTTCTTTCTGTGTACGGGGCGTGCTGACGAGGACGGAGGAGGCGAGCGGGTTGTCGACGTGGTGGGCCACGAGGTCGTGGGCGAAGGTGAGATCGCCGAAGCCGAGACCCCGGGCGTAGACGGCGGCGACGGTGAGCGTGGCGGGCGTGCCGTCGCCGAGCGTGAGTTTCAGGCTGCTTCCGGGCTTCAGGTCGTGCTGGTCGGCGGCCAGTTCACTGACGGCGACGGTGCCGGGGGCGAGATCGCCGAGGGAGCCGGCGGTCACCTTCGGATCCCAGGTACGGGTCAGGCCGGCCGGTGTGACGCCCTGGGCGGAGTACTTGTCGAGGCCGACCCGGACGGTGGTGCGGACGACTTCGGTGACGGTGTCGTGCTGGGCACGCAGCCGCTGCGCGGCCTCGGCGGGGACGCCGGGCCCCTGGGCGGCGACCACCCAGTCGGCGGTGACGCCCTCGCGTGCCTGGGCGCGGGCGGCACCGCCGAGGGTCGACTGGACGAACAGCACGGTGCAGGTCATGCCGATGAGCAGGGTGAGGGGGGTGACGACGGAGGCCATCCGGGTGGCGTTACCACGCAGGTTGGCGGTGGCGAGGCGGCCGCCCTGGCCGGTGAGCCGCAGCGGGAGGGCGAGCAGCAGCGCGGCGGCCCTGACGAGCAGCGGGCCGAGCAGGGCGACCGCGGTGCACAGAACGACGACGGCGAGGAAGGTCACGGGAGTCGAGGCGGGCTCGGTGCGCAGGGAGGTGAGGACGGCGACGAGGAAGATCCCGCCGGCGAGGAGCAACAGCCCGGCGGTGATCCGGCCCCAGGCCGGGCGGGTGCGTTCGGTCCTGGCCTCGGCCAGGGCTTCGGCCGGCCTGATCCTGGTGATCCTGCGCGAGGCGATCCGGGCCGCGGCCCAGGCGCCCAGCAGGGTGGCGGCAAGAGCGGCCAGCGGCGGGAAGGCACTGACACTGGGCTGGAGGGTGACGGGTACGGCGCCGAGGGCGACGAACCGGGAGTGCAGCCAGCCGCCCAGCGGCAGCCCGAGCAGTGCGCCGGTGGTTCCCGCGGCGGCGCCGACGATCAGCGCCTCCCGGCCGAGCAGCTTGCGGATCTGTCCGGGCGTGGCGGCGATGGCGCGGAGCAGGGCGAGTTCGCGGTGGCGCTGCTGGACGGTGAGCGCGAAGGTGCCGACGACCACGAGCACCGCGACCAGCAGCGAGGTGCCGCCCATCGCGCCGCCCATGCTGACCAGCCGGGTGCGGGCGGCTGCCGCGTCGAGGAACTCCACGGGGCCGCGGGCGTCTTCGGTGCTGACCTGAGCGGTGGTGCCGTGCAGCGCCCGGGTCACGGCCTGGCGCACGGTGGCCGGGTCGGTGCCCTCGGCCGGGAGGACGCCGAAGGCGGTGACCTGTCCCGGGTGGGCGGCGAGCCGTCGGGCCTCGGCGGTGGAGAAGAACAGGGAGGTCTGGTGGCGTACGGGCGTGGCCGGGGTGGCGACACCGGTGACGCGGTAGCTGCGCGGGGACTGGGTCGACTGCACGGTGAGGCGGTCGCCGGGCCGGAGGTGGGCGCGCGCGGCGAGGCCGTCGTCGATGACGAGGTCCCCGGCCGCCCGGGGAGCGCGGCCGGCGGTCAGCCGGTAGGGCGTCAGCGCGGCGGAGTCCCAGGCGTGCCCGTAGGCGGTGCGGTCGCCGGTGCCGGACGGGGGCAGTGGCTGGGCGAGGAAGGTGAGTTCGGGGACGACGCGGGCGACGCCGGGGGTGTGGGCGAGTGTCGTACCGAGGTCCGCGGAGAGCCAGGCGCGTTCGGCGATGGGCTTCGCCTTGTGCTTGACCTTGGTCTTGCCCTTCTTGTGCTTGACCTTGGTGTGGTGGACGTACTGGTCGGCGGAGACCACGACGGGAGCGGCGGCGTAGCGCTCGGTGCGGATCGCGCCGCGCAGCCCGGTCTCCAGGAGGGTGCCGCAGGCGGTGATCAGGGCGGCCGCGCACATCAGGGCGAGGAAGGCGCCGAGGAAGCCGGCCATGCGGGCGCGGACGGTCTGAAGGGCGTATCGCAGCATCATGGGGGCGGGCCTCTTCTGTTGTGCGTCGCGGAGTCCGTGCGCCTGCCGGTCACGGCGTGACCGTGTTCCGGGGCGTGCCTACAGACTCGCTCGTGCCCGGGTCCGGAATCACTGCGGTGGCCTGGCGTCTTGAGCGGGGGCTAGCCCCACCCCCGTACGTGTCACCCCTGCGGATCTGGGCCTGCGAGCGGGGCCCGGGCCGCGACGCGGGGGCGCCGGCCGGGCACTTCACGCTCAGCCGGACGCCTCGCCTCGGCCGGCGTCCGGCCGTCAGTAGCCCTCGTCCTGGAGGAACTCCGTGTCCTCGCCCTCCTCCTCCAGGGCCTGCCGGACGATGCGCAGGGCCAGGCCCTCGGAGTAGCCCTTGCGGGCGAGCATGCCGGCGAGGCGCCGGAGCCGTTTGTCCCGGTCGAGGCCACGGGTGGACCGCAGCTTGCGCGCGACCAGTTCGCGGGCCGTCGCCTCCTCCTGCTCGGAGTCGAGCTGCCCGACGGCCTCGTCGATCAGCGCGGAGTCGACTCCCTTGGTGCGCAGTTCCCGGGCGAGCGCGCGCCGGGCGAGCCCCCTGCCGTGGTGCCGGGACTCCACCCAGGCGTCCGCGAACGCGCCGTCGTCGATGAGCCCGACCTCCTCGAAGCGGGACAGCACCTCCTCGGCCACGTCCTCGGGGATCTCCCGCTTGCGCAGTGCGTCCGCGAGCTGCTTGCGGGTGCGCGGGGTCCCGGTGAGCAGGCGCAGACAGATCGCCCGCGCCCGCTCAGCCGGGTCCCCCGAAGACTCCCCCCGCTCGGCCCTCGACGAGGAAGGGGCGCCTTCGTCCTCCGCGGACGGCTCCCCGAAGCCGCCCCTGCGGCGTCCGCGTCCCCGGCCGCCGCGTGGTCCGGCGGCCCCCCGGGAGCCGCGGCGCGGCGAGTCTCCCCCGTAGGGCCCGCCGCCCGGCTCCGTGCCGCCGTCACCGTGTCCGTCGTGCCCTTCGCCCCCGTATCCGTCGTCACCGGCCGCGGCGGAGCCCGTGTCGCTCCCGGCGCCCCTCCCCCGGGGGGCACCGGGTGAGGCGTACTCGTACTCGGCCCAGTCGGTTCGTCGCGTCACGGGTCAGCTCTTGGCGGCGGCGGCCTTGGGCTTGGTGGCCTTGGCGGCCGCCGGGGCGGGTGCCGTCTTGGCGTCGTCGGCCGTGCTGGTCACCGCCGCGTCCGCGCCCGGCTCGGCAGCGGGCTCCTCCGGCCGGACACCGACGCCCAGCTTCTCCTTGATCTTCTTCTCGATCTCGTTGGCCAGGTCCGGGTTGTCCTTGAGGAAGTTGCGCGCGTTCTCCTTGCCCTGGCCGAGCTGGTCACCCTCGTACGTGTACCAGGCGCCGGCCTTGCGGACGAAGCCGTGCTCCACGCCCATGTCGATCAGGCCGCCCTCGCGGCTGATGCCCTGGCCGTAGAGGATGTCGAACTCGGCCTGCTTGAAGGGCGGGGCGACCTTGTTCTTGACGACCTTGCAGCGAGTGCGGTTGCCCACCGCCTCCGTGCCGTCCTTCAGGGTCTCGATGCGGCGGATGTCGATGCGCACCGAGGCGTAGAACTTCAGCGCGCGGCCACCGGTCGTGGTCTCCGGCGAGCCGAACATGACGCCGATCTTCTCGCGGAGCTGGTTGATGAAGATCGCGGTGGTCTTGGACTGGTTGAGCGCGCTGGTGATCTTCCGCAGGGCCTGGCTCATCAGCCGGGCCTGGAGGCCGACGTGGCTGTCACCCATCTCGCCCTCGATCTCCGCACGCGGGACGAGCGCGGCGACGGAGTCGATGACGATCAGGTCGAGGGCGCCGGAGCGGACCAGCATGTCCACGATCTCGAGCGCCTGCTCGCCGTTGTCCGGCTGGGAGAGGATCAGGTTGTCGATGTCGACGCCCAGCTTGCGCGCGTACTCGGGGTCGAGGGCGTGCTCGGCGTCCACGAAGGCGACCTGGCCGCCGGCCTTCTGGGCGTTGGCCACGGCGTGCAGGGTCAGGGTCGTCTTACCGGAGGACTCCGGGCCGTAGATCTCCACGACACGGCCACGCGGCAGACCACCGACGCCGAGGGCGACGTCCAGCGCGGTCGACCCGGTCGGGATGACCTCGATGGGCTCCCTCGACCGCTCGCCCATGCGCATGACCGCGCCCTTGCCGAATTGCCGTTCAATCTGTGCGAGCGCGGCGTCGAGCGCCTTCTCGCGGTCGGTTCCTGCCATGGGTTCCACCCGGTTTGCTTGAGTCGATCGCTTCACGTCAAAGACGCTAACGCCTGCCACTGACAATGCGCCCCGACGTCGGCCCGGCCTGTGGATAACGGGGGGACATATCGGATCAAACCCTGCCGAAAATCCCTGTCGGGTACCGCGCCTGAACCTCCATAAGAATGGATGTTCGATTTTCGTGTCAAGCGTGCCACGCACGGCCCGGCGGCTGCTCCCGGGGTCGTAGACCAGGTGTCTCCGACCGGACGACGACCGCGCGGGGGCGTCGGCCAGAGCCTTGGGCCATGAAGAATCCGCGCCGCGTCGAGCGCCTGTGCCACGTCACCGGAGCGCTCCTCGTGCTCTCCGGACTCGTCCATCTGCTGGTGTTCGCGGTGGACGGCGGGCCCTGGTACGGCCCGGTCTCCTGGCGCAAGCCCGTGACCTTCGGGCTCTCCTTCGGGCTGACGCTGATCGCGCTCACCCGGGTCACGTCGTACCTGCGGACGGCACCGCGGACGCGCGCCGCCCTGCTGCTCGTCCTCGCCGTGGACTGCGTGGTGGAGGTCGGCGGGATCACGCTCCAGGCGTGGCGCCGGGTGCCCTCGCACCTGAACATGGAGACCCCCTTCGACACGGCGGTGTCCATGACGCTCGCGGTGGGCGGCGGGGTCCTGGTGGTGCTGCTCAGCGTGTTCGCCGCCGCCTCCTTCCGGCGCCGGCCGACGGGCCCCGCCGGCATGCCGCTGGCGGTGCGCTCGGGGTTCGCGATCCTGCTGTCGGCGCTGGCCTCGGGGGCGGCGATGATCGCGCGCGGGGTCGTCCTGACGCGGACCGGCCACCAGGAGGCCGCCTATCACTCGACGGCTCCGCTCAAGCCGCTGCACGGGGTGAGCGTGCACGCCGTCCTGGTCCTGCCGCTGCTGGCCCGGGCGCTGTCCCGCACCTCCTGGAGCGAGCGGACGCGGTGGCGGATCGTGGCCGCCGCGACGGGCTGCTACGCGGCGGCCGTCGCGGGTGCGGCGGTGTGGGCGGTCCTCACGTACTGAAGGCGCGCCGCCCCTGCCGCCCCTCCCACGGCGAGACCCTTACGCGGACTCCTCCGTGCGCGGCCGACGTGCCCACAGGCGCCGCAGTCGCCCACCCGCCCCCGTACCGCCGGTCCCCCGCGGCCGGTGTCCCTGCACCCGCGGGTCGTCCGTGACGGCGTACCGCTTCACGTACGCCCCCAGGAAGGCCTGGAGCGTGGCGGTCGCCGGGATGGCGATCAGCGCGCCGACCGCGCCCAGCAGCGCGGTGCCCGCGATCACCGAGCCGAAGGCGACCGCCGGGTGGATGTCGACGGTCTTCGAGGTCAGCTTCGGCTGCAGCATGTAGTTCTCGAACTGCTGGTACACCACGACGAAGATCAGCACCCACACCGCGTACCAGGGGTTCACGGTGAACGCGATCAGCATGGGCAGCGCACCCGCGAGATAGGTGCCGATGGTCGGGATGAACTGTGAGACGAGCCCCACCCAGACGCCGAGCACGGGCGCGTAGGGCACACCCAGGGCCTGGAGCAGGATGTAGTGCGCTATCCCGGAGATGAGGGCCATCAGGCCGCGAGAGTAGAGGTAGCCGCCCGTCTTGTCGACGGCGATCTCCCAGGCGCGCAGCACCTCCGCCTGGCGCGCGGGCGGCAGGACGGAGCAGAGGGCGCGGCGCAGCCGGGGGCCGTCGGCGGCGAAGTAGAAGGAGAACAGCGCGACGGTGAGCAGCTGGAAGAGGCCGCCGAGCACCTGGGCGGACACGTCGAGCACTCCGGCCGCGCTGTTCTGCGCGTACTTGCGCAGCCAGTCGGAGTGGAGCAGGCCCTCCTGGACGTCGACGCGTCTGAGGTCCGTGTGGAAGGTCTGGTTGATCCAGTGGATCACCGAGTCCAGGTAGTCCGGGAAGCCCTCGACCATCTTGATGATCTGGCCGGCCAGCATCGAGCCGAGCAACGTGACGAAGCCGGCGGTGACGATCGTCAGTCCGAGGAAGACGAGGAACGTGGCGAGCCCCCTGCGCATGCCGCGGGAGGCCATCCAGCTCACCGCGGGCTCGATGGCGAGGGCGAGGAAGAACGCGATCAGGATGTTGATCAGCAGTCCGGTGAGCTGGTGGAACGCCCAGCTGCCCAGTTGGAACGCGGCGATGAGCGCGAGTGCGAGCACCATGGCGCGCGGCAGCCAGTGCGGCATGCGGCGGCCCGCCTGCGCGACGGCGTCGTCGGCCGGCCGCCGGGCGGGCGGCGTCGTCACGGTCGGGGATGCTGCGTGCCGGTCGGCCGGCTCGTCGTCGTCAGTGGGTGCCACGGGCCAAGTGTCGCCCACGCCACCGACAGCACGCCCCGGCCCGGGACCCTCGGGGCCGTTCAGCGCCGCTCACCGGGCACGTCCATCACCGAGCAGACCACGCGCCACACCTCTTTGGCCTCCCAGCCGGCGTCGAGCGCCTCGTTCACCGTGCGTCCGCCGAGTTCCGTCATCACGTGATCACGCGCGAAGGTGTCGGCGTACCCCGGACCGAAGTGTTCCGCCATCCGCTGCCAGAAGACCGTCAACCGCATGACTCCAGTATCCCGCCCCTGGGGGTGGGCCCTGCCGGTGACCGCCTGCCGAGACCGCTTTCCGTCCTACGGTCTGTCGCATGGCCGAAACCGGAGCTTCCCCACTCCCCCCTACGCCCCCGGCGCGCTCCCCGCTCTTCCGCGCCGAACAGTTCGTCTGGCTCACCGCGCGCGTGCTGGAGCAGCGGCTCTTCGCGTACCACTTCCTGAACGGCGCCGCCGATCCCGTGGAGGCCGCGCTGAACGCCTACCGCAATGAGGACGGCGGGTACGGCCACGCGCTGGAACCCGATCTGCGCGGCCCCGTGAGCCAGCCCCTGCACACGGCGCACGCGCTGCGCGTCCTGGACGCCACCGGCCGGTGCGGCGGGCAGCGGGTGGAACGCGTGTGCCGCTACCTGACCTCCGTCTCCACGGCGGACGGCGCCCTGCCGGCCATCCATCCCAGCCAGCGCGGCTATCCCGCGGCGCCGTTCGTCCCGGTCCTGGAGGACCCGCCCAGTGACCTGCTCGCCACCGGGCCCGTGGTGGGCGTGCTGCACCGCAACGAGGTGTGGCACGCCTGGCTCTTCCGGGCCACCGACTTCTGCTGGCAGGCCGTGGAGTCCCTGGACAAGTCCCATCCCTACGAGGTGGAGGCCGCCGTGGCCTTCCTGGACTCCGCCCCGGACCGCCCGCGCGCGGAGGCGGCCGCCGACCGGCTCGGCCGCCTGGTGCGCGAGCAGCGGCTGGCGGCCCTGGACCCGGACCGGCTGGACACCTACCCGGTCGCGCCCGGCTACGCCCCCGGCGAGCACCACTTCCCGCACGACTTCGCCAGGACCCCGCGCTCGCTCGCGCGCGCGTGGTTCACGGACGAGGAGATGGCCCGCTCCCTGGACTTCCTCGCCGCCGAGCAGCAGGAGGACGGCGGCTGGCCGATCCGCTGGCGCCGGTGGGCACCGGTCCCGGCGCTCGAGGCACGCCCCATGGTGACGATCGAGGCCCTGCGCACGCTCAGGGCCCACGGCCGCTTCGTGGGCTGATCCGAGAAGCCCGATCCGGTGCGCGGCCGCCGTGGTCCCGCCGGGTTCAGCCGCCGATCGCCCGTACTCCCGCCGTCACCACCACGGCCGCCGCGACGACCAGCAGGAACGGTGCGCGCAGCACCAGCGCCACGGCGGCCGCCGCGAGCCCGGCGGCCCTGGCGTCCAGCACCAGCGTGTGCCCGTGGGCGAACGTCTGCTGCGCGGTGAGCGCGGCGAGGAGGGCGACGGGCAGCAGGGCGGCGAGCCGCCGGACCAGCGGCCGCTCCACCGCCTGCGCCGGGACGAGAAGGCCGGCCAGCTTGACGACATAGCAGCCGAGCGCGGTCACGCCGATCGCGATCCAGGTGTTCAACGTCCCTCCTCCGATCGGGCCGATCCACCCGGTCCGTCCGCGCCATCGGTCGCGTCCGGCTCGTCCGAACGGCCCGCGTCATCGGCTCCACGACCGCGCCGCCGCCCCTCGGCGACCAGCGCGAGCGGAGCCGCCAGCGCCGCCACCAGGACCGGTACGCCGGCCGGCAGCACCGGCAGCAGGCCGAGGCCGAGGAGCACCGCGAGGCCCGCGACCGCGCGTTCGGTGGGTGTCCTGAGCATCGGGGCGAGCAGGGCGAGGAAGACGGCGGGGCCGGCCGCGTCCAGGCCCCAGGCGTCGGTGTCGCCGATGGCCTTCGCGCCCAGCGCGCCGAGCAGGGTGGTGAGGTTCCACAGCAGGTACAGCGTGAGCCCGGTGACGGTGAAGCCGAGCCGCCTGGCCCGCCGGGTCGGCTGGGCCAGGGTCACCGCCGTGGTCTCGTCGATCACCCACTGCGCGGCCAGCGGCCGTACCGCGCGCGGGAGGGCCAGCAACTGCGACAGACGCAGTCCGTAGAACGCGTTGCGCACCCCCAGGAAGAAGGCGCCGGCGGCGGCCGTGAACGGGTTGCCGCCGGCGGCGAGCGCGCCCACCAGGGCGAACTGGGAGGCGCCGGTGAACACCAGCAGGCTGAGCGCACAGCTCTGGAGCAGGCTCAGTCCGCTGCCGGCCGAGGTCACGCCGAAGGCGAACCCGGAGAGCCCGACGGCGACGCCGACGCCCAGGGCGTCCCGTACGACGGCGGAGTCGGGCTTGTGGGCGTCCTCGGCGGACGTGTCCGGGGGTGCTGTCTGTTGTGCCACGCCTCGCACCGTACGCGCGGACGTCAGTCCCGGTCTTGTACGTTCTTGCGCTCGCGTTGGTAGGCGCCCGGAGGCACGCCGACGATCCTGGTGAAGTGCCGGTTGAGGTGCGGCTGGTCGGTGAAGCCGACGGCGACGGCCGCCTCGGCGGGTGCCGTGCCCGCGTCCAGCAGGAGCCGTGCCCGCCGTACCCGGGCGTCGGTCAGCCAGGTGTGCGGCGGCATGCCGTAGGTGTCGCGGAACGCCCGCAGCAGGGCGAACGGGCTGGTCCCCAGGTCGGCGGCGAGGCGTTCCAGGGTCGGCGGCTCGGTGATCCGCCCCTCCAGCACCTCACGCGCGCGTGCGGCGATCCGCTCGCCGGCCGTCCGGGTCCGCCGCTGGGGCAGCGGTCCGCCGTTGAGCCGCAGCAGCCGGGTCACGGCCACCCGCAGCAGGGTGTCGGCGGCCAGCGCGTTGCCCTCGTCGGCGGCGCGGAGCACCTGGTGGACGAGGCGGACGGTGTAGGGGTCGTCGAGGACGGGGCTGACGAAGCCGGGCGCGCCGCGGACGGTGGTGGTCTCGGCCGCGATCTCGGCCACCACCTCGGGCGGCGGGTAGACCGCGCCGTACCGCCAGCCCTCGGGCACTCCGGCCCGGCCGGTGTGGGGGGTGTCCGGGTTGACCAGGGCGAGGGCCCCGGCGCCCGCGGACACGTCGGAGCCGCGGTGGTGGAAGACCTCGACGCCGTCGGCTATGGCCGCGATCACGAAGTTCTCGTGGGTGTGCCGGACGAAGGTCTTCCGGACGTACCTGGCCCGCAGCAGGTCGACGCCCGGCAGCTGCTCGTACCGCCAGTGCCGTGCCCGTTCCGCCGATCCCGCCATGCGTCCATTCTCCGCCACGCCGGCGGGACGACGGCCGGCCGCCGAGCCGGCTGCCCGATCGTTCGCCCAGCTCAGCGCGTTTGTCAGCGCCCGGGTGCAGGATTGAGGGCATGGTCAGCCCCGCACACCGAGCCCTCGACGACTTCTCGCCCGCGACCCGCGGCTGGTTCACGGGGGCGTTCTCCGCGCCCACCGCGGCCCAGGCGGGCGCCTGGCAGGCCATCGGTGCGGGCTCGGACGTGCTGGTGGTGGCTCCCACCGGCTCGGGCAAGACGCTGGCCGCGTTCCTCGCCGCCCTGGACCAGCTCGCCTCGACGCCGCCCCCGGCCGACCCGAAGAAGCGCTGCCGGGTGCTGTACGTGTCACCGCTCAAGGCCCTCGCGGTGGACGTGGAGCGGAACCTGCGCAGCCCGCTGACCGGCATCCGCCAGGAGTCCGTGCGCCTGGGCCTGCCCGAGCCCGAGGTCAAGGTGGGCATCCGCTCCGGCGACACCCCGCCCGCCGAGCGGCGCGCGCTGTCCACGCGCCCGCCGGACATCCTGATCACCACCCCCGAGTCGCTGTTCCTGATGCTGACGTCCGCCACCCGCGACGCGCTGACGGGCATCGAGACGGTGATCCTCGACGAGGTGCACGCGGTCGCGGGCACCAAGCGCGGCGCGCACCTCGCGCTGTCCCTGGAGCGGCTGGACGAGCTGCTGCCGAAGCCGGCCCGCCGGATCGGTCTGTCGGCGACCGTGCGCCCGGTGGACGAGGTGGCCCGGTACCTCTCGCCGCGCCGCAAGGTGGAGATCGTCCAGCCGGAGTCGGGCAAGGAGTTCGACCTCTCCGTGGTCGTCCCGGTCGAGGACATGGGCGAGCTGGGCGGTTCCCCCGCGGCCGACGGGGCCGAGGGCGCCGAGCGGCCGTCGATCTGGCCGCACGTGGAGGAGCGCATCGCGGACCTGGTGCAGTCGCACCGCTCCACGATCGTGTTCGCCAACTCCCGGCGGCTGGCCGAGCGGCTGTGCAACCGGCTCAACGAGATCGCCTACGAGCGGGCGACCGGGGAGCCGCTGGACGAGCACCACTCGCCGGCCGAGCTGATGGGCGGCTCGGGCGCGGCCCAGGGCGCCCCCCAGGTGATCGCCCGCGCGCACCACGGCTCGGTCTCCAAGGAGCAGCGCGCCCTGGTGGAGGAGGACCTCAAGGCGGGCCGGCTGCCCGCCGTGGTCGCCACGTCCAGCCTGGAGCTGGGCATCGACATGGGCGCCGTGGACCTGGTCGTGCAGGTCGAGTCGCCGCCCTCGGTGGCGTCCGGGCTGCAGCGCGTGGGCCGCGCGGGGCACCAGGTGGGCGCCGTCTCCACCGGCGTGGTCTTCCCCAAGTACCGGGGGGACCTGGTCCAGTCGGCGGTGGTGACCGAGCGGATGCGCACGGGCGCCATCGAGTCCCTGCGGATCCCCGCGAATCCGCTGGACGTGCTGGCGCAGCAGCTCGTGGCCATGACGGCGCTGGACACCTGGCAGTTCGACGACCTGCTCGCCGCGGTCCGCCGCGCGGCCCCCTTCGCCTCGCTGCCCGAGTCGGCGTTCACGGCCACCCTCGACATGCTCGCGGGCCGCTACCCGTCCGACGCGTTCGCGGAGCTGCGCCCGCGCGTGGTGTGGGACCGGGTGACCGGCGAGATCACCGGCCGGCCGGGCGCCCAGCGCCTCGCCGTCACCTCCGGCGGCACCATCCCCGACCGCGGCCTCTTCGGGGTCTTCCTCGCCGGTTCCGACCCCAAGAAGGGCGGCGGCCGGGTCGGCGAGCTGGACGAGGAGATGGTGTACGAATCCCGGGTGGGGGACGTCTTCACCCTGGGCACGAGTTCCTGGCGCATCGAGGACATCACCCGGGACCGGGTCCTGGTCTCCCCGGCACCGGGTGTCCCGGGCCGGCTGCCGTTCTGGAAGGGCGACCAGCTCGGCCGTCCGCTGGAACTGGGCCGCGCGGTGGGCGCGTTCCTGCGCGAGGTGGGCTCGCTGTCCAAGGACGACGCCCGGCTGCGCCTGCTCGCCGCCGGCCTGGACGCCTGGGCGGTGGACAACGTGCTGTCGTACCTGGACGAGCAGCGCGAGGCGTGCGGTCATGTCCCGGACGACCGGACGATCGTGGTCGAGCGCTTCCGGGACGAGCTGGGCGACTGGCGGGTGGTCGTCCACTCCCCGTTCGGCGCCCAGGTCCACGCCCCCTGGGCGCTGGCGCTCGCCGCCCGGCTGTCCGAGCGGTACGGCATGGACGCGCAGGTGATGCACGCCGACGACGGCATCGTGCTGCGCCTGCCCGACGCCGATCTGATGGGCCTGGACCTGCTCGACCAGGAGCCCGCGCGGTCCGGCGCCGAGTACGACGGCGAGCAGGCCCCGGTGGGCGCCGCGGACATCGCCTTCGACAAGGGCGAGGTCGACCAGGTGGTCACCGAACAGGTGGGCGGGTCCGCCCTGTTCGCCTCCCGGTTCCGTGAGTGCGCCGCCCGCGCGCTGCTGCTGCCGCGCCGCAATCCCGGCAAGCGCACGCCGCTGTGGCAGCAGCGCCAGCGGGCGGCGCAGCTGCTGCAGGTGGCCAGTGAGTTCGGCTCGTTCCCGATCGTCCTGGAGGCGGTGCGCGAGTGCCTCCAGGACGTCTTCGACGTCCCCGGGCTCGTGGAGCTGATGGGCGACATCGAGTCCCGCAAGGTCCGCCTGGTCGAGGTGACCACGCCCGAGCCGTCCCCGTTCGCCCGCTCGCTGCTGTTCGGGTACGTGGCCCAGTTCCTGTACGAGGGCGACTCGCCGCTCGCCGAGCGCCGTGCCGCCGCGCTGTCGCTGGACTCCCGGCTGCTGGCCGAGCTGCTGGGCCAGGCGGAGCTGCGCGAGCTGCTGGACGCGGAGGTGCTGGCCGAGCTGGAGCGCGAGCTGCAGTGGCTGACCGAGGACCGCCGGGTCAAGGACGTGGAGGGGGTGGCGGACGTGCTCCGGCTGCTCGGGCCGCTGACCGACGCGGAGCTGGTCGAGCGGGGCGCCGACCCGCAGTGGGCGCGGGAGCTGGCCGCGGCCCGCCGGGCCATCCGGGTCCGTATCGCCGGCGCCGACCACTGGGCGGCGGTCGAGGACGCGGGCCGGCTGCGCGACGCGCTCGGCACGGCGCTGCCGGTCGGCGTCCCCGAGGCGTTCACCGAGCCGGTGAAGGACCCGCTGGGCGACCTCCTAGCCCGGCACGCGCGGACGCACGGCCCGTTCACGTCGGCCACCGCGGCCGCCCGCTTCGGCCTGGGCGTGGCGGTCACCGAGGGCGCTCTGCAGCGGCTGGCCGCGAGCGGCCGGGTCGTGCAGGGCGAGTTCCATCCGGCGGGCATCGGCCAGGAATGGTGCGACGCGACCGTGCTGCGCCGGCTGCGCCGCCGCTCCCTGGCCGCGCTGCGGCACGAGCTGGAGCCGGTGCCGCCGGCCGCGCTCGCGCAGTTCCTGCCGCAGTGGCAGCACATCGGCAAGGGGCACGGTCTGCGCGGAGTCGACGGACTGGTGCGCGCCGTCGAGCAGTTGCAGGGTGCCTCGGTGCCCGCCTCGGCGCTGGAGAAGCTGGTCCTGCCGTCCCGGGTGGCGAACTACACCCCCTCCATGCTGGACGAACTCACGGCCGCGGGCGAGGTGGTGTGGGCCGGGGCGGGCGCGCTGCCCGGCAAGGACGGCTGGGTCTCGCTGTACCTGGCGGACGCCGCTCCCCTGCTCCTGCCGCCGCCCCACCCCCTGGAGCTGACGCCGCTGCACCAGGCGGTCCTGGACACGCTGTCGGGTGGTTACGGCCTGTTCTTCCGTCAGATCGCCGACCAGGTGAGGGCCACCACCCATCCCGAGGCCACCGACCCTCAGCTCGCCGACGCCCTGTGGGACCTGGCGTGGTCGGGGCGGCTGACCAACGACACCCTGGCCCCGATGCGCTCCCTGCTGGGTTCGGGCCGCACGGCGGGTTCGACGGCCCACCGGGCCAAGCGCTCGGTCCCGCGCGGGCGTTACGGCTCCCTGACGTCCGCCGCCCGGGCCGCCTCCCGCACCGGACCGCCCACCGTGGCCGGCCGCTGGTCGCTGCTGCCCGCCGCCGAACCGGACGCCACGGTGCGCGCCCACGCGCTGGCCCGCACCCTGCTCGACCGGCACGGGGTGGTCACCCGGGGCGCCGTCGGCGCGGAGGGTGTCGAGGGCGGCTTCTCCGCGGTGTACCGCGTGCTGTCCGTCTTCGAGGACAGCGGGCAGGCGAGACGCGGCTACGTGGTCGAGGGGCTGGGCGCCGCCCAGTTCGCGATGGACGGCGCGGTCGACCGCCTCCGTGCGGTGTCCAACGCCCGTGAGCGGGGCGAGCAGCCGCCCGCCCCCGCGTATCCGAACGGCTTCGGCGGCGACGGCACCCCGGCGCCCTTCCCGGACGGCGGCCACACGGCACCGGACGTCTTCGAGCAGGCCGACGGCGGCCTGGCCCACCCGGGGTTCGACAGCGACTTCAGCTGGCCCCCCGAGGATCACCCCGCGCGCCCGGGCGACTTCGGCCGCGCCCAGAAGCGGCACCCGGGCGACTACGTGTCGCCGCGCGACCTGGAGCCGGCCGCCGACCCCTTCGCCTCCCCCGGCTACGGCGGCCCGCGGGGCGGTGGCGCGGGCCCGGGCGCGCCCTACGGCTCGGCCGCGGGCCGCGGCTTCGGTGCCCGCGGTGGGCGCTCGTCGTCTCCCGATCCCCGGGCCGTGGTCCTCGCCGCGGCCGACCCGGCCAACGCCTACGGCGCCGCCCTCGGCTGGCCCGAGCCGCCGACCGGGGCCGGGCACAAGCCGGGCCGCAAGGCCGGCTCGCTGGTGGTGCTCGTCGAGGGCGAGCTCACGCTGTACATGGAGCGGGGCGGCAAGACCCTGCTGGCCTGGCCCTCCACCCCGGACACCGCCGCCACCGACGATCCGCGTCTGCGGATCGCGGCGGAGGCCCTGGCCGCGTCCGCCCGCGCCGGTTCTCTCGGCACGGTCACCGTGGAGCGGGTCAACGGCGCCCAGTCCCTGACCTCCCCGATGGGTACCCTGCTGGAGGCGGCGGGCTTCGTCGCGACCCCGCGCGGTCTGCGCCTGCGGGCATGACCACGCCGGTCCAGCGGCGGACCGTCGCGCCTCACCCGGTCGTGGCACCCTTGACGCATGCCCGAAGGTGACACGGTCTGGCAGGCCGCGCGGCGGCTGCAGGAGGCCCTCGCGGGCCGGGTGCTGAACCGCAGCGACTTCCGGTGGCCGACGTACGCGACGGTCGACCTCACCGGCCGCACGGTCCTGAACACGATCGCGCGCGGCAAGCACCTGCTCACCCGCTTCGAGGGCGACCTGACCCTCCACACGCACCTGCGCATGGAGGGCGCCTGGAAGGTGTACGCCCCGGACGAGCGCTGGCGCGGGGGCCCGGGGCACCAGATCCGGGTGATCCTCGGCGCCGACGACCGCACGGCGGTGGGCTACCGCCTCCCGGTGCTGGAGTTCCTGCGCACCGGCGAGGAGGAGCGCGTGGTCGGCCATCTGGGCCCGGACCTGCTCGGCCCGGACTGGGACCCCGAGCGTGCCCTCGGCAACCTGCTCGCCGATCCGGGCCGCGCCCTGGGGGAGGCCCTGCTCGACCAGCGCAATCTCGCCGGGATCGGCAACGTGTACAAGAGCGAGCTGTGCTTCCTGCTCGGCGTGACCCCCTATCTGCCGATCGGGGCCCTGCCCGAGGACCGTGCCACCGCGCTGACCGCGCTCTCCAAGAAGCTGCTGGAGGCGAACCGCGAGCGCCCGGTCCGCAGGACCACGGGCCTGCCCCGGCAGGACCTGTTCGTCTACGGCCGGGCGGGCCGCCCCTGTCTGCGCTGCGGGACGCGGATCCGGGTGGCCGACCAGGGCGACGGCTCCCAGGAGCGTCCCACCTACTGGTGCCCGAACTGCCAGGCCGGCCCCGCTCCGGCACCCGGGCAGGCGCAGAAGTTCCGCGAGCGCTATCCCCGCCGCCCGTCCGCGTCCGGCTAGCCGACGGCCACCGAACGCCCGACGCCCCGATCGCAGGCTCCACTGCGTCGATCCCCGACCGCCGGCCCCTGATCGCCGGGTCACCGCCCGCCGCCCCATCGCCGCCCCACCGATCGGGGACCACTGATTGACGGACCGTCAGAAACGCTCGTACGGTCGTCGTATGCCCCTCCAGGCGTACGACCTCACCGGACGCACCGCGTTCGTCACCGGAGCCGCCGGCGGTATCGGCCGGGCCAGCGCCGTCCTGCTCGCCGAGGCGGGCGCCGCGGTGCACTGCGCCGACCGGGACGCCGAGGGCCTGCACGGCACGGCCGAGCTGATCGGCAAGGGCGGCGGCACGGCCCGTACCCACGTCCTGGACGTCACCGACCGGACCGCGCTCGCCTCGGCGGTCCGCGCCGCCGGGCGCCTGGACGTCATGGCGGCGATCGCCGGGATCATGCACAGCAGCTCCGTCCTGGACACCCGTGACGAGGACCTGGACCGGGTGCTGGACGTCAACTTCAAGGGCGTGCTGTACGCCTGCCAGGAGGCGGCCCGCTCGATGCTCGCCCACGACATGCCCGGCAGCATCGTCACCATGGCCTCCGGCGCCGTCGACACCGGCGGACCCGGGCTGCTGTGCTACGGCGCGGCCAAGGCGGCCGTGGTGCAGCTGACGAAGACGCTGGCCACCGAGGTGGGCCCACACGGCATCCGGGTCAACGCGGTCGCCCCGGGCTGGGTCCGCACGCCCATGACCGCCCGCCACGACCGGCAGGTCCAGGCCCACACCGAGGGCCTGATGGCGCGGATGTCCCCGCTGGGCCGGGTCGGCGAGCCCGACGACGTCGCGCACACCGTGCTGTACCTGGCGTCGGACGCGTCGGCGTTCATGACGGGTCAGATCCTGCGCCCGAACGGGGGCGTGGCGATGCCCTGGTAGCGTCCGCCGTCCGCCAGGCGGTCGCCCAGCGCCCCCTCTCGACGGCACCGGCCGCCTGCCTCTTGGGCACACAGTGCACGGGCAGCACGCTCAGCCCCCAGCCGCCGACCACCACGGCTCCCTCGATCACACCGGAGCCGGCGCCCAGGGCTATGCGCAGCACCGCCCACCACCACAGGACTCCGAGCCCGAGTGCGACCCCCCAGCGCGCCACCCGCCTCACCATGGCCGTCACCTCCAGCCGGACGCTAGAACGCCACGAGACCCGTGCGGGAGGCGCACCGAGGGCTCACGGGTGCAGGACCCGCCTCTCAGGCGTTCTCCGCCTGGAACATCCAGTGGTGCTTCTCGAGGTCGGCGGTGATCCCGATGAAGATGTCCTGGGACACCGGGTCCGCGTCACCGGTCCCGTTCACCCGTGCCCGCATCCGGACGATCACCGCACCGAGGGCGTCCACCAGGGCTCGTACCGCGTCCGTGTCCTTGATCCAGCCGGCCGGGGTGGTGCCGATGCCGCTGCCGGAGGCCACGGTGGGCGCACGCCCGTCGGGCGGGACGCCGAGCGCGGAGGCACGCTCGGCCACCGTGTCGGAGTGGGTGCGCGCGGAGTCGACGACCTCGTCGAGCTGGAGGTGGATGGAGCGGAAGCGGGGTCCGACGACGTTCCAGTGGACCTGCTTGGCGACCAGGGCGAGGTCGACCAGGTCGACCAGGGCGCCCTGCAGCGCCTCGGCCACGGTCTTCAGGTCGTCGTCGGGCAGCGGGCTCTTCACGACGTACATCCGTTTCCTCCGGGGCTCGGGGCAGGCACGTCCCTCCACCATGACGGCCGCGCCGAATACCGGCAAATGGACGAAAAAGAGACACGGATCACGGTGAACACCACGCGAAAGCCCCGGCCGGGACCTCCCAGGTCTCCCTGGGAAGCCCGGCCGGGGCTTCGCATGTATCGGGGGGTCGTCAGGCCGCGCGGGCCGACGTCACGCCGCGACGACGTCCACTGCCTCGGCGGGCGCCTTGATGGTCACCCGTTCCGGTGGCACACCGGTCACCGACACGGAACCCAGCATCGGACGGACCGGCGCGGGCACGGACTCGGTGGCCGCGGCGGACTGGGCCAGTTCGGCGAGCGCCAGCTCGTCGCTCACCTCTCGCATCAGTTCCGACATCCGTACGTCCAGCGCGTCGCAGATGGCGGAGAGCAGCTCGGAGGAAGCCTCCTTCTGCCCCCGCTCCACCTCGGAGAGATAGCCGAGTGAGACTCGGGCGGACGAGGAGACTTCGCGCAGAGTACGGCCCTGGCGTTGGCGCTGCCGACGCAGCACGTCACCAAGCAGGCGACGGAGCAGAATCATCGGTGGCTCCCTCCTCGGACCGCGTAGCCGCATCCTTCTCGCCCCACCGTACCGCCTCGCGCCGCGGCCGTGCGGGGAGCGATGTCGTGTTCACTCAGGGCTGTAAACATCAAAACCCCCCGTTCCGTTCCGTATCCTGTGCCCGCTCATTCCCGGTCTGTTCGCCCGCAAGCTCCTTCAGAAGCAGTGCGAGTACGCTCCGTACACTCTCCATACGAATTTCCGCACGGTCGCCGTTCAACCGCAGGGCCTCCACTTTTCCGCCACCGGCAGAACCAGGGCCCGGCGCGAGGGGGCCGTCGACGGCCACGAACACCGTCCCGACGGGTTGTCCGTCCTGCGGATCGGGGCCCGCGACACCGGTCGTCGCGATGCCCCAGTCGGCTCCCAGGGCCTTGCGCACCCCGGCCGCCATCTGGGCCGCGACCTGCGGATCCACCGCTCCCCGCTGCTCCAGGAGAGTGGCGTCCACCGCCAGCAGCTCGTGCTTGAGCGCGGTGGCGTACGCGGTGACCGAACCCCGGAAGACCTTGGAGGCCCCGGGGACCGTGGTGATCTCCGCCGCCACCAGTCCACCGGTGAGCGACTCCGCCACGGCGAGGCTCTCGCCCTTCACGGTCAGTAGTCGCACCACTTCGGTGGCCGGTGAACTCACGCCTGCTTCTCCCCCAACGCCGCCGCGCGCTCGGCGATTCCCTGCCGGCGCAGCACAATGGCCTGTCTCACGTAGTCGAGGCCGGTGACGACGGTGAGGACGACCGCCGCTGCCATCACCCAGAACCTCAGGCTGGCCAGCCACCCGGTCAGCGCCAGGACGTACATCCCGACGGCCACGCCCTGGGTGAGCGTCTTGAGCTTGCCGCCCCGGCTCGCGGGGATCACGCCGTAGCGGATGACCAGGAAACGCAGCAGGGTGACGCCGAGTTCCCGGCCGAGGATGACGGCCGTGACCCACCACGGCAGATCGCCCAGGGCCGAGAGGCAGACGAGCGCCGCACCCATGATCGCCTTGTCGGCGATGGGATCGGCGATCTTCCCGAAGTCGGTGACCAGGTTGTAGGTGCGCGCCAGATGCCCGTCGAACAGGTCGGTGATCATGGCGACGGCGAAGGCGGCCCAGGCGAGCGAGCGCCAGGCCGGGTCGTAGCCGCCGTCGGCCAGCATCAGCGCCACGAATCCGGGCACGAGCAGCAGCCGCAGCATCGTCAGCAGATTGGCGACGTTCCAGACGCTCGCCTGGTTGACGGCAGCGGCCGTCAGCTTGCCGCCGCGCGCGGGCCGCGTGTCCTCCGACTCCGCGGACCGGCCCGCGTGGCCGGTGACCGGGCCGGTGACCCCGGAGGCGGCGCCGTCGGCAGCGGCGGCGCCCCGGGCGCCCTGCGCGCCGGAGGAGCCGCCCGCGGCGGATGCCGGGACTCCGGTCATCTGCCCGCCTCCTCGCTACACCCGAACGAGCCCGCCAGCGGCTCGGCGACCAGGTCGACGCCTTCCGTGCCGACCACCTTCGCCTCGACCATACGTCCGACGCTCAGGCCCGCGCCGCTCGTGAGCAGCACCTGGCCGTCCGTCTCCGGCGCCTGGTGCGCCGCACGGCCGTACACGCCCTCCTCGTCGTCGACGGACTCCACGAGGACGCTCACGGTCTGCCCGACGCGCTCCTCGGACCGCTGGGAGACGAGCTCCTCGGCGAGCCGGGAGATGTGGGCGAGGCGCTCGGCGACGACGTCCTCGTCGAGCTTGTTCTCGTACGTCGCCGCTTCCGTGCCCTCCTCGTCCGAGTACCCGAAGACACCGATGGCGTCGAGGCGGGCGCCGGTCAGGAAGCGCTCGAGCTCGGCCAGGTCCGCCTCGCTCTCGCCGGGGAAGCCGACGATGAAGTTGGAGCGCACGCCGGCCTCCGGGGCCTTGCTCCGGATGGTGTCGAGCAGCTCCAGGAAGCGGTCGGTGTCGCCGAAGCGGCGCATCGCGCGCAGCACGTCGGGCGCGGAGTGCTGGAAGGACAGGTCGAAGTAGGGGGCGACCTTCGGGGTGGAGGTCAGCACGTCGATCAGGCCGGGGCGCATCTCGGCCGGCTGCAGGTAGCTCACCCGCACCCGCTCGATGCCGTCGACCTCGGCCAGCTCGGGCAGCAGGGACTCCAGCAGGCGGATGTCGCCCAGGTCCTTGCCGTAGGAGGTGTTGTTCTCGGAGACCAGCATGATCTCCTTCACGCCCTGCTCGGCCAGCCAGCGCGTCTCGTTGAGCACGTCGCTGGGGCGGCGGGAGATGAAGGAGCCGCGGAAGGACGGGATGGCGCAGAAGGAGCAGCGCCGGTCGCAGCCGGAGGCGAGCTTGACCGAGGCGACCGGGGAGCCGTCCAGCCGGCGGCGCAGGGGCGCGCGGGGACCGGAGGCGGGCGCGAGGCCCTCCGGGAGGTCGGAGGGGCCGTGGCCGGGCAGCGCGACGGCGGCGGCCGACTCCTGGCGCTCGGCCGGGCTGATCGGCAGCAGCTTGCGGCGGTCGCGCGGGGTGTGGGCGGCGTGGATGCCGCCCGACAGGATGGTCTGCAGGCGGTCGGAGATGTCGGCGTAGTCGTCGAAGCCGAGCACGCCGTCGGCCTCGGGCAGCGCCTCGGCGAGTTCCTTGCCGTACCGCTCGGCCATGCAGCCCACCGCCACGACGGCCTGGGTTCTGCCATGGTCCTTGAGGTCGTTGGCCTCCAGCAGGGCGTCGACGGAGTCCTTCTTGGCGGCTTCGACGAAGCCACAGGTGTTGACCACGGCGACATCGGCGTCCGCGGCGTCCTCGACGAGCTGCCAGCCGTCCGCCTCCAAACGGCCTGCGAGCTCCTCCGAGTCCACCTCGTTACGGGCGCAGCCGAGAGTGACTAGTGCGACGGTACGGCGTTCAGGCATGGGCTCAAGACTACTTTGTCTCACTGACGACCCACGTCGACGGGGTTGGCCGATCCCGGCCAACCCCGTCACATCCGCTCCGCCCGAGGGCCCCTCATCCGGCTTCGGGGTCGCCCTTGGTGTACGTGAGGCGCTCCACGGCGCCGGGCCGGAAGTTGTCCTCGATCTTCTTGCCGTTGACGTACAGCTGGATCGCGCCGGCGTCGCCGAGGATCAGGTTGATCTTGGAGTTGTCCTGGAAGGTCTTGGACTCGCCCTTCTTCAGCAGCCCGTCGAAGAGCATCCGGCCGTTGTGGTCCTTGGCGGAGATCCAGCTGCGTCCGCCCGGCGCGCTGACCCGCACGGTGACCTTGTCCTGCGGGGCGGCCGCGATGGCGCTGTCGGACGCCTCAGGGGTCGGGTCGGCGGGCTTGTCCTTCTTGGGGGTGGGCGAGGCGGCCTTGCCGGGCGTGGTGGTGGCGCCCTCGGCGACCTGCGACTTCGCGTCGTTCCCGTCGCCGCCGCCCTTGAAGGCGGTGAACCCGACGAAACCGACGACGGCGACGATCGCGGCGACCATGGCAGCGGTCCAGTTCGGGCCCCTGCGCTCGGGGCGGATACGTTCCGCCTCGAAGAGGGGGGCCGCCGGGGTCGGCGCGGGCCGTCCACCGTGCTCGGCGTCGAACTGCGCGATCAGTGGTGCGGGGTCGAGGTGCACGGCCCTGGCCAGCGTGCGGATGTGCCCGCGCGCGTACACGTCACCGCCGCAGGGGGCGAAGTCGTCCGCCTCGATGGCGTGCACGATGGCGATACGGACACGAGTGGCGCTGCTGACAGCGTCGACGGTGAGCCCGGCCGCGATGCGCGCCTGCTGCAGGGCGCGCCCGACGGAGGTATGGGTTTCCTCGGACATGTCTGGGAACGGACGCTCGTCTTCAGGGGAGTTGCCGATGGACACGGGGGCGCCTTTCGAGCGTGTGAGCCACCTGTGCTGGAGGATCAGTCTAGGGCGGGAGCGAAAGGGTGGGGCAACCGGGCGGTGTACTTGTACGCCAATCGGAAAGGCCGGTCATCCCGACGGCGGGGACAGTCACCTACCCCGTATCGGGGTCGGTAGCTGTCCTTTCGCTCAACTTGACGTACAGCAAAGGGAAACGGTTGCCCGCTTCTCTCTAACGGGTGGATCACGGTCGTGCCGCCAGCCGGCGTAACCCGACACGCCGGGTTCCACACGCCGGGCGGGCAACCGGCCCACTCCGCTCCACCGGCCCCGCCCGGCCCTTCCCGGCCCTTCCGGTCCGCCCGGACCTCCCGCTCGGCGAGGTCGGGGCGCCCCGTGCGACCTATCCGTCGGACTCCCCGCGGATCACCGCGAGCACGCCGTCCAGCTCGTCGGGCTTCACGAGGACGTCACGCGCCTTCGAGCCCTCGCTGGGTCCGACGATGTTGCGGGACTCCATGAGGTCCATCAGCCGGCCCGCCTTGGCGAAGCCGACGCGCAGCTTGCGCTGGAGCATGGACGTCGACCCGAACTGGGTGGAGACCACCAGCTCGGCCGCCTGGCACAGCAGGTCGAGGTCGTCGCCGATGTCCTCGTCGATCTCCTTCTTCTGCTTGGTGCCCACGGTGACGTCGTCCCGGAAGACGGGCGCCATCTGGTCCTTGCAGTGCTGGACGACGGCGGCGACCTCGGCCTCGGTCACGAACGCGCCCTGCATACGGGTCGGCTTGCTCGCGCCCATCGGCAGGAACAGCCCGTCGCCCTTGCCGATCAGCTTCTCGGCGCCGGGCTGGTCGAGGATGACCCGGGAGTCGGCGAGCGAGGAGGTGGCGAACGCCAGCCGCGAGGGCACGTTGGCCTTGATGAGGCCGGTGACCACGTCGACCGAGGGGCGCTGGGTCGCCAGCACCAGGTGGATGCCGGCGGCGCGCGCGAGCTGCGTGATGCGCACGATCGCGTCCTCGACGTCCCGCGGGGCGACCATCATCAGGTCGGCCAGCTCGTCCACGATCACCAGCAGGTACGGGTACGGCTGCAGCTCCCGCTCGCTGCCCTCCGGCGGCTTGACCTTGCCCTCGCGGACGGCCCGGTTGAAGTCGTCGATGTGCCGGAAGCCGTACGCGGCGAGGTCGTCGTAGCGCAGGTCCATCTCGCGCACGACCCACTGCAGGGCCTCCGCGGCCCGCTTGGGGTTGGTGATGATCGGCGTGATCAGGTGCGGGATGCCCTCGTACGCGGTCAGCTCGACGCGCTTGGGGTCGACCAGGATCATCCGGACGTCCTCCGGGGTCGCCCGCATCATGACCGAGGTGATCAGGCAGTTGATGCAGGACGACTTGCCGGAGCCGGTGGCGCCGGCGACCAGCATGTGCGGCATCTTCGCCAGCGAGTGCATCACGTACCCGCCCTCGACGTCCTTGCCGAAGGCGACCAGCATCGGGTCGTCGTCCTCGGCGGACTCCGCGAGGCGCAGCACGTCACCGAGGTTGACCATCTCCCGGTCGGTGTTCGGGATCTCGATGCCGACCGCGGACTTGCCCGGGATGGGGCTGATGATCCGCACGTCGGGGCTGGCGACGGCGTAGGCGATGTTCTTGGTGAGCGCGGTGATCCGCTCGACCTTCACGGCGGGGCCGAGCTGGACCTCGTAGCGGGTGACGGTCGGGCCCCGGGTGAAGCCGGTGACGTCGGCGTCCACCTTGAACTCGGAGAAGACGGTGCGCAGGGAGTCGACGATCGCGTCGTTGGCCGCGCTGCGCGCCTTGCCGGGCCCGCCGCGGGTGAGCAGGTCGAGCGCCGGCAGCCCGTAGGTGATGTCCCCGGCGAGCTGGAGCTGCTCCGCGCGCGGGGGCAGCTCGCGGGGTGCGTCGGGGGCCGATTTCGTGAGGTCGGGAACGCTCGCGACCTGGACGGTCTCCCGCTCGGGCCGCGCGGCGGGCGCGGGAACCGGCGCGGACGCCGGTGCCGGGGTGGACGCGGGCGCCGGGTCGGGGGCGGCCGCCGGGGTGGGCACGGGTGTGGTGTCCTCCCGCTCCCCCACACCGACCCCCTGGGTGAGGTCGGCGACGAGCGGCGACGGCGGCATGCCGTGCATGACGGCGCCGTCGAGGGCGGCCGCGGCGGCCGCCGCGACGTCCACGGCGTCCATCCGGCGCTGCGGGTCGGGCTGCGGCACCGCGGACCGCCTGGGGCGGCCGCGGCGCTGCGAGAGGGCCTCCTCCTCGGCGCCGTCGGGGTCGTACCCCTGAGGGGCGCCCTGGCGCCTGCGCGGGCGCGCGGGCAGCGCCTCGCGCCACTGCTCGTCGTAGCGCTCGTCGTCCTCTGAGGTCTCGTACTCCTCCGGGTCGGGCAGCAGCCCCAGCCGCACGCCGAGCGCGCGCAGCCGCTGCGGGATGGCGTTGACGGGGGTGGCGGTGACCACGAGCAGTCCGAAGACGGTCAGCAGCACCAGCAGCGGTACGGCGAGCACGTCGCTCACGGTGTACGTCAGCGGGGTCGCCGCCGCCCAGCCGATCAGGCCGCCGGCGTCCCTTATGGCCTGCATGCCGTCGCTGCGGGCGGGCGAGCCGCAGGCGATGTGGACCTGGCCGAGCACGCCGATGGCGAGGGCGGACAGGCCGATCACGATGCGGCCGTTGGCCTCCGGCTTCTCCGGGTGCCGGATGAATCGCACCGCGATCACCGCGAGCAGTATCGGCACCAGCAGGTCGAGCCGGCCGAAGGCGCCGGTGACCAGGATCTCCACCAGGTCGCCGACCGGACCGCGCAGATCGGCCCAGGTGCCGGCGGCGACGATCAGCGCGATGCCGAACAGCAGCAGCGCCACGCCGTCCTTGCGGTGCGCCGGGTCGAGGTTGCGCGCGCCCTGCCCTATGCCACGGAAGACGGCGCCGACGGCGTGCGCCAGGCCCAGCCACAGGGCGCGCACCACGCGGTACAGGCCCCCGGTCGGGCTCGGTGCCGGCCGGGGCGGCGCGGCCTTCCTGGCCGGGGCCTTCCTCGCGGGCGCCTTCTTGGCGGGGGCTTTCCTGGCGGCGGCCTTCCGCGCCGGAGCCTTCGACGGAGCGGCCGCCTTCTTGGCGGGCTTCTTGGCTGCGGAGGGACGTGAGGCCATGGGTGTGAGGTTACCGGGGGAGACGACGGCGGACACGTGTGCCCGCCCCCGAGTTCTCGACTTCGCTCGAACAGGGGCGCCCGTCGGCTTCACCCGTTCGTGTCCCCCTTGCGGGGGCGCGGAACTGACGCACGCTCACGGACAACTGTGCTCCGGGCGCGCGTCAGTTCTGCGGCGGCATCGACGCGGCACCGCCGGCCGTGCCCGGTTCCAGCGCGTCGAGCGCCCGGCGCAACCCCGTGAGTTTGCGTTCGAGATGGGCTGCCGTGGCCACCGCGGCCGCGTCCGCCGACTCGTCGTCCAACTGCTTGGACAGCGCTTCCGCCTGCTCCTCCACCGCCGCGAGCCGCGCCGACAGCTCCGCGAGCAGCCCGGCGGACTCCTTGCCGCCCACCGCGTTCTTGCCGCCGCCCTCCAACTGGAGCCTGAGCAGCGCCGCCTGCTCCCGCAGCTGGCAGTTCTTCATGTACAGCTCGACGAAGACCGAGACCTTGGCACGCAGCACCCACGGGTCGAACGGTTTCGAGATGTAGTCCACCGCGCCCGCCGCGTAACCCCGGAAGGTGTGGTGGGGGCCGTGGTTGATCGCGGTCAGGAAGATGATCGGGATGTCCCGTGTCCGCTCCCGCCGCTTGATGTGCGCGGCCGTCTCGAACCCGTCCATGCCCGGCATCTGGACATCCAGCAGAATGACCGCGAAATCGTCCGTGAGCAGTGCCTTGAGCGCTTCCTCCCCGGACGATGCCCGCACCAGTGTCTGATCGAGCGCAGAGAGGATGGCCTCCAGCGCCAGCAGATTCTCCGGCCGGTCATCGACCAGGAGGATCTTGGCCTTCTGCACCATGGCCCGCCCTCCTCGCCCCGGCGGTACACCGGGCGCCGCCCCAGGGGACGACTCCCTTTCGCCGTCCGTCCTTGTGCCGGTCATCGTAGCCGCACCCCGCCTGTCGCCACACCCTGTCACCGCGATGTCACTGTGCACACAAGGGAAACGCGGCGGGAGACCGGAAGGTTCCCGGAATCCGCGATTCCCGCACGCGCCCGGAGCCCCCGCACCGGCGACTCCGCGCGCACACCCCGGGTTCCCACCCCGTTCACGTTCGCACCGGTCAACCCGTCACTCCGCCCCCATCCACTGCCGCATGACCGCCAGCAGATGATCGGGGTCGACCGGCTTGGTCACGTAGTCGGAGGCACCCGACTCGATCGCCTTCTCCCGGTCGCCCTTCATGGCCTTCGCGGTCAGCGCGATGATCGGCAACCCGGCGAACTGCGGCATCCGGCGGATCGCCGTCGTCGTCGCGTACCCGTCCATCTCGGGCATCATGATGTCCATCAGCACGACCGCCACGTCGTCGTGCTGTTCGAGCACCTCGATGCCCTCCCGGCCGTTCTCGGCGTACAGCACCGAAAGACCGTGCTGCTCCAGGACGCTGGTGAGCGCGAACACGTTGCGGATGTCGTCGTCGACGATCAGCACCTTCTCCCCGCCGAACCGCACCGCGCGGGCCGGCTCGGGCGCACTCTCCTGCTCGGCGACCGTCGTCCACTGCTCGGGCCGCTGCTCGGCCGGCGGCAGACTCCGGCGCCGGCGCCGGAAGAGCGCGGCCGCCCCGTTCTGCGTCTCCCGGTACGACTTCACCTCGGCCGGCGTCACGATCTCCGCGGCGGACAGCTCCGAGGACAGCCGCGCCTCGGAGGCGACCAGCTCACCGGCCTCCAGCGGGGTCACCGACTGCTGGTAGCCCTGCGGCGGCAGCTCGCTCGGGTGCAGCGGCAGGTACAGCGTGAACGTCGAACCGCGGCCCGGCTCGCTCTGCGCGTGGATCTCACCGCCGAGCAGCTGCGCGATCTCCCGCGAGATCGACAGACCGAGGCCGGTGCCGCCGTACTTGCGGCTGGTCGTGCCGTCCGCCTGCTTGAACGCCTCGAAGATCACCCGCATCTTGCTGGCCGCGATGCCGATGCCCGTGTCGGTCACCGAGAACGCGATCAGGTCGGCCTGCGGATCGGAGAGCGAACCGGCCTCCAGCAACTGCTCCCGGATCTTCTGCGGCACGTCCACGCCCGCGGGCCGGATCACCAGCTCCACCGACCCGGAGTCGGTGAACTTCACCGCGTTCGACAGCAGGTTGCGCAGCACCTGCAGCAGCCGCTGCTCGTCGGTGTGCAGGGTCGCCGGCAGCTCGGGGGACACCCGCACCGACAGGTCGAGGCCCTTCTCCGCGGTCAGCGGCCGGAAGGTCGCCTCCACGTAGTCCACGAGCTGGACGAGCGCGATGCGCGTCGGGGAGACGTCCATCTTGCCCGCCTCGACCTTCGACAGGTCGAGGATGTCGTTGATCAGCTGGAGCAGGTCGGAACCGGCGCCGTGGATCGTCTCCGCGAACTCCACCTGCTTCGGCGACAGGTTCCCCTCGGCGTTGTCGGCGAGCAGCTTCGCCAGGATCAGCAGCGAGTTGAGCGGAGTGCGCAGCTCGTGCGACATGTTCGCCAGGAACTCGCTCTTGTAGCGCATCGACACCGCGAGTTGCTCGGCGCGCTCCTCCAGGACCTGCCGGGCCTCCTCGATCTCGGTGTTCTTCACCTCGATGTCCCGGTTCTGCCGGGCCAGCAGCTCCGCCTTCTCCTCCAGTTCGGCGTTGGAGGCCTGCAGCGCCTTCTGCCGGTTCTCCAACTCCGCCGACCGCTCCCGCAGTTGCTCGGTCAGCTCCTGCGACTGCTTCAGCAGCTGCTCGGTCTTGGTGTTGACCGAGATGGTGTTGACGCTGGTCGCGATCATCTCGGCGATCTGGTTCAGGAAGTCCTTCTGGATCTGCGTGAACGGCGTGAAGGACGCCAGCTCGATCACCCCGAGCACCGTGCCCTCGAACAGCACCGGCAACACGATCACCTGCGCCGGCGGCGCCTCCCCGAGCCCCGAGGAGATCTTCAGGTAGCCGCTGGGCGCGTTCTCCACCAGGATCGTGCGCCGCTCCTCGGCGGCCGTGCCGATGAGCGCCTCACCCGGCCGGAACGACGTCGGCATGGAGCCCATCGAGTAGCCGTACGAGCCGAGCATCCGCAGTTCGTACTGCTCCCCGGACTCACCGCTGATGTCCTGGCCCTCCATCAGCGGCATCGCCACGAAGAACGCCCCGTGCTGCGCGGACACCACCGGCGTCAGCTCGCTCATGATCAGCGAGGCCACGTCCTCCAGGTCCCGGCGGCCCTGCATCAGCGCGGAGATGCGGGCCAGGTTGCCCTTGAGCCAGTCCTGCTCCTTGTTGGCGATCGTGGTGTCGCGCAGGTTGGCGATCATCTTGTTGATGTAGTCCTGCAGCTCCTGGATCTCGCCGGACGCGTCGACGTCGATCTTCAGGTTCAGGTCGCCCCGGGTGACCGCGGTCGCCACGCGCGCGATGGCCCGCACCTGCCGCGTCAGGTTCCCGGCCATCTCGTTCACCGACTCGGTGAGGTCCCGCCAGGTGCCGTCGACGTCACGCACGCGTGCCTGACCGCCGAGCTGCCCTTCGGTGCCCACCTCGCGGGCCACCCGGGTGACCTCCTCGGCGAAGCTGGAGAGCTGGTCGACCATCGTGTTGATCGTCGTCTTCAGTTCGAGGATCTCACCGCGCGCGTCGATGTCGATCTTCTTCGTCAGATCACCCTTGGCGATGGCCGTGGTGACCATCGCGATGTTGCGCACCTGACCGGTCAGGTTGGACGCCATCTGGTTCACCGACTCGGTGAGGTCCTTCCAGGTGCCGGCCACCCCCGGCACATGCGCCTGACCGCCCAGGATGCCGTCCGTGCCCACCTCACGGGCCACCTTGGTGACCTGGTCGGCGAACGAACTCAGCGTCTTCACCATCGTGTTGATCGTGTCCGCGAGCTGCGCGACCTCACCGCTCGCCTCGATCGTCACCTGCCGGGTCAGATCGCCGTTGGCGACGGCCGCGGCCACCTGCGAGATGTTCCGCACCTGCATGGTCAGGTTGTTGGCCATCAGGTTGACGTTGTTGCTCAGGTCCTTCCAGATGCCCGTGACGCCCGGCACGTGCGCCTGGCCGCCCAGGATGCCCTCGGTGCCCACCTCACGGGCCACCCGGGTCACCTGCTCGGCGAAGCTGGAGAGCTGGTCCACCATCGTGTTGACCGTCGTGACGAGTTCGAGGATCTCGCCCTTCGCGTCCACGGTGATCTTCTTCGACAGGTCGCCCTTGGCGACCGCCGTCGTGACCTCGGCGATGTTGCGCACCTGGATCGTCAGGTTGTTCGCCATGAAGTTCACGGACTGCGTGAGGTCCTTCCAGGTGCCCGAGACACCCTGCACCTCCGCCTGGCCGCCGAGCATGCCCTCCGTGCCCACCTCACGGGCCACCCGCGTGACCTCCTGGGCGAACGACGACAGCTGGTCCACCATCGTGTTCAGGGTGTTCTTCAGCTCCAGGATCTCGCCGCGCGCGTCCACGGTGATCTTCTGGGACAGGTCACCGCGGGCCACCGCCGTGGCGACCTGGGCGATGTTGCGCACCTGGGCGGTGAGGTTCCCGGCCATGCCGTTCACCGAGTCCGTCAGGTCACGCCACACACCGGCCACGCCCGGTACCTGCGCCTGACCGCCGAGCCGCCCCTCCGTGCCCACGTCCCGCGAGACCCGGGTCACCTGGTCGGCGAAGGCCGAGAGCTGGTCGACCATCGTGTTGATCGTGTTCTTGAGCTCCAGGATCTCGCCGCGCGCGTCGACGTCGATCTTCTGCGACAGGTCACCACGCGCCACCGCCGTCGTCACCTGGGCGATCTGCCGCACCTGCGAGGTGAGGTTCCCGGCCATGAAGTTGACGGAGTCCGTCAGCTCCTTCCAGGTGCCCGACACCCCGTCCACCCGCGCCTGACCGCCGAGCCGGCCCTCCGTGCCCACGTCCCGCGCCATCCGCGTGACCTGGTCGGCGAAGCTCGACAGCTGGTCCACCATCGTGTTCACGGTGTTCTTCAGCTGGAGCATCTCGCCGGACACGTCCACGGTGACCTTCTGCGACAGGTCACCGTTGGCCACCGCCGTCGTCACCTGGGCGATGTTGCGCACCTGCCCGGTCAGGTTGCGGAACGCGGTGTTGACGGAGTCCGTGAGGTCCTTCCAGGTCCCCGCCGCCCCCGGCACCTGCGCCTGACCGCCCAGCTCACCCTCGACACCGACCTCGCGCGCGACCCGCGTCACCTCGGCGCCGAACGACGACAGCTGGTCCACCATGCCGTTGACGGTGTTCTTCAGCTCCAGCATCTCGCCGGCCACGTCCACGGTGACCTTCTGCGACAGGTCACCGCTCGCCACCGCCGTCGTCACGGCGGCGATGTCCCTCACCTGTGTGGTCAGATTCCGGAACACCGTGTTGACGGAGTCGGTGAGGTCCTTCCAGGTGCCGGCGACGCCCGGCACGGTCGCCTGGCCGCCCAGCCGTCCCTCGGCACCGACCTCGTTGGCCACCCGCGTGACCTCGTCCGCGAAGATCCGCAGCGTCTCGGTCATCTGGTTGATCGTCTCGGCCAGCTGCGCGACCTCGCCGCGCGCCGGCACGGTCACCTTCTGCGACAGATCACCGTTGGCCACCGCCGTGGTGACCTGAGCGATCCCGCGCACCTGCGCCGTCAGGTTGCCGGCCATCAGGTTCACCGAGTCGGTGAGTTCCTTCCAGGTGCCGTCCACCCCCGGCACATGCGCCTGACCACCGAGAATGCCGTCCGTGCCGACCTCACGCGCGACCCGCGTCACCTCCGAGGAGAACGCGGAGAGCTGGTCGACCATCGTGTTGACGGTGTTCTTCAGCTCCAGCATCTCGCCGGCGACGTGCACGGTGACCTTGCGCGACAGGTCGCCCTTGGCCACCGCGGTGGTCACCAGGGCGATGTCCCGCACCTGCGCCGTCAGCCGCGACGCCATCGTGTTGACGGAGTCCGTGAGGTCCTTCCACGAACCGGACAGCCCCCGCACGCGTGCCTGCCCGCCGAGCTTGCCCTCCGTGCCGACCTCGCTGGCCACCCGCGTGACCTCGTCGGTGAACGTCGACAACTGGTCGACCAGGTTGTTGACGGTACGGCCGACCTTCAGGAACTCGCCCCGCAGCGGGTGCCCGGAGCCGTCCGGCGCCTGGGTGCGCAGGTCCATGCGCGGCGAGAGATCACCTTCGGCGACCGCCGTCAGGACCCGGCTGACCTCCGAGACCGGCCACACCAGATCGTCGACCAGCGCGTTGGAGTTGTCGATCGCGTTCGCCCACGAGCCCTCGCAGGCACCCGTCTCCAGCCGCTCCGTGAGCTTGCCCTCACGCCCCACCATGCGCCGCACCCGCGACAGCTCACCGGTCAGGTGCAGATTGCGGTCGGCCACCTCGTTGAACACCGCCGCGATCTCCGACATCACGCCGTCGCCGGAGACCGTGAGCCGCTTGCGGAAGTTCCCGTCGCGCATCGCCACCAGGGCGGCCCGCAGGCGGTTCAGGGCAGCCGTGTCCACGGCGGTGGTGCCGCCGCCGTTCCTGCCCAGGGACGGTCCGCCTTTCGCGCGCGTCTTCGTGCCCCGCGTCGCTGCGCCAGACTCCACTGTGTCCCTCCCGAAGGGGTAGACCGTTACTGCTGTGCCACTGCCGTGCCCGGCCACGCCGGCCCGGTCCGCCGGATCCCGGCCTACCGGTTACTTCCGCGTACCCGTTACCCATGAGTATTTCTGTCAGACGAGATCCGGACACACCAGGGGCTGCTGCCCGCCGTACACGGAACACACGCAGCATGACCGGACCTTCGTCAGAAGCTTGCCCAGTGTTTCACCCCGGCCGAACCAGGCCATAACAGTTCGGCAGCTTCGCACATCGTCCGCACACCCTGGGGGCGTAATCACCGGCGACCGGCATCCACGGGGACGGGGAAGGTAAGTAACCTTGCATGCGGCTGTCCAGCCGCACCGGTCCCACCGGCCTGGGCGGTGGCACGAGAACGAGCGGGCATCGGAGGGGCGGCCGCAGACCATGACCACCGGAGTGATCCCCGAGGGACTTCCCCCGGAGCCACGGCCGACGGGCGAGCTGATGCCGCAGCAGCGGCGCGAGCCGGCCGGCCCCGCAGCCCTGCACGCAGACAACCGGCCGAGGAGTTTTGTGATCACCGCGCGCGCGGCCGCCAGTTTCGAGCCCGTCGGGCGATCGGTCGCGACCGCCCGGTCCTTCGTCCGCGACACCCTCCAGGGCTGGGGCTTCGCTGACGTCGTCGACGACGCCGTGGTCCTCACCAGCGAACTGGTCACCAACGCGGTCGTGCACGCGGGCACCCACGCCGAGGTGCTCTGCCTGCGCACCGAGGACGGCGTGCGCGTCGAGGTCTCCGACCGCTACCCCGAGCGCGAGGTCCCCGTCCAGGGCTCGCCCGCCGCCATGGGCAGCCCCGACCGGGAGGGCGGACGCGGCCTGCAGCTGTGCGCGGCCCTGGCCGCCCGCTGGGGCGTGGACTACACACCCACCCACAAGAACGTCTGGTTCCAGCTCGACCTGCCCGAACGTCCGGTCGGCACCCGCGCCGCCGGCCCCTCGCTGCCCGCCGAACTGCTCCCGCTGGCCGACGGCCGGGTCCGCGTCGCCGTCCTGCAGATCGACCGCAAGGGCACGATCAACGCCTGGAACGAGGACGCGGAGGAGCTGTTCGGCTACCCGGCGGCCGAGGTCATCGGCAGGCCCCTCACCGACCTCGCCGCCTGGCCGCACACCCCCGGCACCGGCACCGGCGTCGCCGAGGCGCTCCAGCTCTCCCGATGGGAGGGCAGTTACGGCATCCGCGGCGCCGACGGACGGGTGGCCCAGGTCTACGCCTCCCACCTCAGGGTCCGCGACACCGGCGGCGAGCCGTCCACCGTGTGCCTGCTGGTCCGGGACCACGAGCGCGCCGTCCTGCAGACCCCGCAGCGCGTCCCCGCGGGCGACCAGGCGACCGCCTCCGACGGCCAGAACGCCGACCCGTTCGAGGTCTTCATCGGCTCCCCCGCCCCGGACGACCTAGACGGCCTGCTGCAGCGCACGGTCGAACGGGCCCGCGACATGCTCGACGGCGACTCCGCCTTCCTGCTCCTGGCCACCGACGACGAGACCGAGCTCGAGGTCCGCGCCTCCACCGGCCTGCCCTCCGCCCGCCAGCGCTTCGCCCGCGTCCCCGTGGAGGCCGGCCCCGGCCGCTACGGCTCCGCCCGCATGCCGGCCGTCCACGACGACCTCAACGCCGTGCCCGGCGCCGTACCGCTGCTCAACGGCACCGGCATGCGCTCGGTCGTCACGGTCCCGCTGAAGGTCGAGGGCCGCCTCACCGGCTCCCTCGGCGTCGCGGCCGAGGCACCGGGCCGGTACTCCAACGAGGAGGCACTGCGCCTGCAGTTCGCCGCCGACCGCATCGCCCTGGCCGTGGAGTCGGCCCGCCTCGGCGAACTGGAACGGCTGCGCCGCGGCTCCCTGAGCTTCCTGGTCGAGGCCTCCGACCTGCTCGCCGGCACCCTGGACCGGGACCAGACGCTGGCCCTGATGGCCCAGATGACCGTGCCGACCCTAGCCACCTGGTGCGCGGTCTACACGATCGCCGACCAGGCCTCCGAGCCCTACCTCTCGTACGTGCTGCACGAGGACGAGGAACTCATCGACGGCATCAAGTCCTTGCTGTCGAAGGTCGCCCCGCCCGATCCGGTGCCCACGCCCGGCGCCCGCGTCTGGACCACCCCGGGCGAGGTCGCCCACCAGGCGGCCCTGCGCAGCTCCATGCGCAGCCTCGGCCTGTCCGGCGGCCCCACGCGCCAGCTCGCCTCGGGCATCGGCCCGACCCTCACCACGGCCTCCGCGGTCGGCGGTGAGACGGTGGTCCTGCCGCTGGTCGCCCGCAACCGCGTGATCGGCATGCTCACTCTCGGCAAGCCCACGGACGAGCACTTCCGGCAGGAAATCCTGGAACTGGCCGAGGACTTGTCCCGCCGGGCCGCGCTCGCCCTGGACAACGCCCGCCTGTACTCGGAACGCACCGCGATCAGCCAGGCCCTCCAGCGCAGCCTGCTCCCGCCCGGCCTGCCGCAGATCGACGGCGTCGAGGTCGAGGTCATCTACCGCGCGGCCGGCGAGGGCAACGAGGTCGGCGGTGACTTCTACGACCTCTTCCCCATCGGCAACGGCGCCTACGGCTTCGCCATCGGCGACGTCTGCGGCACCGGACCGAACGCGGCGGCGGTCACGGGCCTGGCCCGGCACGCGCTGCGCCTGCTGGCCCGCGAGGGCCTGTCCGGCCCCGCGGTGCTGGAGCGCCTCAACTCCGCGATCCTCGACGAGGGCGACCGCAGCCGCTTCCTCACCCTGCTCTACGGCGAGATGCGGCCCCAGGAGGACGGCAGCGCCGAACTGAAGGTGGTCTGCGCGGGCCACCCGCTCCCGCTGCGCCTGCGCCAGGACGGCACGGTGGTCCCGGCGGCCGAACCCCAGCCGCTGCTCGGCGTCATCGAGGACCTGGAACTGTACGAGGAGACGGTCACCCTCGACCCGGGCGACGTCCTGCTGTGCGTCACGGACGGCGTCACCGAACGCCGTGAGGGCACCCGCATGCTGGGCGACGACGGCCTCGCCGACGTCCTGACCACGTGTACGGGTCTGACGGCGGGCGCGGTCGCGGCACGCATCATGCGCGCCGTGGAGCGCTTCGCGTCCGACGCGCCCTCGGACGACATGGCGATCCTGGCGATGCGGGTCCCGGGGCTGCATCACGACTGAGGCCCCCCGGGCCCGCCCGGACACACCGAAAAGGCCCCGCCCATAAGGGCGAGGCCTTTTTCTAAGAGCCCCCAAACGGAATCGAACCGTTGACCTTCTCCTTACCATGGAGACGCTCTGCCGACTGAGCTATGGGGGCCTGTCGCTTTCGAGGTTTCCCTCGCGGCAACAAGAAAACCATACCCTGAACAGGCCGCATTTCCCAAACTCGTTCGGCGGCGGTCAGAAGGCGGGCTGGAGCAGTCCGCCGAGGGCGTTGCACGCGGACACGATGCGCTGCATCTCGCGTTTGGTCAGTGCGGCGTCCACGGGCAGCGCGAGCGTCTCGTCCGCGGCCCGCTCGGTCTCCGGCAGCGTCACGCAGCGCCGGAACTCGGGCAGCCGGTGCACGGGTGTCTTCACCGGCACACGGCAGGCAACTCCCCTGGCCCGCAGGGCCCGTGCGAAGGCGTCCCGGTCCGGCCGGCCGTTGCCCGGCACCCGCACCACGTACTGCTGGTAGCTGTGCCCGTCACCACCGTCTGGCGTGCGCACGCCCTTCAGCTTGGCGTCGAGGTAGGCGGCCCGCTCCCTGCGCTGCGCCATCTCGTCGTACGGCGCCTCGGACTCGCCCTGTTCCAGGACGAGCACCCCGTGCCGCCGGCCCAGCTCGCGCAGCCGCGTGATGTCGGCACACCGGCCGAAGCGGTGTACGACAACGACGGCCGCCGTACGCGGAGTTACGGCCGCTTCGACGGCGGACGGGTCCAGGCAGTAGGTGGCCGGATCTATGTCGGCGAACACGGGGAGCGCACCCACGAGGCTCACGGCCTCGGCCAGCTCGACGTTCCCGAAGGCCGGTACGACGACCTCGTCACCGGCTCCGACGCCGGCGGCCCTGAGCATTGCAGCAGTACCCATGGCTGCGATGCTGAGCGCGCAACGTGAACTTGAAGTTACGCATACCAAAAAAGGGTCGGACCCTGAACCGAAGTTCAGGGTCCGACCCTTTTCAAAAGGAGTTCGGCGGTGTCCTACTCTCCCACAGGGTCCCCCCTGCAGTACCATCGGCGCTGTGAGGCTTAGCTTCCGGGTTCGGAATGTAACCGGGCGTTTCCCTCACGCTATGACCACCGAAACACTATGAAACTGACAACCGAAAAGGCTGTTCGTGGTTTCAGAACCAACACAGTGGACGCGAGCAACTGAGGACAAGCCCTCGGCCTATTAGTACCGGTCACCTCCACCCATTACTGGGCTTCCAGATCCGGCCTATCAACCCAGTCGTCTACTGGGAGCCTTACCCTCTCAAGGAGGTGGGAATACTCATCTCGAAGCAGGCTTCCCGCTTAGATGCTTTCAGCGGTTATCCCTCCCGAACGTAGCCAACCAGCCATGCCCTTGGCAGAACAACTGGCACACCAGAGGTTCGTCCGTCCCGGTCCTCTCGTACTAGGGACAGCCCTTCTCAATATTCCTACGCGCACAGCGGATAGGGACCGAACTGTCTCACGACGTTCTAAACCCAGCTCGCGTACCGCTTTAATGGGCGAACAGCCCAACCCTTGGGACCGACTCCAGCCCCAGGATGCGACGAGCCGACATCGAGGTGCCAAACCATCCCGTCGATATGGACTCTTGGGGAAGATCAGCCTGTTATCCCCGGGGTACCTTTTATCCGTTGAGCGACGGCGCTTCCACAAGCCACCGCCGGATCACTAGTCCCGACTTTCGTCCCTGCTCGACCCGTCGGTCTCACAGTCAAGCTCCCTTGTGCACTTACACTCAACACCTGATTGCCAACCAGGCTGAGGGAACCTTTGGGCGCCTCCGTTACTCTTTAGGAGGCAACCGCCCCAGTTAAACTACCCATCAGACACTGTCCCTGATCCGGATCACGGACCCAGGTTAGACATCCAGCACGACCAGACTGGTATTTCAACGACGACTCCACCCATACTGGCGTATGAGCTTCAAAGTCTCCCAGCTATCCTACACAAGCCGAACCGAACACCAATATCAAACTGTAGTAAAGGTCCCGGGGTCTTTCCGTCCTGCTGCGCGAAACGAGCATCTTTACTCGTAGTGCAATTTCACCGGGCCTATGGTTGAGACAGTCGAGAAGTCGTTACGCCATTCGTGCAGGTCGGAACTTACCCGACAAGGAATTTCGCTACCTTAGGATGGTTATAGTTACCACCGCCGTTTACTGGCGCTTAAGTTCTCAGCTTCGCCTGGACGAATCCAAGCTAACCGGTCCCCTTAACGTTCCAGCACCGGGCAGGCGTCAGTCCGTATACATCGCCTTACGGCTTCGCACGGACCTGTGTTTTTAGTAAACAGTCGCTTCTCGCTGGTCTCTGCGGCCACCCCCAGCTCACGGAGTAAATCCGATCACCGAGTGTGGCCCCCCTTCTCCCGAAGTTACGGGGGCATTTTGCCGAGTTCCTTAACCATAGTTCACCCGAACGCCTCGGTATTCTCTACCTGACCACCTGAGTCGGTTTAGGGTACGGGCCGCCATGAAACTCGCTAGAGGCTTTTCTCGACAGCATAGGATCATCCACTTCACCACAATCGGCTCGGCATCAGGTCTCAGACTATGTGCAAGGCGGATTTGCCTACCTCGCGTCCTACACCCTTACCCCGGGACAACCACCGCCCGGGATGGACTACCTTCCTGCGTCACCCCATCACTCACCTACTAACCGCTTGGTTCGGCGGCTCCACCACTCCCCTCAACTCCGAAGAGATCAGGGCGGCTTCACGGCCTTAGCATCACGATGCTCGATGTTTGACGCTTCACAGCGGGTACCGGAATATCAACCGGTTATCCATCGACTACGCCTGTCGGCCTCGCCTTAGGTCCCGACTTACCCTGGGCAGATCAGCTTGACCCAGGAACCCTTAGTCAATCGGCGCAAACGTTTCTCACGTTTGTATCGCTACTCATGCCTGCATTCTCACTCGTCAACCGTCCACAACTACCTTCCGGTGCTGCTTCACCCGGCAGACGACGCTCCCCTACCCATCCATACACCCGTTGGGGCTGTTGCATGAATGACACGACTTCGGCGGTACGCTTGAGCCCCGCTACATTGTCGGCGCGGAATCACTAGACCAGTGAGCTATTACGCACTCTTTCAAGGGTGGCTGCTTCTAAGCCAACCTCCTGGTTGTCTGTGCGACTCCACATCCTTTCCCACTTAGCGTACGCTTAGGGGCCTTAGTCGATGCTCTGGGCTGTTTCCCTCTCGACCATGGAGCTTATCCCCCACAGTCTCACTGCCGTGCTCTCACTTACCGGCATTCGGAGTTTGGCTAAGGTCAGTAACCCGGTAGGGCCCATCGCCTATCCAGTGCTCTACCTCCGGCAAGAAACACACGACGCTGCACCTAAATGCATTTCGGGGAGAACCAGCTATCACGGAGTTTGATTGGCCTTTCACCCCTAACCACAGGTCATCCCCCAGGTTTTCAACCCTGGTGGGTTCGGTCCTCCACGAAGTCTTACCTCCGCTTCAACCTGCCCATGGCTAGATCACTCCGCTTCGGGTCTTGAGCGTGCTACTGAAACGCCCTGTTCGGACTCGCTTTCGCTACGGCTTCCCCACACGGGTTAACCTCGCAACACACCGCAAACTCGCAGGCTCATTCTTCAAAAGGCACGCAGTCACGAGATACAGCAAGCTGCATCCGACGCTCCCACGGCTTGTAGGCACACGGTTTCAGGTACTATTTCACTCCGCTCCCGCGGTACTTTTCACCATTCCCTCACGGTACTATCCGCTATCGGTCACCAGGGAATATTTAGGCTTAGCGGGTGGTCCCGCCAGATTCACACGGGATTTCTCGGGCCCCGTGCTACTTGGGTGTCTCTCAAACGAGCCGCTGACGTTTCGACTACGGGGGTCTTACCCTCTACGCCGGACCTTTCGCATGTCCTTCGTCTACATCAACGGTTTCTGACTCGTCTCACAGCCGGCAGACTGTGAAAGAGAGATCCCACAACCCCGCATACGCAACCCCTGCCGGGTCTCACACGCATACGGTTTGGCCTCATCCGGTTTCGCTCGCCACTACTCCCGGAATCACGGTTGTTTTCTCTTCCTGAGGGTACTGAGATGTTTCACTTCCCCTCGTTCCCTCCACACTGCCTATGTGTTCAGCAGCGGGTGACAGCCCATGACGACTGCCGGGTTTCCCCATTCGGAAACCCCCGGATCAAAGTCTGGTTGACGACTCCCCGGGGACTATCGTGGCCTCCCACGTCCTTCATCGGTTCCTGGTGCCAAGGCATCCACCGTGCGCCCTTAAAAACTTGGCCACAGATGCTCGCGTCCACTGTGCAGTTCTCAAACAACGACCAGCCACCCGTCACACACCACTTACGCGATGCTTCACCGGGGCCGGCGACTGAGGAAGTTCATTCCCTCAGACACCCAACAGCGTGCCCGACACGATCAGCTGACCAGATCAGCGTTCCACGCTCCGAAGAGCAGTACTAGCGCCTGGTCCATCCTGGACCGTGCCGAATAATCAACGTTCCACCCATGAGCAACCAGCATCAGACGTTCGCTGATGTTCTGGCCTCTGACCGAGCAGGCTCGGTAAGAAGTGCTCCTTAGAAAGGAGGTGATCCAGCCGCACCTTCCGGTACGGCTACCTTGTTACGACTTCGTCCCAATCGCTAGTCCCACCTTCGACAGCTCCCTCCCACAAGGGGTTGGGCCACCGGCTTCGGGTGTTACCAACTTTCGTGACGTGACGGGCGGTGTGTACAAGGCCCGGGAACGTATTCACCGCAGCAATGCTGATCTGCGATTACTAGCGACTCCGACTTCATGGGGTCGAGTTGCAGACCCCAATCCGAACTGAGACCGGCTTTTTGAGATTCGCTCCACCTCACGGTATCGCAGCTCATTGTACCGGCCATTGTAGCACGTGTGCAGCCCAAGACATAAGGGGCATGATGACTTGACGTCGTCCCCACCTTCCTCCGAGTTGACCCCGGCGGTCTCCTGTGAGTCCCCATCACCCCGAAGGGCATGCTGGCAACACAGAACAAGGGTTGCGCTCGTTGCGGGACTTAACCCAACATCTCACGACACGAGCTGACGACAGCCATGCACCACCTGTACACCGACCACAAGGGGGCGCCTGTCTCCAGACGTTTCCGGTGTATGTCAAGCCTTGGTAAGGTTCTTCGCGTTGCGTCGAATTAAGCCACATGCTCCGCCGCTTGTGCGGGCCCCCGTCAATTCCTTTGAGTTTTAGCCTTGCGGCCGTACTCCCCAGGCGGGGAACTTAATGCGTTAGCTGCGGCACCGACGACGTGGAATGTCGCCAACACCTAGTTCCCACCGTTTACGGCGTGGACTACCAGGGTATCTAATCCTGTTCGCTCCCCACGCTTTCGCTCCTCAGCGTCAGTAATGGCCCAGAGATCCGCCTTCGCCACCGGTGTTCCTCCTGATATCTGCGCATTTCACCGCTACACCAGGAATTCCGATCTCCCCTACCACACTCTAGCTAGCCCGTATCGACTGCAGACCCGAGGTTAAGCCTCGGGCTTTCACAATCGACGTGACAAGCCGCCTACGAGCTCTTTACGCCCAATAATTCCGGACAACGCTTGCGCCCTACGTATTACCGCGGCTGCTGGCACGTAGTTAGCCGGCGCTTCTTCTGCAGGTACCGTCACTTTCGCTTCTTCCCTGCTGAAAGAGGTTTACAACCCGAAGGCCGTCATCCCTCACGCGGCGTCGCTGCATCAGGCTTTCGCCCATTGTGCAATATTCCCCACTGCTGCCTCCCGTAGGAGTCTGGGCCGTGTCTCAGTCCCAGTGTGGCCGGTCGCCCTCTCAGGCCGGCTACCCGTCGTCGCCTTGGTGAGCCATTACCTCACCAACAAGCTGATAGGCCGCGGGCTCATCCTTCACCGCCGGAGCTTTACAGCCTCCACCATGCGGTGGAAGCTCATATCCGGTATTAGACCCCGTTTCCAGGGCTTGTCCCAGAGTGAAGGGCAGATTGCCCACGTGTTACTCACCCGTTCGCCACTAATCCCCACCGAAGTGGTTCATCGTTCGACTTGCATGTGTTAAGCACGCCGCCAGCGTTCGTCCTGAGCCAGGATCAAACTCTCCGTGAATGTTTACCGGTAATCCGGATCAACACACACGAGAGCGGTGCGAGAGGAGGAATAGTCCCCTCGCACACAGCGTCCTCGCTGTGTTTTTCAAAGGAACCTCGTCCCAGCCATGACGGCCGGAAACGGGGTATCAACATATCTGGCGTTGATTTTTGGCACGCTGTTGAGTTCTCAAGGAACGGTCGCTTCCTTTGTACTCACCCTCTCGGGCTTTCCTCCGGGCGCTTCCCTTCGGTCTTGCGTTTCCGACTCTATCAGATCTTTTCTCGATCCGATTTCCTCGGTGCTTTCCAGGTCTTCGCTTTCGCGTTTCCCTTTCCGGCGGTTCCGACTTTATCAGAAGTTCTGAGCCGGATTTCCCACCCGGTCCGGGGAACCGTGGTCCAGGGCTGAGGCACTGGGGTTCCCGCTCGGGCGGAGCCGTAAACGTACTGGAGCGGGGCGCCCCGATGCAAATCGAGGTGCCCCGCTCCCTGTTCACGCTGACGAGGCGTCAGACCTCCACGACGACCGGGAGGATCATCGGCCTGCGGCGATAGGTGTCGGAGACCCACTTGCCGAGGGTACGGCGGATGAGCTGCTGGAGCTGGTGGGGCTCCACGACGCCGTCCTGCGCGGACCGCTCCAGGACCTCGGCGATCTTCGGCAGCACGGCCGCGAAGGCCGAGTCCTCGATACCGGAGCCGCGGGCCTGGACGTGCGGGCCACCGGTGATCTTGCCGGTGGAGGAGTCCACGACCACGAAGACCGAGATGATGCCCTCGTCGCCGAGGATCTTGCGGTCCTTCAGGGCCGGCTCGCCGACGTCACCGACGGACAGGCCGTCGACGTAGACGTATCCCGCCTGGACCTTGCCCGAGATCTTGGCCTTGCCCTCGATCAGGTCGACCGCGACGCCGTCCTCGGCGATGACGATCCGGTCGTGCGGGACGCCCGTCAGGGCACCCAGCTCGGCGTTGGCGCGCAGGTGACGCCATTCGCCGTGGACCGGCATCAGGTTCTTCGGGCGGCAGATGTTGTAGAAGTACAGCAACTCGCCCGCGGAGGCGTGGCCGGAGACGTGCACCTTGGCGTTGCCCTTGTGGACGACGTTGGCGCCCCACCGGGTCAGGCCGTTGATCACGCGGTAGACCGCGTTCTCGTTGCCCGGGATCAGGGACGAGGCCAGGATGACCGTGTCGCCGTCGACGATGCGGATCTGGTGGTCGCGGTTGGCCATGCGGGACAGGGCCGCCATCGGCTCGCCCTGGGAACCCGTGCAGACCAGCACCACCTCGTGGTCGGGCAGGTCGTCCAGCGTCTTGACGTCCACCACCAGACCCGGCGGCACCTTCAGGTAGCCGAGGTCCCGGGCGATGCCCATGTTGCGGACCATGGAGCGGCCGACGAAGGCGACCCTGCGGCCGTACTCGTGCGCCGCGTCCAGGATCTGCTGGATGCGGTGGACGTGGCTGGCGAAGCTCGCCACGATGATCCGCTTGCGGGCGCCGGCGAAGACCTGGCGCAGGACGTTGGAGATGTCCCGCTCGGGCGGGACGAAGCCCGGCACCTCGGCGTTCGTGGAGTCGGCGAGCAGGAGGTCGATGCCCTCCTCGCTCAGCCGGGCGAACGCGTGCAGGTCGGTGAGGCGGTGGTCCAGCGGAAGCTGGTCCATCTTGAAGTCGCCGGTGTGCACCACCATGCCGGCGGGGGTGCGGATGGCGACCGCCAGGGCGTCCGGGATGGAGTGGTTGACCGCGACGAACTCGCAGTCGAAGGGGCCGACGCGCTCGCGGTTCCCCTCCGCCACCTCCAGGGTGTACGGCCGGATCCGGTGCTCCTGGAGCTTGGCCTCGATGAGGGCCAGGGTCAGCTTGGAGCCGATCAGCGGGATGTCCGGCTTCTCGCGGAGCAGGTAGGGCACGCCGCCGATGTGGTCCTCGTGGCCGTGCGTGAGCACGATGCCCTCGATGTCGTCGAGGCGGTCCCGGATGGACGAGAAGTCCGGCAGGATCAGGTCGATTCCGGGCTGCTCCTCCTCGGGGAAGAGCACTCCGCAGTCGACGATCAGCAGGCGGCCGCCGTATTCGAAGACCGTCATGTTGCGGCCGATCTCGCCGAGACCGCCGAGCGGGGTGACCCGCAGGCCGCCCTCCGGGAGTGGCGGGGGCGAGCCGAGTTCAGGGTGCGGATGACTCAAAAGACTCTCCTCACCACGCGCGCCACGTACCGGTAGGGCACGTGGCGCGCGTGACGTTCGTGCAGAAGCAGTTGTCGTTGTGGGATGCGGGCACCGGTGGCCTGCGTATGCGGTTGTTGTTCAGTTGTGAAGCCCGGGTGGTGCGAAGTCTGTTGTCAGAGCTGTACCCCGCCGGCGGCAAGATCGATCTTGAGCTGGGCGATCTCCTCGGTCGAGCACTCGACCATGGGGGCGCGCAGCGGTCCGGCGGGCAGGCCCTGAAGGGTGAGTGCCGCCTTGGTGGTCATGACGCCCTGGGTGCGGAACATACCCGTGTAGACCGGGAGCAGCTTCTGGTGGATCTCGGTGGCCTTGACCACGTCGCCCGAGGTGTACGCGTCGACGAGGGCGCGCAGGTCGGGGGTGACGAGGTGGCCGACGACCGAGACGAAGCCGACGGCGCCCACCGAGAGCAGGGGCAGGTTCAGCATGTCGTCGCCCGAGTACCAGGCGAGGCCGGACTGGGCGATGGCCCAGCTCGCGCGGCCGAGGTCGCCCTTGGCGTCCTTGTTGGCGACGATCCGCGGGTGCTCGGCGAGGCGGACGAGCGTCTCGGTGTTGATCGGGACGCCGCTGCGGCCAGGGATGTCGTAGAGCATGACCGGCAGGCCGGTGGCGTCGGCGACGGCCGTGAAGTGCCGGTACAGGCCCTCCTGCGGGGGCTTGTTGTAGTACGGCGTGACGACCAGCAGGCCGTGTGCGCCGGCGCGCTCGGCCTCGCGGGCGAGCTGGATGCTGTGGTGGGTGTCGTTGGTGCCGACTCCGGCCACGACGTGGGCGCGGTCGCCGACCGCTTCGACCACGGCTCGTACCAGGTCCGATTTCTCCGCGTCACTGGTGGTGGGGGACTCGCCGGTGGTGCCGTTGACGATCAGGCCGTCGTTGCCTGCGTCCACCAGGTGGGCGGCGAGCCGCTGCGCGCCGTCGAGGTCGAGTGCGCCGTCCGCCGTGAAGGGCGTGACCATGGCGGTGAGGACCCGCCCGAAGGGGGTCTGCGGAGTCGAGGTCGGAGCCATGGGTAACACGCTACTCGGTGCTCAATGCGTGGTCTGCCCTCGGGGTGCCGGGAAAGTCAGGACAAATATGGAGCCCGGCACTGCCTGCTCGGGGGTTCAAGCAGTGCCGGGTCCGTTTGATCAGGCTAGATGAACTTCTCTAAATGCCGCAATACGGACACTTCGCCAGGCTGACCCGTACATCCGTTCCGCGTGGGGAACGGGCTGCCTCAGGGGGCCACGCGGCCGTTGCCGTTGAAGGCGGCGTAGGTGAGCGGCATGAGCCGGGCCCACTCCGCCTCCATCTTCTCGCCGACCATCTCGATCTCCCGCTGCGGGAAGGACGGCACCTTGGCCAGCTCGTGCTGGGTGCGCAGGCCGAGGAAGTGCATCAGCGAGCGGGCGTTGCAGGTGGCGTACATCGAGGAGAAGAGGCCCACCGGCAGGACCGAGCGGGCGACCTCACGGGCCACGCCCTCGGCGAGGAGCTTCTGGTAGGCCGCGTACGCCTGCTCGTAGGACTCCGCCAGGGTGCCGCGCACGGCCTCGTGCTGGGCCGGGCTGCCCTCGACGAAGACGTACTTGCCCGGGCGCCCCTCCTGCACGAGCTTGCGGGAGGCGTCGGGGACGTAGAAGACCGGCTCGAGCTCCCGGTAGCGGCCCGACTCCTCGTTGTACGACCAGCCGACCCGGTGCCGCATGAACTCGCGGAACACGAAGATCGGAGCGCTGATGAAGAAGGTCATCGAGTTGTGCTCGAACGGGCTGCCGTGCCGGTCCCGCATCAGGTAGTTGATCAGCCCCTTGGAGCGCTCGGGGTCCTTCTTCAGCTCGTCCAGGGACTGCTCGCCGAGCGTGGAGACGCGGGCGGCGAAGAGGACGTCGGCATCCGAAGCGCTGGACTTCACGAGTTCGACGGTGACGTCACCGCGCAGGGTGAGCGACTCGGGGGTGGTCACGGGGGTCCTTCCCATCACTTCTTCAGGTTCGCGCCCACTGTACGGGGCACCCCTGACAGTCCCGGACAGTGACCTCGCCACGGATTTCTCCGGACATGGGCACCTTTTGCGTCACTCGAGCGTCTGTACCGGTGAGGTCCGCACATTCGGTCCCGAGAGGAGACGTACCACCATGTTCCGTAGGCGTGAGCCCGTACCCTTCGCCTTCCTGGCCGAGGCGGACAGGTTCCGCAGCAATGTCACTCCCCCGCCCCGCCGGCGGGCTTCCGTGGGCGAGGTGACCGGGCACTGGCTGCTGGGGCTCACCATCGTCGCCGGGCTCGTCGGCTCGGTCGTCCTGGGCACTCCCGCGATGTCCACGCCGTCCGGCACGCCGTCCCCGCAGTCCCAGGCCTCGCAGGGGCACTGACTCTTCCGGCCGCCCACGGGTGGTGGGCGCGAACGCGGCCGGATAGCCTCACCGGGCACAGCCCCAGCAAGGATTGAGTGAGGACCAGCCGTGCCCCTGCCCTTCCTGACGGCCGACCGGAGCTTCGAGGCGGCTTCCGAGAGCCCGCTTCCGTACGACGATCGCGATCGCTGGCGGCGCCCCTACCGGCCCGGGCCCTGGCGCGTGGCCGGCGCGGCCCTCGGTCTGCTGCTCTCGTCGTTCATCCTGTTCGGGGCGGTCCTCATCGCGCTGACCGGCTCGGTGTCCGACGCCGTCGTGGTCCTCGTGGTGGCGCTGGCCGTCATCGCGTCCGCGCTGCGCGTGCTGCGCATGGGCGTGTGGGTGAGCGCGCGCGGGCTGCGCCACGTCGGCTTCCTGCTGACGCGCACGGTGCCCTGGCAGCGGGTCGTCTCGGTGCGCACCGCGCAGCAGCCGGTGCGCTGGCTGGGGCTGCCGCGCACGGTCCAGGGGCAGGCCCTCACGTTCGTGCGCAAGGACCGGTCCCCCGACGAGACCGCTCCCCTGATGACCACGCACGGTCTGGACTTCCTGAGCCGTCCCGCCGCCTTCGACCGGGCCGCGGACGCCGTGGAGGCGTGGGCGGCGGAGTACCGGCACGGCTGACCTTCGCGGGCATGCTGAAGGGGCTGGTCCGCCACCGCGGACCGGCCCCTTCGTCGTGTGTGCCTGCCGGGTCCCCGGCTCAGACCCGGACGGGTTTGCCGTCGTGCAGCGCGATGGCCCGCTGCATCGCCTTGCGGGCACGGGGGGTGTCCCGGGCGTCGTGGTAGGCGACGGCGAGCCGGAACCAGCTGCGCCAGTCGTCCGGCGCCTCCTCGGTCTCGGCCCTGCGCCTGGCGAACACCTCGTCGGCCGAATCACGGTCGATACGGCCGGCCGGGGTGCGCTTCAGCTCGTCGACGGGCAGGCCGCCCTCGGCGTCGAGCTCGGCGGCGAGCTGGTTGGCCCTGCGGACGAACTGGGTGTTCTTCCACAGGAACCACAGCCCGATGACCGGCAGGATCAGCACCGCCACCCCGAAGGTGACGGTGACGACCGTGCCGGACTGGATGAGCATCACGCCGCGGCTGCCGACCAGGACGAAGTAGAACAGCAGAACGGCGGCCGTGACGAGGTAGGTGATCTTCGCGCGCATGACGTCTTCGGGTTCGGCTCGGGTCTCAGCTCAGGTCCAGGAAGTGCTCCAGGCCGAAGGTCAGGCCCGGAGTCGTCACCACCCGGCGGGCGCCGAGCAGGATGCCCGGCATGAAGCTGCTGTGATGCAGGGAGTCGTGGCGGACGGTGAGGGTCTCGCCCTCGCCGCCGAGCAGGACCTCCTGGTGGGCCAGGAGGCCGCGCAGGCGGACCGCGTGCACGGGGACGCCGTCCACGTCGGCGCCGCGAGCGCCGTCCAGGGCCGTGGTGGTGGCGTCCGGCGCCGGGGCCGTGCCGGCCCGGCGGCGGGCCTCGGCGATGAGCTGGGCCGTGCGGGTGGCGGTCCCGGACGGGGCGTCCACCTTGTTGGGGTGGTGCAGCTCGACGACCTCGACCGACTCGAAGTACGGCGCGGCGATCTGCGCGAACTTCATGGTCAGCACGGCGCCGATGGAGAAGTTCGGCGCGATGAGCACGCCGGTCTCCGGGGACCCGTCGAGCCAGCCCCTGAGCCGCGCCAGGCGCTCGTCGGTCCAGCCCGTCGTACCGACGACCGCGTGGATGCCGTGGCGCACGCAGAAGTCGAGGTTGTCCATGACCGACGCCGGGGTGGTCAGCTCCACGACCACCTGGGCGCCGGTCTCCGTCAGCGTCTCCAGCTTGTCGCCCCGGCCGAGGGCGGCGACCAGCTCCATGTCCTCGGCGGCCTCGACCGCCCGTACCGCCTCGGACCCGATCCGGCCCTTGGCGCCGAGGACCGCCACACGCAGCTTGCTCATCTCTTGCTTCCTTAGACCGGAGGGGGTTACCGAGGGGGTTCGGGAGGGGTCAGGCGACCGCGTCGTGCAGCCGCGCGGCCTGCTTGTCCTTCAGCGGGCCGATGACCGACAGCGAGGGGCGCTGTCCCAGGACGTCGCGGGCGACCGCCCGGACCTCGTCCGGGGTGACCGCGGCGATCCGGGCCAGCATGTCGTCGACGGACATCTGCTCGCCCCAGCACAGCTCGCTCTTGCCGATACGGTTCATCAGCGCGCCGGTGTCCTCCAGGCCCAGGACGGTGGAGCCCTGGAGCTGGCCGATCGCGCGGCCGATCTCGTCGTCGGACAGGCCCTCGGCGGCGACGTGGTCGAGCTCGTCCCGGCAGATCCGCAGCACGTCGTGGACCTGGCTCGGGCGGCAGCCCGCGTACACGCCGAACAGGCCGCAGTCGGCGAATCCCGAGGTGTACGAGTACACGCTGTAGGCGAGGCCGCGCTTCTCCCGGACCTCCTGGAAGAGGCGGGAGGACATGCCGCCGCCCAGGGCGGTGTTGAGCACGCCCATGGCCCAGCGGCGGTCGTCGGTGCGGGCCAGGCCCGGCATGCCGAGGACGACGTGCGCCTGCTCGGTCTTGCGGCCCAGCAGTTCGACCTTGCCGGACGTGCGCAGCCGGCGGCTGCCGTCGCGCGGGGCGATGGGCAGCGCCTCCGGGTTCCCGAGGGCGCCGGCCTTCTCGAAGGCCGCGCGGACCTGCCGTACGACCTTGTTGTGGTCGATGTTGCCCGCGCAGGCCACGACGAGGTGTGTCGGGTCGTAGTGCTTGCGGTAGAAGCGGCGGATGCGGTCGGCGGTGAGCGCGTTGACCGTGTCGACCGTGCCGAGGACCGGGCGGCCGAGGGCGTTGTCGCCGAACATGGTGTGCGCGAACAGGTCGTGCACGCAGTCGCCCGGGTCGTCCTCGGTCATGGCGATCTCTTCGAGGATCGCGCCGCGCTCGACGTTGACGTCCTCTTCGAGGATGAGCGAGCCGGTCAGCATGTCGCAGACGACGTCGATGGCGAGCGGCAGGTCGGTGTCGAGCACGCGCGCGTAGTAGCACGTGTACTCCTTGGCCGTGAACGCGTTCATCTCGCCGCCGACCGCGTCGAGGGCGGCGGAGATGTCGAGGGCCGACCTGCGGCCGGTGCCCTTGAAGAGCAGGTGCTCCAGGTAGTGCGTGGCACCGTTCAGCGAGGGGGTCTCGTCGCGGGAGCCCACGTGCGCCCAGATGCCGAAGGTCGCGGAGCGGACCGAGGGCAGGGTCTCGGTGACGATGCGCAGGCCGCCCGGGAGGGTGGTCTTGCGGACCGTGCCGATGCCGTTGGCTCCCTTGATGAGGGTTTGGGTACGGGCGACGGCCCGCGCCTCGGTGGAGGTGCGGGCCGTCGCCTTGGAGCTACGGGACGTCACTGCTCGGCGTCGTCCTTCTGCGTCTCGTCGGAACCTTCCTCGCCCTCGATCACGGGGATGAGGGAGAGCTTGCCGCGGGAGTCGATCTCGGCGATCTCGACCTGGACCTTCTGGCCCACGCCGAGGACGTCCTCGACGTTCTCCACGCGCTTGCCGCCGGCGAGCTTGCGGATCTGCGAGATGTGCAGCAGACCGTCCTTGCCGGGCAGCAGCGAGACGAACGCACCGAAGGTGGTCGTCTTCACGACCGTACCGAGGTAGCGCTCGCCGACCTCGGGCATCGTCGGGTTGGCGATGCCGTTGATCGTGGTGCGGGCGGCCTCGGCGGACGGGCCGTCGGCGGCACCGATGTAGATCGTGCCGTCGTCCTCGATGGTGATCTCGGCGCCCGTGTCCTCCTGGATCTGGTTGATCATCTTGCCCTTGGGGCCGATGACCTCACCGATCTTGTCCACGGGGATCTTGACGGTGATGATCCGCGGGGCGTTCGGGGACATCTCGTCCGGCGTGTCGATCGCTTCCATCATCACGTCGAGGATGTGGAGGCGGGCGTCACGGGCCTGCTTGAGGGCGGCGGCCAGGACGGAGGCGGGGATGCCGTCCAGCTTGGTGTCGAGCTGGAGGGCGGTCACGAACTCCTTGGTGCCGGCGACCTTGAAGTCCATGTCGCCGAAGGCGTCCTCCGCACCGAGGATGTCGGTGAGGGTGACGTAGTGCGTCTCGCCCTCGATCTCCTGGGAGATCAGGCCCATGGCGATACCGGCGACGGGGGCCTTCAGCGGCACACCGGCGTTCAGCAGCGACATGGTGGAGGCGCACACCGAGCCCATGGACGTCGAGCCGTTGGAGCTCAGCGCCTCGGAGACCTGGCGGATCGCGTAGGGGAACTCCTCGCGCGTCGGCAGGACCGGCACGAGGGCGCGCTCGGCGAGGGCGCCGTGGCCGATCTCGCGGCGCTTCGGGGAGCCAACGCGGCCGGTCTCGCCGGTGGAGTACGGCGGGAAGTTGTAGTTGTGCATGTAGCGCTTGCGGGTCACCGGGGAGAGGGTGTCCAGCTGCTGCTCCATGCGGAGCATGTTGAGGGTGGTGACGCCCAGGATCTGGGTCTCGCCACGCTCGAACACCGCGGAGCCGTGCACGCGCGGGATGGCCTCGACCTCGGCGGCCAGGGTGCGGATGTCGGTGACACCGCGGCCGTCGATGCGCTTCTTCTCCTTGATGACGCGCTCACGGACCAGGGTCTTGGTCAGCGAGCGGTACGCGGCGGAGATCTCCTTCTCGCGGCCCTCGAACTCCGGCAGGAGCTTCTCGGCGGCCAGACCCTTGACGCGGTCCAGCTCGGCCTCGCGCTCCTGCTTGCCGGCGATGGTGAGCGCCTGGGCGAGCTCGGGCTTGACGGCGGCCGTCAGGGCCTCGAGGACGTCGTCCTGGTAGTCCAGGAAGATCGGGAACTCGGCGGTCGGCTTGGCGGCCTTCGACGCGAGGTCGGCCTGGGCCTTGCACAGGACCTTGATGAAAGGCTTCGCGGCCTCGAGACCGGCGGCGACGACCTCCTCGGTCGGCGCCTCGGAGCCGCCCTCGACCAGCTTGATGGTCTTGTCGGTGGCCTCGGCCTCGACCATCATGATCGCGACGTCGCCGTCCTCAAGGGCGCGGCCGGCGACCACCATGTCGAAGACGGCGTCCTCGAGCTCGGTGTGCGTCGGGAAGGCGACCCACTGGCCGCGGATCAGCGCGACGCGGACGCCGCCGATCGGGCCGGAGAAGGGCAGGCCGGCCAGCTGCGTCGACGCGGACGCGGCGTTGATCGCCACGACGTCGTACAGGTGGTCGGGGTTGAGGGCCATGATCGTGGCGACGACCTGGATCTCGTTGCGCAGGCCCTTCTTGAAGGACGGGCGCAGCGGGCGGTCGATCAGGCGGCAGGTGAGGATGGCGTCCTCGGAGGGACGGCCCTCACGGCGGAAGAAGCTGCCGGGGATCTTGCCGGCGGCGTACATCCGCTCCTCGACGTCCACCGTCAGGGGGAAGAAGTCGAGCTGGTCCTTGGGGTTCTTGGAGGCGGTGGTGGCCGACAGCACCATGGTGTCGTCGTCCAGGTACGCCACGGCGGAGCCGGCGGCCTGCTTGGCCAGGCGGCCCGTCTCGAAGCGGATGGTGCGGGTGCCGAAGGCGCCGTTGTCGATGACGGCCTCGGCGTAGTGGGTCTCGTTCTCCACTAGCGTTTTCTCCGTTACTTGTCGTCTTTCGTCCCTCGGCTGCCCGTGTGGCAGGGGGACGGTGGCGGAGAAGCGCTCCGTGCGGTGCGGGCCGGTCTTCGATCGAAGCACCCGGGGCTCGCTTCCCCCCGGGGGCCACTACCGAGGACCGGCGGCGGCTAGGCGCGCTTCTCCCTTTCGTTGTCGTGCTGTGTCGTCCGTAATGCGTTGTGCTACCACACTACAAAGCGTCGGTGACACTCTGCACGTTTCCCCACGTACGGCAAAGGGAGCGGTCCCCAGTCCTACCGGGAACCGCTCCCCTCACGGCGTCTTACTTGGCGCCCGCCGCACCGCGGCGGATGCCCAGGCGGTCGACCAGCGCACGGAAGCGCTGGATGTCCTTCTTCGCCAGGTACTGCAGCAGGCGACGGCGCTGACCGACCAGGATCAGCAGACCACGACGGGAGTGGTGGTCGTGCTTGTGGGTCTTGAGGTGCTCCGTCAGGTCGGAGATGCGACGCGAGAGCATGGCGACCTGGACCTCGGGGGAGCCGGTGTCGCCCTCCTTGGTACCGAACTCGGTGATGATCTGCTTCTTCGTAGCGGCGTCGAGCGACACGCGTACTCCTCGTAGTCTGTAAAGGGCCACCGAGTGCCCCCGGTCCACTTCTCGGGGGAGCTTCCACGACTCGGGAGGCGGGGTTCCGCTGGGCGCGGCCTCCAGAGTCCTCGGGGGTCTCCGGAAGTGCGTACACAAACGGCCGTCGACCAGGGTACCAGGCGGATACGGCCCTCTTCACCGGCGTTCCGGAACGGCCGGGGCCGGCGGCGGGCGGCCACTAGGGTGAACCGCGCTGATCGTACGTGCCGCGTACATCGCGACCGCCGGATCACGCGATCGCGCGATCACGGCGGGACCATCCGGGACAGCGGGACAGCCGGGAACGGCCGGGAAGGGGACTCCTCGGGATGACGGAGACGGAAGCGGAGACCAGGGCGCGCAAGGACCGGGAGCGGGACGAGCTCTACGCGCTGGACATCTCGGACGTCGAGTGGCATTGCGCGCCGGGCACGGAGCAGGACGAGGAGCGTGTCGAGATCGCCTACCTGCCGGCCGGGGCGGTGGCGATGCGGTCCTCCCTCGACCCGGACACGGTGCTGCGCTACACGGAGGCCGAGTGGCGGGCGTTCGTGCTGGGGGCCCGGGACGGGGAGTTCGATCTGGGCGCGGGGGCGGAGGGCGGTCCGGACCCGGTGGGGTGAGTGGCAGCACACCGGAAGACCGGAAGAGGTGACCGGGCCCCGGCTCGTGGCGGAGCGGGGCCCGGAGGTGCCGGAGCCGGCTACTTGCTGGTCATCGCCCGCGCGGTGGCGTACACGTCGAAGACCGCCAGGGCCAGCGGGATCAGCGTCAGCAGCACGAATCCCTCGCAGATCTCCAGGAAGCGGCCCCAGAAGGGGGTCAGGCCACCGCGCGGCAGGATCAGCCCCAGAGCGGTGACCAGGGCGGCGGCCGCGGCGATCACCGCGATCAGCCAGACGGTCCGGATGTCCAGGTCCGTGCGGTCGCCGGCCAGCGCCGCGCGCATCACCGACTGCGGCGGGTTGAGGGCGAGGCCGAGGCCGAGCAGCACCAGGGCGCCGAGGCCCGCCGCGAGGACGGACGCCACCTGGGCGGTGTAGCGGAAGAGGCCGGCGCGCATCAGCATGGCCACGCCGGTGGCGAAGGCCAGCAGCTGGGCCCAGACGCCGTCGGAGAAGCCGAGTACCGCCGCGGCGCCGACGGCGAGCAGGGCGCAGCCGCCGACGAGCCCGACGAGCAGTTCGTGGCCCCGCCGGGCCTGGGCCTCGATCCGCTCGATGTCCACGGGCTCCTGGACGGACTCGGTGCCGTAGGCCGCGCGGGGCGCGTTGCTGGGGGCCTCGAAGCCGATGGGCAGGCGCGCGAAGCGCATCGACATGCCCGGCAGGAAGGCGAGGCCGCCGACCGCGATCGGTGCGCACAGCCCGGCCATCTCGGTCGGGGTCCAGTGCGCCAGGGTGGCGACGAAGACGACCACGAGGGCGACGGCCGAGGCGAAGACGAAGGCGACGAAGGGGCCGTCGCCCTGCGGGGAGCACAGGGTGAGGACGAGGGCGGCGACCAGGACGGCCGCGCACGCCAGCAGGAACTGCAGCCTGCCGATGCCCTCTCCGGCCGCCAGCGGCAGCAGTCCGCTGCCCGCGACCCCCACGTTGGGCAGCGCCCCGAGGCCGAGGGCGACGGCCGAACCCCGGTCGTCGTAGACGCGGGCCCGGACGGCGGCCAGGACGACCAGGAGGATGCCGGTGACCGCGGCGAGGATGCCCGCCAGGCCGTTCATGTCGTGGCGCGGATCGGCGGTCCAGGCGACGAAGGCGAGCAGCGCCGGGAGCACTCCGCCGCCGACGAGGCCCGCGGCGCGGGTCAGGTCGCCGCTCCACAGCGTGTGCTGCCGGCCGACGGCGGACGCGACCGCCTCGGCCACGTCGTCGAAGACGGCGGGCGGCAGGGAGTCCGCGAAGGGACGCAGGGTGAGGAGTTCACCGTCGAGAATCCGCTGGGCGGCGAACGAACGGGAACCGTCCAGGACGGTGCCGTCGGTGCGGACCAGGTGGTAGCCGACCGGGGCGCCCGCGTCGGGGCTCTGCTGGGACAGCCGGAGGATCTCCGGGCAGAGGTCGGCGACCGGGACGTCGTCGGGCAGTGCCACGTCGATACGGCTGTCCGGCGCGACGATGGTCACCCGGCAGAAGCCGGTTCCCGTGCCGGATCCGGAAGGGGCTCCCGTCCCGGGTCCGCCGGTGGCGGCGGCCGTCATGCTCACCTGCTGCTCCCCCTCAGTGGTGGTGGTGCGTCTGCTTCGTGAAAGTCTCGTGCGGGTGCGCCCCGTGCCTTCCGCGAGGACGGTGGCGCGGGTGCCGAACGGCCGGGTTCCCGGGCGGCTCCGCTCCCGCAACGGGCGAGGTGCCCCGGTTCGTCCGGTCGGTTCGGCGTGTGCTCACGCGAACATCCGGCACCCTACCGCTCACCCGCGTCCCGTGAACTCAGTAGGATCACGCGGCGGCCTGCGCCCGCCGGACACGGGGCGGTGGGCGGAAAGCCTGGGTCGGGCAAGGGAATTGGTGAGCTGTGAGCCAGATTGTCGTCAAGCGCCCCCCAAGGGCGCTTCCGTCCGAAGTGCCCACGGGAGAGGTCGCTGTCCAGCCGCCGCCGGAACTGCCGCGGGGGCATCAGGAGAGCGTGCTCATGCAGTTGCTGCCGACGCTCGGCATGGGCGGCTCGGTGGTCTTCTTCTTCACGAACGGCCAGCCGTTCATGAAGATCATGGGCATGATCATGATCGCCTCGACGGTGGCGATGTCCATCGCCATGGTGGTCCGCTTCCGCCGGGGGTCCCAGGGCCAACTGGCCGACATGCGCCGCGACTACCTGAGTTACCTCGCCCAGACCCGCAAGTCGGCCGTCGAGACCGGCAGGACGCAGCGCGACGCGCAGTACTACCTGCATCCCTCCCCCGAACAGCTGTGGGCGCTCGTCGCCGAGGGCAGCCGGGTGTGGGAACGCCGCCCGGGCGACGAGGACTTCGCGCACGTCCGCATCGGGCTCGGTCCGCAGCCGCTGGCGACACCGCTGGTGCCGCCGGAGACGGGTCCCGTCGAGCAGCTCGAGCCGCTGACCGCGGGTGCGATGCAGCGCTTCCTCGCCACGCACAGCACGCTCGGCGATCTGCCGATGGCCGTCTCGCTGCGCGCCTTCTACCACGTCACCGTCAGCGGTGAGGCGCGCTCGGTACGGGCGTCGGCCCGGGCCCTGGTGGGCTCGCTCGCCTCGTTGCACTCCCCCGAGGACCTGATCATCGCGGTCGCCGCCGGGCGGGAGGCGCTGCCGCACTGGGACTGGGTGAAGTGGCTGCCGCACGTGCAGGCGCCCGGTGAACTGGACGGCGCGGGCACCCGCCGGCTGATCGGCACCGACCCCCGCGACCTCGAGGACCTGCTGGCCGCCCGGCTGACCGGCCGCCCGCGCTTCCACCCCGGTGCCGCGCCGCTGCTGGACGAGCCGCACATCGTGCTGGTCCTCGACGACCTCTCGCTGCTGCCCGACTCCGTGCTCGCCAACCCCGAGGGCCTGCAGGGCGTCACCGTGGTCGAGGTGGTGCCGGGCGAACTCGGCGGCGCGGGCGGCGACCTGTCCGTCGTCGTGCAGCCGGGTTCGCTCAGCCTGGAGTCCGGGCACGGGATGGTCTACGAGGGCGTTCCCGACGTCATGTCGTACGAGTCGGCCGAGGCGCTGGCCCGGCAACTGGCGCCGCTGCGCATGGCGTCCGGCGGCGACGACGACGAACCGCTCCTCGCCAACCTGGAGTTCACCGATCTGCTGGGTCTCGGGGACGCCGCCTCCGTCGACACCAAGCGGACCTGGCGGCCCCGTGCCCTCGCCGAGCGCCTGCGTGTGCCCATCGGCCTCGGTGAGGACGGCCGCCCGGTCATGCTCGACCTCAAGGAGGCCGCCCAGGAGGGCATGGGCCCGCACGGCCTGTGCGTCGGCGCGACCGGCTCCGGCAAGTCGGAGCTGCTGCGCACCCTGGTGCTGGGCCTCGCCGTCACGCACTCCTCGGAGACCCTGAACTTCGTCCTCGCGGACTTCAAGGGCGGCGCCACCTTCGCCGGCATGGCGCAGATGCCGCACGTCGCCGCCGTGATCACCAACCTGGCCGACGACCTGACCCTGGTCGACCGGATGGGTGACTCGATCCGCGGTGAGCTCAACCGCCGCCAGGAGATGCTCCGCGACGCGGGCAACTACGCGAACATCCACGACTACGAGAAGGCCCGCGCGGCCGGCGCGCCGCTGCAGCCGATCCCGTCCCTGGTCCTGGTCATCGACGAGTTCAGCGAACTGCTCACCGCCAAGCCGGACTTCATCGAGATGTTCGTGCAGATCGGCCGTATCGGCCGGTCGCTGGGCGTGCACCTGCTGCTCGCCTCGCAGCGCCTGGAGGAGGGCCGGCTGCGCGGTCTGGAGACGTATCTGTCGTACCGGATCGGTCTGCGCACGTTCTCCGCCGCGGAGTCCCGCGCCGCGCTGGGCGTCCCCGACGCGTACGAGCTCCCCAACATCCCCGGTTCCGGCTTCCTGAAGTTCGGCACGGACGAGATGGTCCGGTTCAAGGCGGCCTACGTCTCCGGGGCCTACCGCTCCGGTTCCCGGCAGGCGGCGCACCCGGGCGGGCCGCTGCCGGTGGACCGGCGCCCGGTGCTGTTCACGGCCGCGGAGGTACCGGTGCGGTACACGGCCGTGCCGCAGCAGCGCACCGAGTCCGCGCCCGCCGTGGACGACGCGCTGGCCGACACGGTCCTCGACGTGATCGTGCGCCGGCTGGAGGCCCAGGGCCCGGCGGCCCACCAGGTGTGGCTGCCGCCGCTGGAGAGCCCTCCCGCACTCGACGGTCTGCTGCCCGGCCTCGCCGCGGTGCCGGACCGTGGCCTGACCCAGCCCGGCTACGAGGGCGCCGGCCGCCTGGTGGTGCCGGTCGGCCTTGTCGACAAGCCGTACGAGCAGCGCCGTGACCGTCTGCTCCTGGACTTCTCCGGCGCCGCGGGCCACATGCAGATCATCGGTGGCCCGCAGTCCGGCAAGTCGACCTTCGTGCGGTCCCTCATCTGCTCGTTCGCGCTCACGCACACGCCGCACGAGGTGCAGTTCTACGGACTCGACTTCGGTGGCGGCGGTATGGCGTCGGTGGAGGACCTGCCGCACGTGGGCGGCGTGGCCTCGCGCCTGGACCCCGAGCGGGTGCGCCGTACGGTCTCCGAGGTCTACGGCGTCATGACGCGCCGCGAGGAGTACTTCCGCTCGGCCGGCATCCCGTCCGTCGCCGAGTTCCGGGCCCGCCGGGCGCGCGGCGACATCTCCGTCACCGACCAGCCCTGGGGCGACGTCTTCCTCGTCATCGACGGCTGGGGCAACTTCCGTACGGACTACGAGGCGTTGGAGCCCGCCGTCCTGGACATCGCCGCCCGGGGCCTGGGCTACGGCATCCACGTGGTCATCACGGCGTCCCGCTCGATGGAGGTGCGGGCGAACCTGAAGGACCACCTCATGAACCGCCTGGAGCTGCGGCTCGGCGACGTCATGGACTCCGAGATCGACCGCAAGGTGGCGGCGAACGTCCCCGCGGGCGTCCCCGGCCGTGGTCTGTCCCCGCAGAAGCTGCACTTCATGGCGGCGGTGCCGCGGATCGACGGCCTGACCTCCGACACGGACCTCGCCGAGGCCACGGCGGCGCTCACCACCGAGGTCGGCCGGCACTGGCAGGCTCCGGGCGCGCCGAAGGTGCGGCTGCTGCCCCGCCGGCTGGAGGCCGTCCAGCTTCCGCCGGGTGACCGCTTCCCGAAGCGTGGCGTCGCCTTCGCGCTCGACGAGGACAACCTGGAGCCGGTGTTCCTCGACTTCGAGCAGGACCCGTTCCTGCTCGTCTTCGGCGAGAGCGAGTCGGGCAAGTCCAACCTGCTGCGGCTGCTCATCAAGCAGCTGACGCTGCGCTACGGCGGCGACGAGGCCAAGTTCTTCGTGGTCGACAACCGGCGCTCGCTGCTGGACGTCACCCCGTCCTCGCACCTGGCCGAGTACATCCCGATGTCGAGCCAGATGGACCACCACATGACGGCGCTGGCCGATCTGATGCAGCGCCGTACGCCGACGGCCGACGTCACCGCGCAGCAGCTGCGGGACCGGAGCTGGTGGCGGGGCCCGCAGGTGTTCGTGGTCATCGACGACTACGACCTCGTCTCGACGTCCAGCGGCAATCCGCTCAGCGGCCTGACGGAACTGCTTCCGTTCGCCCGCGACGTCGGCGTCCGTTTCGTCATCGCCCGCTCCTCCGCGGGCGCGGGCCGGGCCTCCTACGAGCCGTTCATGCAGCGCATGAAGGAACTCGGCGCCCAGGGACTCGTACTCGCCGGCGACCCGGCGGAGGGCGACGTCCTCAACGGGGTCCGGCCCCGGCCGATGCCCGCGGGGCGCGGTGTCTTCGTCTCCCGCAAGCGGGGAAGGCCGCTGGTCCAGACCGGGCTGGTGGATGTGGAGTACTGAGGTACGCCTTCCGGTTTCGACCGGAAGGCCTGTGCCGACTTCTATGAAGTCACGCCCGCACCGCCCTCCGCGGAACTGCCCCGATACAAGGCGCACTGAGCGGCGCGCAGGTCTTCCGTGCCGTCAGAAGACCGGGAACGCGATCAGACTGCCGGTGGTCGTGGCGAAGGCCCGGTTGCCGTCGGCCGCGAGGTGGACGGGGAACGTCTGGCCCAGGAACTGGTAGACGTCGTAGTGCCAGATCGCCGAGCCGTCGTTGAGGCTCACGGTGCGTACTGTTGTGGCGTCGTACTCCTGGTGGACCACCCACGCGCCACTTCCCTGGACCACGACCTGCCCTTCCGCGGGCTCCGACGACGACCACCCCTGATCGTCGCCCGTGCGGATGTGGCACCGGGTGAGCATGTCGCCGACGATCGAATACACGAAGTCACCGTGCACCTCGGCGGGACCCCATTCCGGCGGGGTCGCGTATGCGTTCGTCGCCTGCCAGAGCTCCTTACCGTCCGAGATCCTGCGCGCGGAGAGCGACTTGCCGTTCAGGTACACGACGCCGTCACGTGCCACCGGGACGAGCTGTTTCTTCCTCGCCTGGTTGTACAGCGTCCACAGGGAGCGGCCGGTCCTCGTGCTGAGGGCAAGGGCGTGCCCATGCGTCGTCGAGACGACCAGGGTTCCGCCGTCGGCCGCCCCTCGAGGGAGCACATGCGTCCGGAACGGGGCCGGTACCGGCACGGTCCAGCGGATTCTCGCGTCCGAGCGACCCACCGAGCGCAGCCGGTGGTCCTTGGTCACGACGTACACGGCCTCCTCGTCGGCGGCCAGCAGCACCGCGGCGTCCGCCCGTGCCGTCCACTTGGCCTCGCCCGTGGACGGGACGAAGGTGCGCAGCGTCCCCTCCGCGTCAGCGGCCACGAGCAGACGGTCGGAGAGGGAGAGGCAGCGGGTCCTGCTCTCCACGGTCGAGGTCTGCCAGCGACGTCTGCCGTCGACGACGTTGAACGCCGCGATGCCACCGCCCGGAGCGGCGGCGACGACGACGTCCCGCACCGGAAGCGGGGCCGGGGCGTCGGTCGCGACAGCCGCCTTGCGTTGCCAGAGCGGTTTGACCGGGTCACCGACGATGTAGTCGCCGGCGTCGGCGGACAGCAGACGTGCCGACGGTGTCCTCACCGCGGGCGGGACCGTGAACAGGTCCGTCCGGCTCGGGCCACCGTCCCGGAGCAGCCACCACCCCGTACCCCCGGTCGCCGCCAGCAGCGCGCCACCCGCCGCGAACCCGGTGAGCAGTCGGCGCCGGCTCGGCGCCGATCCCGCCCGCGTCGTCAGCAGCGGCGCGGTCAGGTCCCGTATCTGACGCTCCCGCTCCCTGATCGCATCGCCCACAGGGCCACGCTTCCACTCCGCGCGGGGTCTCCTGGGCGGGTCAAAGGCGCCGGCGATCTGCTCGGGCGTGGGCCGCGCCGCCGCCTCCTTGGCCAGGCACGGGGCGATCAGGGCGTGCGGCTCGGGGGCGAGGCCGTGCCAGCGGGGTTCGCCGTGGACGACCTCGTACTGCACGGCGGCCATGTGCGTACCCTCGAACGCCCGTCGGCCGGTGGCCGCGTACACGAGGACGGCGCCGAGGGAGAAGACGTCGGCGGCCGGGGTGACGCGCCGGCCGAGCACCTGCTCGGGGGCACCGTATCCCGGAGTGACCGGGATCTGGCCGGTGGTCGTGAGGGTGAGACCGTGCTCCGGGCGGGCGATGCCGAAGTCGATGACCCGGGGGCCGGTGGAAGTGAGCACGATGTTCGGCGGCTTGAGATCGCGGTGGATGAAGCCGGCGGCGTGGATGTCGCGGATCGTGCGGGCGAGGGACACGGCCAGGGCGCGCAGTTTCGCATCGTCCAGCGGTCCGTGCCGGTCCACGATCTGGTCGAGGGTCGGTCCGGCGAGGAACTCGGTGGCGATCCACGGGCGCCCGCCCTCGGTCTGCGCGCCCAGCACGGCGGCCACCCCCGGACTTCGCACACCCTGGGCCGCCAGCGCCTCGCGCACGAACCGCTGGGCGAGACCGGCGTCATGGGTGAGTTCGGGTCGGAGCACCTTGACGGCGGCGACGGTGCGCGCGTGGTCCTGTCCCACGTACACCTTGCCCATGCCGCCCTCACCCAGCACGCCGAGCAGCCGGTACGGGCCGAGGCGGACAGGGTCGCCGGTCCCCAGGGGTCTCATCGCGCGTCGCCTTCTGTTCTCGGTACCGGACAGCTCACCGCAGCGGGAAGGCCGCGAGGAAGTGGCCGCCCAGTGCGATGATCTCGCCCGCCTTCTCATGGATCAGGAACTGGTCACCGGTGGTCCGGTAGGAGTGGGCCGGGGCGTGGGAGGACAGACCGGTGGCCCACAGCCGCGTCCCCCGCTTGCTGTACACGTAGGCGGAGCCGACCACGGGCGCGGCCCCGAGGTCCGCCTTCGTCGCCTTTCCGCCGCCCCTCTCCCGCCACTTGACGCGCCCGCTCGCCGCATCGAACGCGACGAGCCCGAGGCCCTGCTCGACGGCGTACACGGTGCCGTTCGAGAGCGCGGGCAGGCCGTGGGTACGTCCCGGGCGCTCGGAGCCGGAGTCCCAGGCCACGCCGCCGTCGCCGAGCCGTAGCGCCCTGAGCCGGCCGGCGCCCACGTACAGGTGCTGCGCGTCGGTGACCACGGGCCGCCTGACGCTGTCCGGGTCGACACCGTCCAGCTCGCGGTCCCACAGGACGGTGCCCGTACGGGTGTCGCGTGCGACCGCGTGCACACTGCCGTCGGTCGCTTCCTGCATCGTCACGAGACGACCGCCCACGACTCCGGCGGCGAGGACGTACAACCTGGGGGGATCCTGGCGGCGCGGAGACAGCGGTGCCGTCCACAGCCGTCTGCCCGTGCTGACGTCGACGGCGGCCACGTACCAGGACTGGGAGGCGAGAAAGCTGAGGGAGTACTCGCCTCGCCCCGCGACCACGTAGAGCACTCCGTCCGCGATGCACAGGGCCTGGTCCAGCGGCAGGTAGTCGAGGTCGGTGAACTGGACGAAGGGATCACTCGCCGCGCCGGTGACGGGATCGATCCAGCTCAGGGCCAGTGGCTTCGCCTTGGAGGTGTGAAGCCCCGAGGAGTGGTCGTCCCCCGACGTCACCAGGAGGATGCTCTTCGCGTCGGCCGTGGTCTGCCAGGTCCACTCCACGTCGTCCGACTTCCAGACGATCTTTCCCGTGCCTGCGACGACGCCGTTCAGGTTCATCCCCGCCATCAGCACCACGAGGTCGCCGACGACGCGCGGTTGCGAGGGAAGCGACGCCATGTCGTCCGTGAAATAGGGGTTGTCGGGGTCGGTGACCTGGATCTGCCAGAGGGAGTCCAACTGCTTCTCCGGCAGCAGGCTGTTACTGGGCCCCGGTGTCGGCTGTGGCTCTCCACCGCCGGGCCACCCGCCCCAGGTCAACGTGCCCGCCGTCGCGGCCGCGACGGCCACGGCAGCGCCACCACCGGTCGACAGCAACCGCCGACGGGACCACCGCGTCGGCACCGCTGTCGAGGCGGTCCCGGGCTCGCCGGCCGGGGCCGGCAGCCGCTGCGGGGTGATGTGCCAGACCTCGGTGGCCCGTCTCCCGATGTCGGCCAGGAGGCCGTCCGGCAGATGGTCGGCGAACTCCCCGCTGCCGTCGTGAAGATGGGAGGCGAGCCAACCGGTCGTCGGCCGCCGGAAGGGATTCTTGTCCAGGCATTGGCCGAGTGCGGGCACCAGGCCGGCCGGGACCCCGCTCAGGTCGGGCTCGGCGTACTGCACCCGGTACAGCAGGTCCGCGGCCTGCCCGTGACCGAAAGGCGGGTGCCCGGTGGCGGCGAAGACGAGAACGCCGGCGAGCGCGAAGACGTCGCCCGCCGAGGTGTGGTCCTGCCCGCTCGCCTGCTCCGGCGACATGAACGCGGGGGTGCCGACCGCGGCTCCGACGCGCGTGAGGTGCTCGTCACCGGCCGCGCGGGCGATGCCGAAGTCGATGACCTTCGGCCCGTAGGCGGTGACCATGATGTTGGACGGCTTGAGGTCGCGATGGACGACGTCGGAGCCGTGCAACTGGCCCAGGGCCCCGCACAGCGCGGCGCCCAGCGCCCGTACCGAGGCCTCGGGCAACGGGCCGCACAGCTGGACGGCTTCGTCGAGGGGTGGCCCGATCACGTATTCGGTGGCCAGCCAGGGCGTCTCCGCCCGCGGGTCCGCGTCCACGACCCCGGCACCGAACCGCTCGCCCACGACCCGGGCCGCGTCGGTCTCCAGCCGGAACCGGGTGCGGGAGGCAGGGTCGGAGGCGATGCCGGCGTGCATCGTCTTCAACGCGACGGTACGGCCGCCTGCCGTGCGGGCGAGGTAGACGGTGCCCATGCCGCCGCTGCCGAGGCGGGCGATGGGGCGGTAGGGACCGAACGCCTGTGGATCGTCGTGTGTGAGGGGAGAAGGCATGGGGCCGTCGTCAGTTCCGGCTGTGGGAGGGATGGGCGGCGGGTGCGGACACGGCGGGTAGCTCCGCCGCGAGGACGGCCGCCGCCTGGTGGGCGAGGGCGGCGATCACGCGGCCGGGTAGCCAGCCGGGGGTGAGCAGGGCGGCCGAGCGGGACTCGGCACCGGTCTCGTCCGGGGCCGGATCACCGACCAACTCGTCCATCAATTCGTTCAGTTGGGGACGATCGCCCGGATCGCGGGAGAGACATCGGGCGATGACCATGCGGATGCCGGCCGGGATCTCGTCGCGCTCCGGGGTGGTGCAACCGGTCGCGGCGTAGGCGAGCGTCGCCCCCAGGGCGTACACGTCCCCGAGGGGGCGCGGGCGCCCGCCGGACGCCTGCTCCGGGGGGAGGCTGCCCGTCTCCAGCCCCGGCAGCCCCGAGCGGGGCGTGCCGTCCGGTGCCGCCGCGCGCACCGCGCCGAAGCACGTGAGTTGTGGCATGTCGGCGGCGCAGAGGACGGCTGCCGGCGACACGCCTGCGAACGTCAGGCCCTGTCCGTGCACGACGGTCAGGGTCTCGGCGAGGGCCACGCCCAGGGCGCGTACAGTCCGCTCGGGGAGCGGGCCGCCGTGCACGGCGAGGACGGTCGGCAGGGGCAGAGCGGGCTGGTACGGCCGGGCGTACCAGGCGGGCTCGCCCGGTCCGGAGAAGGCCGTTGCCGGAGCGGCGGAGGGGCCCAGCAGGTATCGGGAGGCCTCGGCCTCGGCGAGGAAGCGCTGGGGGTCGCCGCCGGTCCCCGGGAGAGAGAGCAGGACGGTGTGTTCCCCGTCGGCGGAGCGGGCGACGTAGCGGCGCTCGGGGACGGGGATCCTGCTGTGCGAGTCGTCCAGTCCGGTGATCAGGACGTACGGGCCGACGTACCGGCTTCTGCCGGGCCCGCCCTGACCTCCCGCGTCCACCACATCGGCGGCGCCACCCGTGGCGTGCACGTTCCTCTGTCCTGTTTCGTCGGTCGTCTTCTGGGCGGGTCTTCGCGCCGGGCCGTCTTCCGGGCATGGCGCGGGGTGGGCACCTCCCGTGCGTGCCCACCCCGGTACTGCGTCCTGCACGTCCGGCCCGGGTTCGAGCCTTACATGAAGTAGCTGGCGGCCTTCTTGTCGCCGCCCTGGTAGTCACCGCCGGCGGCGTGCACGACGCGGCCGATCGCCATCAGGGCCTCGTGGATGCCCTGGGCCTCACGGTCCCAGGCGGCCTGCTGCTCCGTGTACGCGCTGTGGGCCTCGCCCTCCCACATGCTGGCGACGGCGGCGACCTTGTGCTTGATGGCCTCGAGGCTCTCCTCGAGCCGCTTGGCGTGGTTGGCCAGCTGCGTGGCGGTGTGGTCGAGGTTGTGGTACGAGACTTCGAGTTCGCCGAGGTTGTTGGCGCCCATGATTACTCCGTAGCTGGGAAGTTGTGGCTGGCCGGGATCAGTAGCTGGACAGTGCGGAGTGCGAGCCGCCGAGGTCCACGTCGATACCCTGGACCTGGGCGCGGACCTCGTCTTCGGTGCCGTCCTTGATCTTCCGCGTGCTGCTCATCCCCTCGATGAACTTGGCGAGGATGTTGCCGATGCGGACCATGCGCTCGTTGATCTCGGTCTGCTTGGCGTTGAAGGCGCCCGCGCCGATGCCCTTCCAGTGGCCCTCGAGGCTGTCGATGAGGCTCTGCAGGTCCTTCAGCTGGCCCTTGATACCCTCGAAACGGTGCAGAAGCTCCTTTTCGAGGACGATGATGTCCTTGTCACTTACCTTCTGACGCCCTGTCGCCATTGCCATGCCTTTCGTTGTGAATCGACCTTGCCCTGCGCTGATTTCTGGCGCCAGCACTGAAGGCAAGCGGGCTTCTGCTCACTCGGCGAGGAGCAGGTGTTCGGGAGAGCACTCAGGCGTTGCGGCGTGCGCGCAGTACGGCGAAACCGGCGCCTCCGATGATGAGTACGGCTGCCGCGGCACCGATGATCACCCAGGTCTGACTGTTGCCGCCGGAGCCGGAGCTCTTGGCGGCGGCGGAGGTCGGGCCGCCGGAGGAGCCGGCGTCCTTCGACGGATGACCGGGGGCGGGCGCGGCCGACAGGCTCGGGGTGGCCGTGACGTCTTCGTCCGCGTCCGTTCCGTTCTCGGCGTACAGGGGGTCCCTGTTGGCCGGGCCCGGATCGATGTTCTTGTCGATCAGCACGCGGCGCGGGCGGATGATGCCGTAGCCGAGGTACGTACTCGGTTCGTCCTTCGCCCAGGAGCGACCCGCGGTGTCGATGAGGGTCCGGAGCACCTGGTTGGCCGTCCAGTCGGGGTGAACAGACCAGACCAACGCGGCGGAGGCGGAGGCGAGGGCGGTGGCGGGGCTGGTTCCGTCGGTGTCGCAGTACTGGGTGAACTTGCCGTCACACCAGCCGGGAATGTGAACGCCTGGGGCCGCGAAGTCCACGTAGTTGCTTTTCGTGGAGAACTTGGCCACGGTTCCGGACTTGTCTATGGCGGATACACCGATGACGTACGGGTAGGTGGCCGGATATGACGCCTTCCCCTTGGGGCCGTCGTTACCGATGCCCGCGAACATCAGCTTTCCCTTGGAAGCAGCGTATTTGACAGCGGCTTCCTCTTGGGAATCCGGGTAAGGGCCAGCAAAGGACATATTGATGATCTTTGCGTCACTGTCGGCGGCCGCCCGAATCGCATCCGCGAGCTCAGGCAACTTGCCGTCGTATTTCCCCTTGGAGTACTGAATGTGAATGGGGACGATCTTGGCACCCGGTGCCAACCCCTTCACACCTCCACCAGCTCCTGTGCCGGCGATGACTTCAGCCATACCCGTGCCGTGACCGTCATTGTCCTCAGTCGCCTTGTACGCGACGGACTTGGGGACCTGGCTCGCCAGAACCTGACCCTTGAGGGTGGAGGTCGCCGCATTCACGCCCGAATCGATAACGGCGACTTTCACGCCCTTACCGGTACTGTACTTCCACATCTCGTCGGCACCCATGGAATTCAGGTACCACTGCCTCGAATGGATGTCCTCTGCTGCTGCACCCGGAGCGAGCCCAACCGATGCGATGACCAGCGTGCCAAGTGCCGAACACACCGCTGCCAGACGTCTCACATCGCGCCCCGTCAAGAGGGCATCTCTTATGCCACGTCGGCCGGTCCCTGGCTTCATGCCTGTGTACGTCCTCGCTTGTGTTCAGTCACGCTTCTCTTGCACTTCGCGCCGCTGCTTCTGCTGCCTGGGATGCTGTTGCTTCTCACCAGGTGCTCCGGCACCGTCCGTCTCACCGTTCGCGTTCTGGCGGTTCCCGACCGCGCCTCGGCCGAGGCGCGCCCCGCGGACGCCGCTCTCGGGGCCTCCGGACTTCGAACCGGCGGCATTCCGCTGCGCACCGATCGCACCCTCGGGGTTGCTCGCCGAACGCAGCACCGACTGGCTTGTGCCGGGGTCCGCCTTTGCCGCAGACGCGCCGACAACCCCCCTCTGCCCGAGAGCCCCCTTCGGCTGCGTCGCGGAGACCGGTTCCTCAGCGCCGACGACCATACCGCGCGGGACACGAGTGTTGGAGGTGCCTGCCGACGAACGGCCTGTGACGGGCTTACCGCCCACGACCCCGTTTCGGGCCGCACCGGCGGGACCAGCGACCCCGGGACGCCCGCCAGGCGTGTTGGAAGTCCTCGGCGTTCCACCGGTGATGCTGCGGCCCATGGGAGAACGACCCGTCTGCTGAGTGGCCCCACGTACAGCCGATTGACCGGCCGGAGTCGTACGACCCATGGCACGAGCAGCCTGCCCCTCGGGCCCTTGCGGACTGCGGCCGCCAGTGACGGTACGACCCGACTGTCCCTCAGGCTCCTGCGGCACTCGTCCGCGCACGGTACCGGAAGGACCGGTCCGCCCCTGCGCCGAGATCGGGAGCCGACTCGTCGGACCATAACCCGTCGTGCGTCCGACGGTCGGCACGATCGGAGGCGTCATGGGCCCAGAAGGCAAGGGCGTCGACTGACCTCCACCACCGGCAGTCGGAAGCGTGGGCGCGGAGGGCCCGGACGGTGCTGCAGGAGCCGTGGAAGGCAGCGTGCCCGCGGTGTTGATCTCAGTGCCGACATCGTGGTGAGCAGGTGCGTGGGGCTCATGAACCTGCTGGAGCGGCGGTACACCCCCACCGCTCTCCGTTCCGTGTGACACAGGCGTCGGGCCGTGGCCGTCCGCCACGCTTCGCCGGACCGTGGACGCCGGCGTCGATGTCGACGCCTCGGGGCTGATCACGCGTCGCTGCGCATCGACTCCATCGCGCGCCCGGGCCACCCCGACGTCCGGGATCGCCTGGATCGGCTTCGGCTCCTGGTTGCTCTGCAACCCTGCAGCAGCCACCGAGTAGAACGACCCCAGCCGGACCATCTGGTTGATGGCGTCCTGGCGGTTCTTCTCGACCTGCTTGGCGAGCACGAAGTCCGGGTTGCTGTCGACCCGCTTCGCATGGGGCAGCTCGGAGGGCTTCTTCTGCTCAGCGGCCGGACGGGTGTCCCTGGGCGGCATGGACTTGCGTACCGAGGCCAAACCCGTGGCGGCAGTGGAGATCTGCGTGCCGGCAACGTGCGCATACGTCTCGAGCTGCTTGGTGTACGTGAGGAGCGACTGGGTCCATGTGTCGAACTGATCGGCGCCCTCGCCCTCCCAGTCGGCCAGGACCGCGCGGATGTTCTTGGTCAAGTCCGTCGCAGCCCTGCCGACGGCGTCACGGGCGTCCCACAGTGCCTTGCCGGCCATCTCCAGATGCTCGGGATTGGCGTGCTCGACAAGGTCGATCATGGCATTGAGGGCGGCGTCGTCGAAGTGGGTGGAGCCGAGGGGCGTGCCCCTGAACAGGTTCTTCACGCCGCTGACCGCGTTGGCCACGACCGACTCTGTGTTCGCCTGCTCCAGACCGGTCTTGTACTGGGGCTGCTTCTGCCAGTTGTCGCTCACTTGGTGCTCACCCCCGCGGACGAGTGGTCCGTGTGATGCCTCGTGTCCTTGGCGGGCTGCTCGGCCTTGTGCTCGTCCTTGCGCGTCGCCTTGTCGTACTCGGCGTCAAGCTGCGTCTTGATCTTCCAGAAGCGACGCCTCACCTCGTCCTCGGTGCCGTCGTACGTGGCGTCGGCCGAGTGCGCGGCGAGTGTCATCGCCTCGATCTGCAGGGCAAGGGTCTTCGACAGGTGCATGAGGCGCGTGTGGACATGCTCGTACTGCAGGTGCAGGTCCTGCGCCTCAGCGAACGGGATCTGGGCACCACTGAAGGAGGGGCGCGAGAGCGCGTGATCGGCGAGCTTGGACGAACTGCCCGGAGATTCCTCGAACTTGAGCAGAGCCTTGTTGATGTCGTCCCTGAACTTGGACAGCACCTCGACGCCGCGCTTCAGATCTGAGCGGCCACTGTCACCCACCGCTACCCCTTCCCCGTTTCCCCGTTCGTACAGCTCTCAACAGCCCAGGGCAGCGACCTCCACTCCCCCGGATCCATCGCTTACCACTGTAGTCACTGTGTAAATCTCGGCCAACTGAACTCTGCGACAGTCCAGTTGCAATGCTGTCCCGAAGTGACCGGCTCTGAGCCATGCATGACCGACAAGGCGGTCAATGCAGACAGATGCGTTCAGGCATCTACGCAGAAGTTTCACATCCCTCCGGAGAGTCGGATGCTCCGCGCCGCCCGGACGTGAACTTTGCAACTACAAAACCCACCCTGACGAGGCGCGATCGGGATGCGCGGGCCGGCCGGCCGGGCAGGAGGACCAGGCTCCGCGCGGGCGAGGGAATGGCCGGGCGGGCGCACCCACCCCGAGCCTTCACGACCGGCAAGTGGCGCATCAACGGCATGGGGCAGATTTTTCCTGCAGCGGGTTGCTAACTTGACCCGGCACCGGAACATCCGCACGGGGGAGGGTTCGTCCATGGCCTGGGACGAGTGGGAGCAACTCAAGGCACACGCCGCTGAGCAGCAGTCGACCCGTATGCGACTCAACCAGCTGCCGGCGGACGGCGGAGGCGCAGGCGCAGGCGCAGGCGGGGACCTTGTGGTCAACCAGGACGATCTGGGTGCCGTGGGACACGAGGCCAACCTCCTGTACCACGACGTCAAGAGCCAGGCCGACATCGCCGCCGGCCCGGGCGGCGGCGCGACGCCGCAGGCCGCGACGACGCTGAAGTCGCACGGGTTCCAGACGGGCGGCGCCCTCGCGACCACGGTGGAGGTGTGGTCCTCGCAGGTGAACTCCGTGCTGCAGGCCTGCGCCCACATTTCCGACCACCTGGACTACACACAGAAGCGGCATGCGGAGGACGACGCCAAGATCGGCGCCGTCCTCCGTGGGAGTGATGGTTCGACCGTGTCCGTGTCGCAGCTCGACGAGTACTTCAAGTAGGAGGGGCTCTGATGGCACTCACCTTCACGGACCTCATCGAGGTCGACCTCGGCAAGCTCGCCACCGCGGTCTCCGACTGGAAGAAGGCCGTCGAAGGTCTCAAGAAGTCGGCGGAGAGCGCCCGCACGGGGATGCAGGCGAAGTCGGACTCCGCCCGGTGGGCCGGTGTGAACGCGACGGTCACCCGGGAGTTCGTCACGAAGACGGCCAAGGAGGTCTCGGACCTCCACGCCGAGGCGAACAGCATCTACCAGGTCCTCGACGACGGGCACACCGAACTCCTCTCGCTGCAGAACCAGATGAAGGCGGCAGTCCAGAACGACGCCGTGTCGCAGGGCATCCGCGTCGAGGACATCGGCGGCGGCAAGGTGCGCTGCTTCTTTCCCCATGTCCGGGGCGACACCGACGAACGCACCCAGGAACAGCTCGACGGCAGGCAGGCGCTGGAGGACCGGATCAACCGGATCCTGGCCCATGCCGACGAAATCGACGCGTCGGTCGCGCGGGCGTTGGCGAAGAGCCATGGGAACGACCGCCACAACGCGGGCCACAGCACGTACGAGTCCCTGAACGACGCCGAGGTCGAGCGCGCTCTGGAGCTGGCGCACAAGGGCAAGAAGATGTCCGACGCCGAACTGCGGGAGCTCAATGAGTTGCTGCGCTTCAACTCGGCCGAGAAGGATGGCGAGTTCGCCACCGAGTTCTACCAGGGGCTCGGTGGGCCGGAGAAGACGCTGCAGTTCTACGCCGAGATGTCGATCGACGGCACCGACGCCGGTGCGACCAAGACCCGGCTCGACGAAGTGCGGGACCTCCAGAAGGTGATGGGGTACACCCTCGCCAACGCCACGGACCCGGACCACGCGCACCATCTGCCCGACACGTGGAGCGCGGACTTCCGGCGCCTCGGCACCCAGCAGATCGGCTGGGAGAAGGGACAGTGGAACAAGCCGTACGGCTACCAGGTGCTCGGCGGGCTACTGCGGTACGGCGACTACGACCCACGGTTCATCAACCCGATCGCGGAGCACATCACCCAGCTCCACAAGAAGGACCCGTACTTCTTCCTGTCGAACAAGCCGGCCGGCAGCCCGGACGCCTACGGCTTCAACCCCTCCGGCAGGCTCGGTTCCGGAAACGACCCCTTGAACAGCGTCCTCGAGGCTCTGGGGCACAGTCCGGAGGCCTCACAGAAGTTCTTCACCACCCCTCCGACCGCCTACAACGAAGACGGCACGGTGAAGAAGGGGGGCGACCCGGGCTTCACCTCGTATCTCGATCTGTTCACCGACAAGGACTTCGAGTGGACGATCGACACCAATGCCGCGAACGTCCTGGCCGACGAGGACAAGACCAAGGCGGCCCTGACCTTCGGCCCGGAGGCTCTGGGCCACGCACTGGAGTCCGCGACCACCGGCCGACCGTACGACAGCGACGCCACGGCCGACGCGATCAAGCACACCGACGCGCAGGCGCACCTGGTCAGTGAGATCGTCGACAAGTTCGGAGGCGACCCGGAACTCATCCGGCACAACGAGAACGGGGACCTGGAGGACGAGGAGAGCGGCCCCTTGTACGCCTTGCGCGGAAGCCTGGGGGACATCACCGCCGAGTACATGGGTGACTTCCAGCAAGCCATGTACCAGGAAGACTCCGGCAGCGATCTGTTCCCGACGTTCGGGTCCGCAGCCGACCTCGACCCGAACCATGTCGCCCGCTTCCTGGGCGAGGTGGGACAGGATCCTGACGCCTATTCGGCCATCACGACCGCTCAGCAGGCCTACACCACGGATGTCGTGGACCACGTCATCAACGGCTCGAGCCATTCGACTGCGTCCATGGACGGACGTGTCGGCGCGGCCGTTGCTCCCGGTTCCGCGATCGCCGGCATCATGAGTGACGCCCGGGCGCATGCGATCTACCACTACCACACTGCTTCCGACACGGAGTTCAACGACGCTGCGGCGGAGAAGCAGAAATGGGTGAATCGAATCCTGGGCATGGGCATCGAGAAAGTCGGCGAGCGCGTTCCCATCGCCGGTGCTCCTCTGGAGTGGGCCTCGGAAGACATCCAGGAGTCCATCATGAAGAGCATCGAACAGGACACGACGAGCGAGGCCGAGACAGAGGCGGGCGAGGAGTACACCAACGGGCGTACCGCGGCACTGGACTCGGCCGGCGCCGCGGTCGATCACGCTCTGACGAAGAACAACACCATCGATCCTGACACCGCCGACGACTTGAGGCGAGCCGCACGCACTTCTGCCGGCCACAGTCACTCGGACGGCGCCCAGTGGAAATCGGAGAGTGGCCATTGAACGCGGCATCGTATGCCCGCCGTGGTGTTTGCCTCTTCCTCGCCGCCGTCGCGGTGGCCGGTTGCGCTTCGGAGAAGCCGAAGCGGGAATTCGCGGTCCCGGGGGCACTGTGCGGAGTGCCTGTCCCTACCGGGGCCCTCGCTCGCCTCCTGCCGGCGTCCGGCAAGCGCCTCACCGCTCAGCAGAGGGGGAGTTCGGACGATGGGGCCGCACTCTGCGACATCAGGGTCGACGGAGACTCGGTGCTCATCGTCAGCAGCGAGCGCATCAGCATGGGGGACTCGGCGGGTCACATTCTGCGGAGCCGGCTCTCGATCCAGCAGCAGAAGTCCGCGGAGGGCGACTCGATCGCATACGCCGATCGTGCCGCGGTGTCGTTGGTGAAGTGTCGAGGGTCTGATGTGCAGCAGGAAGACATCAGCACGCTCGTCAAGATCCTGGAGCCGGCACGACGGAACGAATCAGCTGTGAAGGATCTGATCACGGGCTATACGGCGTCGTTGAGGAAACAGCATCCATGTCACGCGGCGTCGTGACGAAGGCGCCTCCTCCCTCCTTCGCCCGGGGCATGACTCTTGAGGAGGACACCACATCCATGAAGAAGTCGATCGCCACGTAAACACCGCGGCGGTCGAGCGATCCGACGTGTGTCGCTGACCGGATCAACTCGGTCGGCGCGTCCATGACCCTGTGCTCGCCCGGCCACCGCGCCTGCGCCGCGCGTCCCGCAGTGCCACCGCACCGCCGCCGATGGCCGCCACCAGGACCGCCACGCCCACGGCCACGTAGGTGGCGATGCGGGCGATGCGCTCCTGGGGTGTTTCGCCGAGGGTGAGTCTGGCCGGGGTGGGGGCCTCCACGTGGGTGAGGCCCGGGTCGGCGTGGGGGGTCTCGATCGGGTGGTCGTCCTCGGTGAGGGCGCGGACCGGGTCCACCACGCCCCAGCCGACCAGACGGTCGTGGCCGGTGATGGAGCGTTCCGCCGTCTGCTCGATCTGGGCGGTCACCTCCTGAGCCGTCCACCGAGGGTGCTTGGCCTTGATCAGCGCGGCCACACCGGCCACGTACGGTGCGGAGAAGCTCGTGCCGTTGTCGGAGCAGTGGCCGCCCTTGGGCACCGTCGAGATCATGTCGACGCCCGGTGCGGCGACGCCCACCCAGTCCCCGGCCTGGGAGAAGGGTGCCTTCTCGTTGTTGCGGTCCGAGGCGGCGACGGCGAGGACGCCCGGGTAGGAGGCCGGGTAGGTCCGCTTGGAGTTGCCGTCGATGCCGTCGTTGCCCGCCGAGGCGACCACGACGACCTTGTGCCTCAGCGCCTCGTCGACCGCGTTCTGCAAGGGGCCGCCGGGTGCCACGGCGTTCGCCGTGTCCTGGGAGATGTTGATGACCTGGGCCCCGGCCGCGACGGCGTGGTTGATCGCCGTGGCCAGGGTGCCCGACGTGCCGTGGCCCTCGGCGTCGTTCTGCTTGATCGGGATGATCGTGGCCTCGGGGGCGAGTCCGACGAAGCCGGTGCCCTTCATGGGGCGGGCCGCGATGATGCCGGCGACGCGGGTGCCGTGGCCCACCGTGTCGGTCGTGCCCTGCTTGTTGCCGCGCTCGATCGGCTGACCCTTGCCGTCCTTGGCGGGCAGGTAGTTGGCACCCCGGGAGGCGTCGACCGCGTGGGTCAGCTGCGGGTTGGCCGTGTCGACGCCCGTGTCGATCACGGCCACCTTCACGCCTTTGCCCTTCGACTGGGTCCACAACTCGTCCAGGTTGACGCGCTGCAACGACCAGGGCGTGCCGCTGTACTTGTGGTTCGTCCTGGAGAAGGTGCACTGGTCGGTGACCGGGTCCGCCGCGGCCGCGGGAGCCGCGAGCAGGCACGCGGTGACGGCCAGCGCCGACGCCAGGCTGGTACGGGTGCTCGGTGTGGACCGCATCGGCGTACCCCTCACGAACCCTGCGGCTGGCTCGCGCCCGCCGTCGACAGCCGCGGTCCCGTCGGCAGGAACTTCGACCACGGGGCGGGGACGGGGGTCGTCCTCACGTCGGCGTAGCCGAGGCGGGTCTGCGCCAGCTTGGCCTCCGTCTGCATCTGCCGGCGCTGCTTGGCGGTCATGCCGATGCCCTCGTTCTCGCTGGCGCTGTCGGCGTTGGACTGCAGGGCGTACCGCAGTCCGGTGTCGGTGACCAGGAAGACCGGGCCCACCCCCGTCTCCCTGCCCTGGAACTGCCGGTAGAGCTGACCCGAGCCCGGGGTGACGTACGCGCTGGAGGAGTCGGTGGCCAGCTCTGCGGGGAAGTCCTTGCCCGCCCACGTGGTCAGTGTGGTGTCCCCGTTGCGGGGGTCCACGTGGTGCAGGACGTTGCACACCGTGTTCCTGCTGCCGGTGGCGGTGGAGGCGTCGTTGACCGCGGTGGGCTCCTGGGTCGGCCAGTTGTACTGGGAGGCGAACGGCTTGTCCCGGCTGATGGCGCCCGCGCTGACCTCCCGGAAGTGGCCGGCCTGTCCGACCTTCACGAGATTCGTGTCGGCCAGCAGGAGCTGGGCGACGAAGTCGCTCACGGGGGCGACCCGGCCGGGCAGGACCACGAAGTACTGCTCATGGCCGTTGACGGGTGCGCGGAGGACCATGCCGACCCGGTTGGCGTCGCCCAGCTCGCCCGGTGCGTTCGCGGCGGCGTTCGGGACGCCCTCGATCCGCGGGAACCTGATCGGGTCCCCCGGGTGCAGGGTGTCGATCCACTGGCTGGTCACCTGCTGCGGCTTGCGGTCCGAGCCCACGAGCGTCTCCACCAGGTGGCTGTCGGACGCGTCCACCGGGTACGCGGTGCCGTGTGCGTCGACCACGTACTGCTTGCCGTCCGACACAGTGGTGACGTAGAGGAGTTCACCGCCGTGCAGCTTCTGACCGGGCTTCTCGGTCTTCTTCCGGTCGCGCTCGGCCAGGACGAACGCGGCCTTCTGGATGGAGCTGCCGCTGCCGCTGGGGCGTTCGCAGACGGCCCATGTGTGGTCCGCGCCGGCCTCCGACGCGGACGGCAGCCGGTCGGGGGCGTAGGGGATGCCGATGGTGACCCCGTGCGGGATCGTGCCGTTGTCGAGGATCGACTCGTCGACGGTGACGACGTCGACGTCGCTCTGGCCGTTGAGGACGAGCTTGGCCGAAGCCATGTTGAGGACCGGGTGCAGCTCGGCCTTGCCCTTCGTCTTCAGCACCACGTACCGGGTCGTGGACTTGCTGGCGATGATCACCTTGGTCGCCGGAGTGTCCCAGCCCTGCGGGGCCGTCGGTTTGAACATGCCCCAGGCTCCGAAGGCCGCGAGGACGACCACGCCCACGATCGCTCCGGGCAGGACGGCGCGCAGCGGCCGCGGCGCCCCTTCGTCCGAGGTGTCCGGCGACGACTGGACGAAGGACGCCAGCATGCGTCGCTTCGCGAAGGTGTAGGCGTTGAGTTGGTCCCGCCGAGATGCCATCTGTGCCCGTTTCTCCCCGTGTCTCACGCGGAGCGCTCCGGGGGAACCCGCTCCCCCGCCCTCCGTTGTCGGACCCGGCCCCTACTATGCCTGGTACGGGGCGGGTCCTGTGGAGCGGGTAGGGTACCTGGGCCCTCCAGGGTCGGTGCAGGCGCCTGGTTCCAGCGAGTTGTGAGCAAATCGGGGGGATGGAGTGATGGCTTCCGGAACGCGGTCGCGATCGCGTGGCCGGTCGGTGGGGCGGGGCCGGGCTGATGCGTCCGCCCCGGTGCCGGCCGGAGCGGCCTCCCGGCAGGGAACGCCCCGGCAACCGGTCGCACTCGGCCTCAGGTCCCGCCCGGGGCACGCCGGTTCGTTCCGTTTGCAACGGCTGGTGCTGGTGGAGATCGCCGCCGCCCTGCTGCTCGTCGGCTGGCTCGTCGGGCCGATGGCGCTGGTTCCGGCCGCGGTCGTCGCTCTCGCTCTGCTCCTGGTGGCCTTCGTCCGGCGGCGGGGCCGTTCGCTGCCCGAGTGGCTGAGTACGGCACGGGAGTTGAAGGCGCGTCGCCGCCGTGCGGCGAGCACGCCGATACCTCCCGGCACGGAGCCTGCTCTGGTCCCAGCCCTCGAGTGCGAGCCCGCACTGCGGACCCACTCCTACGGGGGGCGTGACCGGCGGCCGGTCGGGATCGTCGGGGACGGCACCTTCGTCACCGCCGTCCTTCAGGTGGAGGCCGACGCGACGGCGTTGCGCGCGGAGCGCACCCGGCAGCCGCTGCCGCTCGGGCTGGTGCGGGACGCCCTCGAAGTGGACGGCATCCGGCTGGAGTCGGCGCAGATCGTGCTGCACACGCAGCCGGCGCCCGCGCTGCATCTTCCCCAGCAGTCCGTGGCCGTCGCCAACTACCAGCCGCTCCAGGAGCAGACGGGGTCGCCCGCGGTGCGCATCACCTGGATCGCGCTGAAGCTGGACCCCGAGCTGTGCGCCGAGGCCGTGGCGGCGCGCGGGGGCGGCCTGACCGGGGCACAGAAGTGTGTCGTGCGGGTGGCGGACCATCTGGCCAGCCGGCTGACCGGGGCCGGGTTCCGTGCCCGGGTGCTCGACGAGGAGGAGCTGATCGCCGCCCTCGCCACCTCGGCCTGCGCCAACCCGCTGGTCACCGCCGAGGCCGGGCGCAGTGAGACGCGCGAGCGGCGCACGGAGGAGTCCGGGCGCAGCTGGCGGTGCGACAACCGGCGCCACACGACGTACTGGGTGAGGCGCTGGCCCCAGCTGGGCGGTGAACGGGGCGAGTCGCTGCCCCAGTTCGTGGCCCGGGTGACCGCCGTACCGGCGCTGGCCACCACGTTCAGCCTGACGCTCGCGCAGGGCGAGCGGCAGGAGGCGTCGCTGTGCGGGCACCTGCGGGTGACCGGCCGCAGCGACGACGAACTCGTCGCCGCGCGGCGTGCCCTGGAGGGCGCGGCACGGCAGGCCGGGGCCGTTCTCGCCCGGCTCGACCGCGAGCAGCTTCCCGGCATGCTCGCCACGCTGCCCCTGGGAGGTGCGCGGTGACGACCGTCCCGACGACGACGTCCGGTCAGGACGCGATGCGGCCGACGGCCTCCGGGATGCGGCGGATGGGTGAGCGGCTGCGGCACGGGCTCGGGCTGATCGGCCCCCGGCACGGCCGACACGGGCTGCCGCTGCAGCAGTTGGACACGCTCGCCCTCCCCATCGGGGACGACGGTGTGGTCGCGGGGGTGGATGCCGAGGGGCAGCCGGCGGTGCTGGGGATCAACCGGCCCACGCCGTACGACGTCGTGCTCATCGGTGGTCTGTGGACGGCCCAGGTGCTGGCGTTGCGTACGGCGGCCACGGGGGCGCGGGTGGCCGTGGAGACCGGTCGGCCGCAGGCGTGGATGCAGATGGTGCACGCCATGGGCGGCGGGCAGAACGGCCTCGCCGTGTACGAGGTGGGGCGGGTGCCCCCGCAGGGCGCCTCGGCGGGCACGCCCGTTCTGGTGGTGCGGGACTGCGGCATGCGCCCGCCGCGCGGGCGGGTGGTGTCGGGGCCCTGGCAGTCGGTGCTGACGCTGCTGCCGTATCTCAGTCCCGTAGCGCCCCGGTTGCTGCGGCAGGCCCGGCTCACCGGCATCCAGCGGGTATCGCCCGACGAGGCCGCCGAACTCGGGCGCACCATGGGGCTTTCGCGCACCGAGGTCGAGTCGCTGCCGGGCCTGCCCGACGGCGTCACACTGTGGTGCACCGACCGTGACCGGCAGTACGTGATGACCCAACCCACCGACGCCGAGATCGGATTGTTGGGCACACCCCGCCGGATGGACTGAACCGCCCCCGCCCGTCCCCTTTGCCCGGCCCCCTTGTGTCGCCCATGTGGCGTCCGTGTGCCGCGCGTAGGTGGATTCCCCTCGGTTTGCCCGTGGTTCGGCCACGGCTCGGGCCGGTCCGCGCGAGCTGAGGGGCGGGCGGGCCTGCCGAGGTGTGCCTTCTGGTGATTAGGCTGGGTGCGGGCGCGATGCCGAACCCGTGGACCAGGCGTCGTCCCACGGGGAGGGCCGGTGGTACGGACCGCCTCGAACGACCACGGACGACTTGAACGACACGACATGGTCGCCCCGGCACGCCATGAGGGTGCTCGACCACACCAGGAGGAACTGTGAGCAGCGATCGGGACGGGATCCGCGGGGGCTGGGCCACACCCGACGATGACCAGCCCGACGCGGAGTCGGCCATCGAGACCACGGGCGAGTTCACCATCGACTACGCCCCGCCCGCCTGGTACACGCAGAACGCGCAGAGCGCGTCCACGGGGGCGGGAGGAGGCGGCACCTCCGGCGGCGCGGGGCCGGCCGGCCCCGGGGGCGGCGCGGCTGCCGGGGGCGGCGCGGTTCCCCCGCCGCCGCACGCGACGCCGGCCGCCGGTACGGCGGCGTCCGGGGCTCCCTATCCTCCGTACACCCCGCCGGCTCCTCCCGCACCGCCCGCGCCCGGGCCCGGTGCGCCCTACGCTCCGCCCACCGGTGCTCCCTACGCCGCTCCCGCTCCTGCCGCCGGTGCTCCGTACGCTCCGCCCGTGCCCGTGCCCCCGGCCGGGAATCCGGTGCCGATGCCGAGGCTGCCCGAAGGGTTCGAGCCCCAGCAGTCACAGCAGTCCCAGCAGCCGGCGCAGCCGGAGGCTCCGGCCGCTGCCGCGGCGCCCGTACCGGCCCCTGAGCCGGACAACGGGGACCTGGAGAGCGGGGCGACCATGCGGTTCTCCGCCGTCGCCCTGAAGCGTGAGATGGCCGAGATCGCCGAGCGCGCGGCGGCCGGTGAGACGTCCGGCGGTGCCGACGAGAGTCCCGCCGGGGGTTCTGGCGGAGGGGACGGCGAAGGGGGCGGCGACAGCGTCGTGTCCGCGGGTGAGGCTCCGGCCGAGGCCTCCTCTGCGGATGACGCCGGGGACGGCGAGCCCGGTACGGCTGCGGCCGAGGCCGAGGGCAGCGGTGACCAGGACGGCACGGCCACCGACCCGGCCCGGGTCGACGCCAAGGCCGAGGACGAGGCCGACGAGGGCCGTCCGGCCGGGGACACGTCCGAGGCCGGGGACGCCGGTGACGCCGAGGGCGCCGGTCTCGCTTCGCCGCAGGCCGACGGTACGGCCGCCGCCTCCGCCGAGCCCGTCGAGCCCACCGACGCCGAGTCCGCCGACGCCGACGCCGAGGGCCTCGACGCCGAGTCCCCTGACATCCCGTCTTCCGACGGCGCGCCCCTCGCGCCGCAGTCCACGGACGCCGGCGCGCGCAACAGCACGCCCGAGCACACCGCATCCGACAGCGCCGCTGCCGACCAGGGCGCCCCGCCCGTCGCACCTCCCGCACCCGGGCAGCAGCCGCAGCCCCAGCCCCAGCCCCAGCCCCAGGGTGCTCCGCCCGGCTGGGCGCCGCCGCCGTCCTCGCCGCAGGGCGGGCTGCCGCCGCTGCCGCCGTCGTACCAGCCCGCCGCTCCCGCCCCGGCGGCCCAGTGGCCCGCGCAGCCCGCGCCGCAGCAGCCGGGGCCCGTCCCCGGTCAGCCGCAGCCCACCGCAGGGCAGGGGCCCGAGGGTGTGGCCGGGCCGCAGCAGCCGTTCCAGCCGCAGGCTCCGCAGCCCGCGCCCGCCGCCTGGAACCAGCCGGGCGTGCCCGGCCCGGTGCCCGGACAGCCGTCGGCCGCCGCGCAGCAGCCAGGTCCCACTCCCCCCGGCGGTTACGGCTTCCCGCAGCAGGGGCAGCAGCCGGTTCCGAACGGGGCCATCCCGCCGAGTGGTCACGGCTTCCCGCAGCAGCCCAGCGCGCCCAACCCCCCGGCCCAGCCGGGCGGTTACGGCTTCCCCCAGTCCGAGCAGCGGTCCGCCGCACCCGGCGGGCCCACCGGGCCCACTCCCCCCGGTGGCTACGGCTTCCCGCAGCAGCCCGGTTCGCCCGACTCGGTCGCGCGGCCTGGCGGTTACGGCTTCCCGCAGCCCGGACAGGAAGGTGCGCCCCCGCAGGGTGGCGAGCCGGGACAGGTGCCGCAGCAGGCCGCTCAGCCGCAGGCGGTCGACCCGCGGGCCGGTGCCTCCTGGCCACAGCCCATCCAGCACGACCAGCGGCAGCCGACCAACCCGGGTGCCGCGCCGCTGGGTTACACCGCGGCCGTGGAGCTGTCCTCGGACCGGCTGCTCAACAACCGCAAGCAGAAGGCCAAGAGCGGCCGGCCCACCGCCGCGTCGTCCCGCTTCAAGCTGGGCGGGAAGAAGGAGGAGGCCGAGCGGCAGCGGAAGCTCGAGCTGATCCGCACGCCGGTGCTGTCCTGCTACCGGATAGCGGTCATCAGCCTCAAGGGCGGCGTCGGCAAGACGACCACCACCACCGCCCTGGGCTCCACGCTCGCCTCCGAGCGGCAGGACAAGATCCTCGCCATCGACGCCAACCCGGACGCCGGCACGCTCGGCCGCCGGGTGCGCCGGGAGACCGGCGCGACCATCCGTGACCTGGTCCAGGCGATCCCGTACCTCAACTCGTACATGGACATCCGCCGGTTCACGTCCCAGGCGTCCTCCGGTCTGGAGATCATCGCCAACGACGTCGACCCGGCCGTCTCGACCACGTTCAACGACGAGGACTACCGGCGCGCCATCGACGTGCTCGGCAGGCAGTACCCGGTCATCCTCACCGACTCCGGCACCGGTCTGCTCTACAGCGCGATGCGCGGGGTGCTGGACCTCGCCGACCAGCTCATCATCATCTCCACCCCGTCCGTCGACGGTGCGAGCAGCGCCAGCACGACGCTGGACTGGCTGTCTGCGCACGGGTACGCGGATCTCGTCTCGCGGTCGATCACCGTCATCTCGGGGGTCCGTGAGACCGGCAAGATGATCAAAGTCGACGACATCGTGTCCCATTTCGAGACACGCTGCCGCGGCGTGATCGTGGTGCCGTTCGACGAGCACCTGGCCGCCGGTGCCGAGGTGGACCTCGACATGATGCGGCCGAAGGTGCGGGAGGCGTACTTCAACCTCGCCGCGATGGTGGCCGAGGACTTCGTACGGCACCAGCAGGCGCACGGCCTGTGGACCAACGACGGCAACCCGCCGCCGGTGGCCGCCCCACCGATGCCGGGCCACCAGATGCCCGGACAGCCGATGCCGGACCAGTTGTACGGCCAGGCCCCCGGACAGCCCTACCCGCAGGCCCCGGCCCCCGGTCAGCCGTACCCGCAGGCCCCGGCCCCCGGGCAGCCGTACCCGCAGGCGCCGGGCCAGCCCTACCCGCCCGCGCCCGCCCCCGGTCAGCCGTACCCCGCGCCGGGGCAGCAGCCCTACCCGCCGCAGGAGGGCCAGGCCGGGCAGCCGTACCCGCCGCATCAGGCGCAGCAGCCCTACCCGCCGCAGCCGGTGCAGCCCTATCCGGGGCAGCAGCCGGCACCGCAGCCCTACGCGCAGGGCGCCCCCGGGCAGCCGTATCCGCCGCAGCCCGGCCACCCGCAGCCCGGGCAGCCCCAGCCGCAGCCGGAGCAGGCCGCTCAGGTTCCGCACCCCCAGCCGTACCCGCAGGCCCAGCCCCAGCCCCACCAGGGCGAGCAGCCTCCGCAGGGCCAGGGCCGGCCCCCGCAGCAGTAGGGCGGGACGACCGAGGGCGGCCGGTGCGCAGTGCACCGGCCGCCCTCGTGTGTCACGGATACCGCGGGAGGATCACGCCTCCGACGCGACGATCTCCCGGCAGCGCTTCACGTCCTCGGCCATCTGCTCCAGCAGGGCCTCCAGCGACTCGAACTTGGCCTGGCCGCGCACGTAGGCGAGGAAGTCGACGGCGACGTGCAGGCCGTACAGGTCGAGCCCGACGCGGTCGATGGCGTACGCCTCCACCGTGCGCTCGGTGCCGTCGAACTGCGGGTTGGTGCCCACCGAGATGGCGGCCGGCATGATCTCGCCCTGCGCGTGCAGATAGCCCGCGTAGACGCCGTCGGCGGGGATCGCGGTGTGCGGGAGCGTCTCGACGTTGGCCGTCGGGAAGCCCAGTTCGCGGCCGCGCTGGGCGCCGCGGACGACCACGCCCTCCACGCGGTGCGGGCGGCCCAGGATCTCCCGGGCGCCGGCCACGTCGCCCTCGGTGACCAGGCGCCGGGTCAGCGTGGAGGAGAACGGCTGACCGCCGCCCGCCTCGCCGGAGACGTACAGGTCGACGACCTCGACCTCGAAGTCGTAGATCTTGCCCTGTTCGGCGAGGAACTCGACGTCACCGGCGGCCTTGTGGCCGAAGCGGAAGTTCGGGCCCTCGACGGCCGCCTTGGCGTGCAGCTTGTCGACCAGGACCTTGACCACGAAGTCGGCGGGCGACAGCTTCGAGAACTCGGTGGTGAAGGGGAGGACGAGGACCGCGTCGACGCCCAGGTCCGCCATCAGCTCGGCGCGGCGGTGGTGCGGGGCGAGCAGCGGCGGGTGGCTGCCGGGGCGGACGACCTCGCTGGGGTGCGGGTCGAAGGTGACGACGACGGCCGGGACGCCCAGCTCACGCGCGCGGTCGACCGCGTGCCTGATGATCAGCTGGTGGCCGCGGTGGACGCCGTCGTAGGAACCGATGGTGACGACGCTGCGCCCCCAGTCCTGGGGGATGTCCTCCAAGCCACGCCAGCGCTGCACTGTGACCGCTCCTCGAACCCGTGTCCGTGTCTACCGTTGACCTGTTGTGCAGGTCTAAGGGTGCCATGCCGGGTGCCTCGGGCCCGCATCGGCATGGAGGCTGTGACCGGGCGCACGTTCCCACCCGCGGGCCCCGCCGGTCAGGCCGGCACCCGTACCCCCGCCAGGTTCTCGATCATGCGGTGGGCGCTGGGGCCCACCACCGCGGCCCAGTCCTGCGGGGTCTCGCCCAGCCAGCGGGCCATCCGGGCGGCGAAGCCGGGCACGTGCCGGGCCAGGACGACCAGGCTCCAGTCGAAACGGGTGGCGCCGTCGGGCGTGCGGCCGAGGAGCAGGCCGGTGCGGTGGACCAGGGCGCGCAGCTCCGCGTCGCGGCCGTCGCCGTGGGGGGCCGCCGCGTGCAGGACGGCGTCCAGGACGTCCGGGTCACGCTCGTGGGCGAGCAGGATGTCCAGCAGTTCCTCGCGCAGGGCACGGGACGCCGGGGCGCCGGGGGTGGCGAGGACGCCGGCGAGGGCGGCCCTGAGGCGCTCGGAGCCGTTGTCGGCCAGGCCGGTGACCAGGGGCAGCAAGGTGGCGCGGGAGGTCGGGCCGGCGTCGAGGCGGCGGTCGACGTAGGCGGCCAGATGACCGGCGGCCTCGGGGCGCGGTGCCGCCGTCTCCTGGATCAGCGCGGCGATCCTGCCGGTGAGCGCCGGGTTGGTGACGCCGGCCAGGGCCCGCAGCGTCTCCCCGGTGTCCGGACCGCCGGCCAGGCGGGCCCCGAAGGCCTCCAGGACGGGTCCGGCGTGGGTGGTCAGGACGGGGATCAGGGCGTCGGGCGGGATCCGCGGGTCGCCGTCGGCGAAGTGGCGCAGGGCCTCGGCGAGATACCGGGCGCGGGTCTGCGGGTCGCGGACCAGGAGGGTGAGCGCGCCGCCGTGCAGGGGGCGGTCGACGGGGCGGGCGAGCAGGGCGAGAGCGGCGTAGCGCAGCAGCTCGCGGTCGGCGGGCGTGTGCGCGTGGGCGGCCACGCGCAGCCCGCAGGCCAGGGCCGCGGCCCGGCGGGCGGGGTGCTCGTGGTGCGCCCAGCGGTCGACGGCCCGGCAGACGGCGGAGGGCTCGTCCTCGGCGAGGACGGCGAGCAGTTCGTCGGCCCGGGGGTGCGGGCTGCGCACGAGCTGTTCGGTGAGTTCGTCCAGGGCGCCGTGGCGGTGGGTGTGCAGCAGCGCCTGCGCCGCGGTGGCGACGGTGGCGTGCGGGGTCGCGGGCAGTGGCCGCTCGTCGTCGAACCACGCGATCAGATGGGGCTGTACGGCGGTGGGGTCGGCGGCGAGCAGCCGGGCGGCGGCGTCGAGGTAGCGCTCGCCGGCGTGTTCCTCGCGGTCGCCGGGGCCGGGTGGGGCTCCGTCGGCCAGGACCAGGCGGCGCAGCAGCGCGCAGCGCTCCGCGTCCGGCAGGGGCAGCTCGGTCCAGAAGGCGGGGCCGAACTCGGCCGGTACGGGCCGCTGTTCGCGGCGGCGGCCGACGATGTGGTCGGCGAGGAGGCGCAGGACGTCCGTGTACGGCGTCGCGTCCGGGACCTGGAGCAGGGTGCGGCCCAGCAGCCGGGCGGCCCACCAGGAGGCGGGGTCCCGGTCCAGGGCGTCGGCCAGGTCGCGCAGGCGGGCGCCGAGTGCGCCGGGCCCCTGCTGGCGGCCGAGGAGGAGCAGGGACTGGACGACCGGGCCTGCCCGGTGGTGCGGGACGGGGAGTGGTTCGGTGCCGCCCGGCGGGTGGGGGCGGTGGATCAGGGCGTCCAGGGCCTCGTCGAGGTCGAGGTGGGTGCCCTGGATCCAGTCGGCCAGTTCCTCGTGTGCGAAGCGGTAGCCGGGGCCGGCGGGGACCAGGAGACCTTCGGTGAGGACGGCGGAGGCCCAGCCGGAGCCGCCGCCGAGCCGGGCCGGGGCGGGTCCCCAGGGGAACAGCTCCTCGAAGGACGAGCGGTCCAGGTGGCCCTGGCCGGGGCCGAGGCTGCGCCGCGCGGCCTCGTGCACCTGGCCGGCGACCCGGGCCGCGAGCCGCCGTACGGCGGTGCCCCGCAGCCCGTTCCCGGCGGCGAGGCGGACCGCGACGCGCAGGCACACGAGGTCGAGGTGGGCGGCGAAGACCTCGTGCCGGTCGACGGGCCGGGTGGGGGCCGCGTCGGGGAGTGCGGCGCGGACCTCGGAGAACAGGCGCAGGGTGAGCGGGTGGCGGGCGTCGCGGCCGGTGAGGGCGCCGTCGGGGACGCCGTGGCGGGCCCGGGCCAGGCGGGCCTCGTCCTCGTCGAGGCCGGTGAGCGGTACGCACGGCGGCAGGGCGGGCCCGCCGTGCCGCTGCCCGTGCAGCAGGTCGGCCGGGAACTCGGCGCCGGCCCGTTCCCAGTGCTCCTCCCGGCAGGCCACCACCAGGCGTGCCCCGCTCGCCCGCAGCCAGTCGGCCGTGCCCGAGGTCCACGCGGGCAGCCGGTGGGCGAGGGCGGACGGCATCTCCTCGGGGCCGTCGAGCAGGAGCAGCAGCGGGCGCCCCGCCTGCCGGGCGAGGCGGGCCACGCGGGTGGGGGTGAGGTCGCCCAGGCCGGTGTGGTGCGTGCCGCGGGAGGCGGCGACGATGCGGGCGGCGCGGCGCAGGGCGCGGCGGGCGGCGTCGGCCACCGAGTCGTCGGTGTCCTTCAGGTCGGCGCCGCGCAGCCACAGGGTGGGCTCGGGCGGCCCGGTCCGGGCGCGGCGGGACGCGAGGGCCGCGAGTTCCGTCGTACGGCCGCTGCCGGGGGCGCCGACGAGGCCGAGCACGTGGCGGTCGCCGGTGGTGAAGGCGGACAACTCCGCTGCCACGCCCGCCCGTTCGACCGGGCGTACCGGATGGGCGGGGCCGGTGGCGCCGGTGTGTCCCAGGTCGCTGAACGTGGGTCCGTCCTCGCCCACCGAGGTGGCTGTCAGTTCCAGGACGCCGGCCAGGTTGAGGTCGGCGCCGTAGGCGGGCACGGTGGTCGCGTTGCGGACGAGCAGCTCGGCCAGGGGGCCGTCGGCGGGCCGCAGCGGGACCGCGAAGCCGCAGTCGCGCCGGGCGGAGTGCAGGGCGGTGCCGAGGACGCCGAGCACCGTGCCGGTCTCCGCGTCCAGCACCGGTCCCCCGGCGGCCCCTCCGCCGAGCCGGAGCGCGTCCTGCCCGGCCGTGCCCACGGCCAGTTCCAGTGCGTCCTCGATGAGGTGGAAGCGGTCGGTCGCGGTGTACGTCACCTGGGTCGCGGCCAGTACCCGTGCCTCGCGCCAGCAGCCCGCGGCGATGCGGACGTAGGTGCCGGCCTCGACGCGTTCGCGGGTGGTCAGGGGCAGCGGCTCGACGTCCAGGCCCTCGGTGCGGATCAGGGCCAGGTCCTGCTCGGGCAGCGCCGTGACGGCGTCTGCGCCGACCACGCAGGTGCGGCCGGGGCCCGCGTGCAGCACCAGCCGGGCGAGGCCGTCGACGGCCTCGTGGCTGGTGAGGAGGGTGCCGTCGTGGTCGGCGAGGAAGCCGATGCCGCGCGGGCGGCCGGCCAGGTCGTGGATCCGGACGAGGACGTCGGTGCGAGCCCGCGCGACGGCGGGGCCGGCGCCTTCGGCTCGGTCCGGGAGCGGGCCCGCTCCCGCACCGCAGGCGTCGGCGCTCGTCACGACATCCGTCTCATGCGTACGGTCGCCCGGGGCGCGTGCCTGCGTACGGTCGGCCACCGCGCCGGGGGCGCCGGTGCGGTCCGCCTCACCGATCGGTCCCGCCATGGCCGTACCTCCCCGCGCCTGCCACGCCCCTGTCCACGTGTCCTCACCTTCGACGGTAGGCACGTGATGATCAGTGGGACAGGTCGCGCGGAGAAAGCGCCCCCTTCCGCTCCCCCGCTTCACTCCGAGCGCCTGCCCGGTCGGGTGAATAGGCGGGAGCGCCTGGACACAGGCTAGGGGTGGGGGAACCGAGGGGGGACCGTGGAGCGGCGGCGAGTGGCAGTACCCCGTGGCCGCCGCTCCACGGGCAGACGCCCGTGGAGCGGTTGCGTCCCGCCGGTGACGGGGTGACTGCGGGTCAGCCGAAGACGGCCAGGCTCTTCGCCTTGCCCTTGTGCTCCTCGACCAGCGCGAGGAGGCGGTTCTCGGGGCCGAACACGGCGACGGCACCGGTGCCCGCGTACTCCTCGGGCATCTCGAGGCGCACACCGTTGAGGAGCAGCCGGGAGCGCTTGGCGTCGACGTCCCAGCGCGGGAACGCGGCCGAGGCGGCCTCGGCGACGGGCATCACGGTCAGCTCCTGCTGGAGCTGTTCGAGCGTCTTCGCGGCGTCCAGCTTGTACGGCCCGACGCGGGTGCGGCGCAGCGCGGTCAGATGGCCGCCCACGCCGAGGTCGGCGCCGAGGTCCCGGGCGAGGGCGCGGATGTAGGTGCCGGAGGAGCAGACCACGGAGACCACCAGGTCGAGCACGGCGGTCCCGTCCTCGGCCACGGCGTCGCGGACGTCGTACACGGCGAAGGAGGAGACCCTCACCGGGCGGGCGGGGATCTCGAAGTCCTCGCCCTCGCGGGCCCGCTTGTAGGAGCGCACGCCGTCGATCTTGATGGCGCTGACCTTGGACGGCACCTGCATGATGTCGCCGGACAGCTTGGCGATGCCGGCGTCGATGGCGTCGCGGGTCACCTTGGAGGCGTCGGTGGAGGAGGTGATCTCCCCCTCGGCGTCGTCGGTGACGGTGTTCTGGCCCAGGCGGACGGTGCCCAGGTACTCCTTCTCCGTGAGGGCGAGGTGCCCGAGGAGCTTGGTGGCGCGCTCGACGCCGAGGACGAGAACGCCCGTCGCCATCGGGTCGAGGGTGCCGGCGTGGCCGACGCGGCGCGTGCGTGCGATACCGCGCATCTTGGCGACCACGTCGTGCGAAGTGAAGCCCGACGGCTTGTCGACGATGACGAGGCCGTCGGGCGTGGTGTGCTTCTGGGTCATTCCGCGGCGTCGCCGTCCGTGTCGGTCGTGTCGGCGACCTCGTCGTCGGCCGGCTTGCGGTACGGGTCGGCGCCACCGGCGTACGCGGCGCCCGCGGAGGCCTCGCGGACCTGGGCGTCGGACTGCCGCGCCTTGTCGAGGAGGTCCTCGATGGTCTTGGCGGTGTCCGGGAGCGCGTCCGCGACGAAGGTGAGGGTCGGGGTGAACTTCACGCCCGCGGCGCGGCCCACCTCGGAGCGCAGGATGCCCTTGGCGCTCTCCAGGCCGGCGGCCGCTTCCTTCCGCTCCTCGTCGTCCCCGTAGACCGTGTAGAAGACGGTCGCCTCCCGCAGGTCGCCCGTGACCCGGGTGTCCGTGATGGTGACGTGCGAGCCGAGCCGCGGGTCCTTGATCCCGCGCTGCAGCTTCTGGGCCACCACCTCCCGGATGAGGTCCGCCAGCCTTTTCGCCCGCGCGTTGTCGGCCACTGGTCCGTCTCCCGTTCTTTCTTCTTCTGCGTTCTCAGGTGTTCTGGGTCTAGTCGTCGTCGCCGTGGATGCGCCGTCGCACGGACAGCAGTTCCACCTCGGGGCGGCCGGCGACCAGCCGCTCGCACCGGTCGAGTACGTCGGTGAGGTGCGTCGCGTCGCCGGAGACCACGGCGAGGCCGATGATCGCCCGCCGGTGGAGGTCCACATGATCCACCTCCGCCGCGCTCACGGTGTACTTCCGCTGGAGTTCGGCGACGATCGGGCGGACGACGGAGCGCTTCTCCTTCAGCGAGTGGACGTCGCCGAGGAGCAGGTCGAAGGACAGAGTCCCCACGTACATGTGTCACCGGTTCACCCGCCGGTCCGGGATCGATGGCCCCGGGTCCGTATGGCCGGGGACATCAAGAACGGTACCCCGTTCCCGCCTGGGGCTCGACGGGGTTTTGCCGTTCCCGGGCCCACCGTGGCGGGCCCGGGAACGGCACGCTGGCCGACGGGACCGGAAGTCCCGTCGGCCAGCGTCAGCCACCGTGGGTGTTACACCCGCGGCTTCTCCCGCATCTCGTACGTCGCGATGACGTCGTCGACCTTGATGTCGTTGAAGTTGCCGAGGTTGATACCGCCCTCGAACCCTTCGCGGATCTCGGTGACGTCGTCCTTGAAGCGACGCAGACCGGAGATGGTGAGGTTCTCCGCGACCACCTTGCCGTCGCGGATGAGGCGCGCCTTGGTGTTGCGCTTGACCTCGCCCGAGCGGACCAGGACACCGGCGATGTTGCCCAGCTTGGACGACTTGAAGACCTCGCGGATCTCCGCCGTGCCCAGCTCGACCTCTTCGTACTCCGGCTTGAGCATGCCCTTGAGGGCCGCCTCGATCTCCTCGATCGCCTGGTAGATGACCGAGTAGTACCGGACGTCCACACCTTCGCGCTCGGCCATCTGCGCCGCGCGGCCGGCCGCGCGGACGTTGAAGCCGATCACGATGGCGTCGGAACCCATCGCCAGGTCGATGTCGGACTCCGTGACCGCACCGACGCCGCGGTGCAGGACGCGGATGTCGACCTCTTCGCCGACGTCCAGCTGGAGCAGCGAGGACTCGAGGGCCTCGACCGAACCGGACGCGTCACCCTTGATGATCAGGTTCAGCTGCTGGACCTCGCCGGCCTTCAGGACCTTGTCCAGGTCCTCCAGCGACACGCGGCGCGTGCGCTTGGCGAAGGCGGCGTTGCGCTCACGGGCGGCACGCTTCTCGGCGATCTGACGGGCCGTACGGTCCTCGTCCACCACCAGGAAGTTGTCACCCGCACCCGGGACGTTGGTCAGGCCCAGGACCTGGACCGGCGTCGACGGGCCGGCCTCGGCGACGTTGTTGCCGTTGTCGTCGAGCATGGCGCGCACGCGGCCGTAGGCGTCGCCCACGACCATCGTGTCGCCGACCCGCAGGGTGCCTCGCTGGACGAGGACCGTCGCCACGGCACCGCGGCCGCGGTCGAGACGGGACTCGATCGAGATGCCCTGCGCGTCCTGGTGCGGGTTGGCCCGCAGGTCGAGCGAGGCGTCGGCCGTGAGGACCACGGCCTCCAGCAGCGAGTCGATGTGCAGACCCTGCTTGGCGGAGATGTCGACGAACATCGTGTCGCCGCCGTACTCCTCGGCCACCAGGCCGTACTCGGTCAGCTGACCGCGCACCTTGGTCGGGTCGGCGCCCTCGACGTCGATCTTGTTGACCGCGACCACGATCGGCACGTCGGCCGCCTTGGCGTGGTTGAGCGCCTCGACCGTCTGCGGCATGACGCCGTCGTTGGCCGCGACGACCAGGATCGCGATGTCGGTCGACTTCGCACCACGGGCACGCATGGCGGTGAACGCCTCGTGACCCGGGGTGTCGATGAAGGTGATCTTGCGCTCTTCGTCGTTGACCTCGGTCGCGACCTGGTAGGCACCGATGTGCTGGGTGATGCCGCCGGCCTCGCCCGCGATGACGTTCGTCTTGCGGATGGCGTCGAGCAGTCGGGTCTTACCGTGGTCGACGTGACCCATGACGGTGACGACCGGCGGGCGGACCACCAGGTCCTCCTCGTCGCCCTCGTCCTCGCCGAACTCGATGTCGAAGGACTCGAGCAGCTCGCGGTCCTCCTCCTCGGGGCTGACGATCTGAACCGTGTAGTTCATCTCGCCCGCGAGGAGCTGCAGCGTCTCGTCGGAGACGGACTGCGTGGCCGTGACCATCTCGCCGAGGTTCATCATGACCGCGACGAGCGACGCCGGGTTGGCGTTGATCTTCTCCGCGAAGTCCGTGAGCGACGCGCCGCGGGAGAGACGGATGGTCTCGCCGTTGCCGCGCGGCAGCATCACGCCGCCGACGCTCGGGGCCTGCATGGCCTCGTACTCCTGGCGCCTCTGCCGCTTCGACTTGCGGCCACGACGCGCGGGACCACCGGGACGGCCGAAGGCGCCCTGCGTGCCACCGCGGCCACCGGGACCACCGGGACGGCCGCCGAAGCCGGGACGGCCACCGCCGCCACCGCCGGGACCACCCGGACGGCCGGCGAAGCCGCCGCCACCGCCACCGGGACCACCGGGACGACCGGCGAAGCCGCCACCGCCGCCACCGGGACGACCGGCGAAGCCGCCGCCACCGGGACGACCGCCGCCGCCACCGGGACGACCGGCACCGCCGGGACCGCGACCGCCGCCACCGGGGCCGGGACGCGGGCCGGCAGCGGGACGCTGCGGCATCATGCCGGGGTTCGGACGCGGACCGGCCGGGCCGGGACGCGGGCCGCCCTGCGGGCGGGGCATGCCGCCCGGCGACGGACGGGAACCGCCCGGAGCCTGCGGACGCGGACCGCCGCCCTGCTGGCCGGGGGCCTGCGGACGGGGACCGGCGCCGGGGGCACCGGGGCCACCCGGACGCGGACCGCCCTGCGGGCGCGGGGCCTGCGGACGGGCCATGCCGGTGGAGCCACCGGAGGTGAAGGGGTTGTTACCCGGACGCGGACCGGCCGGACGGGCACCCGGACGCGGGGCCTGGCCACCGGAACGCGCGCCGCCCTGACCCGGACGGGCCGCCTGGCCCTGACCCGGACCGGACGGACGGCCGCCGGGCTTGGGAGCACCCGGACGGGCGCCGGGACGCGGACCCTGCGCGGCCGGAGCCTGCGGGGCCTGGGCGGCCGGAGCCGGCGGAGCGGTGAACTCCGGCGCGGCCGGAGCCGGACGCGGCGCGGGCTTGGGACCCGGAACCGGACGCGGGCCCTGGGCCGGCGCGGGCGCCGAGGGAGCCGGCGGCGCGGCGGGCTGCTGGGCAGCCGGGGCCGGGGCCGTCGGGGGCTTGGGGGCCGCCGGCCTCGGAGCAGCCGGACGGGCCGCCTGCGCCGGGGCGGGCGCGGCGGGCTTGGGGGCAGCCTTGCGCGGGGCGGGCTTGCCGGCGGACTTGCCGGAGCCTCCCTGGAAGGCGTCAGTCAGCTTGCGTACAACGGGCGCTTCGATGGTCGAAGACGCCGAACGTACGAATTCACCGAGTTCTTGGAGCTTGGCCATGACGACCTTGCTCTCCACGCCGAACTCCTTGGCGAGTTCGTATACCCGGACCTTAGCCACTTCGCTCCTTTGAGGTCCGGGTGAAGCCGGACCGTCGCTACTTCATGGGCGTACTCATCGCGTACTCATCGAGTGCTCATCGCAATCTCGACCTGCTTTCGACTCGCGAGGTACCAGGCCGCACGGGGGCTTCCGCGCGACGCTTTCTTACCGTGTTGCCTGCTCAGCAACTGTCCGTCTGCTCGACGTACCGGCGCAACGCCTTTATGTCGAGCGGCCCCGGGACGCGAAGCGCCCTCGGGAACGCCCGGCGGCGCACCGCCTGGTCGAGACAGACCGGGTCGGGGTGAACGTACGCACCCCGGCCGGGCAGCGTACCGCGAGGATCGGGAACGCACTGTTCCTGATCCGCCACGGTCCGCAGCAGAACGTCTTTGGCCGCTCGCTGCCTGCACCCCACACAGGTGCGCTCAGGGCATGCGCGGGCTCGCGTCCGGCCAGACACTCCTAAGTCTACCTCCCCGGACCGACCTCACCCCTCCGGGGCAGAAGTCGAACACTTGCTTGCACCAGGCTGACGTGATCTCAGCGGCTCACGGCCGAGATCTATTCCCCGGCTATTCCCCGTCCCGGTCCCCGGCCTGCTCGGTGTCCGGGCGGATGTCGATCCGCCAGCCCGTGAGCCGGGCCGCGAGCCGGGCGTTCTGCCCTTCCTTGCCGATCGCCAGCGACAGCTGGTAGTCCGGCACGGTCACCCGGGCCGACCGGGAGGCCAGGTCCACGACCTCGACCTTGCTCACCCGAGCGGGTGACAGGGCGTTCGCCACCATCTCCGCCGGGTCGTCCGACCAGTCGACGATGTCGATCTTCTCGCCGTTCAGCTCACCCATCACGTTGCGCACCCGGCCGCCCATCGGGCCGATGCAGGCACCCTTGGCGTTCAGGCCCGAACGGGTGGACCGTACGGCGATCTTGGTCCGGTGACCGGCCTCACGGGCGATCGCGGAGATCTCCACCGAGCCGTCGGCGATCTCCGGCACCTCCAGGGCGAAGAGCTTCTTCACCAGGTTCGGGTGCGTGCGCGAGAGCGTCACCGAGGGACCCCGGACACCCTTGGCCACGCGGACCACGTACGACCGCAGCCGCATGCCGTGCGGGTACGTCTCGCCGGGCACCTGCTCCTGCACCGGCAGGATGGCCTCCAGCTTGCCGATGTCGACCAGCACGTTCTTCGGGTCGCGGCCCTGCTGGACCACACCGGTGACGATGTCGCCCTCACGGCCCGCGTACTCGCCGAGCGTGGCGTCGTCCTCGGCGTCGCGCAGCCGCTGCAGGATCACCTGCTTGGCGGTGGTCGCGGCGATCCGGCCGAAGCCGGACGGGGTGTCGTCGAACTCGCGGGCCTCCTGGCCCTCCTCGAGGTCCTCCGGGTCCTCCTTCGCCCACACGGTCACATGCCCGGTCTCCCGGTTGAGCTCCACGCGCGCGTGCCGGCGGCTTCCCTCGGTGCGGTGGTAGGCGATGAGGAGGGCCGACTCGATCGCCTCGACCAGCAGGGGGAAGGAGATCTCCTTCTCCCTGACCAAGCCCCGCAGGGCGCTCATGTCGATGTCCACGGCTACGCCTCCTCCTCTTCCTTCATGTCCTTCTTGTCCTTGCGGTTGAACTCGACCTGCACCCGCGCCTTGGCGATCTCCGGGAAGCCGAGCCTGCGGGTGGTGGCCTTGCGGCCCTTCACACCCGGGACCTCGACGTCGAGACCGTCCTCGTCGACCGTCAGGATCCGCGCGACCAGTTCGCCGCCCTCGGCGAGCTGGAACCTCACCAGCCGGTCGGTGGCGCGCACGAAGTGCCGGTGCTCGGTCAGGGCGCGCTCGGCGCCGGGGGTGCCGACCTCCAGGTCGTACGCGGCGTCGCCCATCGCGTTGGTCTCGTCGAGCTTCGCCGAGAGCGCGCGGCTCACATCGGCGATCGCGTCCAGGTCCGCTCCGGTGTCGGAGTCGACGACCACACGCAGCACCCGCTTGCGTCCCACGGAGTCCACGGCGATCTCTTCGAGATCCAGCCCTTGCGAGGTGACGAGCGGTTCGAGCAGCTCTCGCAGCCTCTCGCTCTGGGTGGTGCTCATCCGGGTGACTCCTCGGCCGCGTGTGCTGTTGTGGGATGGGGCGCGTGTCTGATCAAAGGGTATCCGGTCGAGGAGAGTGTTGCCGTCCACCTGTGTTCGCGCGGTGCCGGTGGGTGGTGTGCGCGGGGCGCGCGGGTACGGTGATCACGGGCGTGCCGCCCGCCGGCTGTTCTTCCTTCGCCGTTCCCTCCGTACGAGTGCCCCGAGGACGTCTGCAGTGCCGTACTCCCCACCGCCGCGCACCCTTTCGGGGCCGCGCAGAAGATCCCTGATCGCGTCGGCCGCCGGAGCCGCCCTGCTGGTGGGCTGCTCGGCCGCCGAGGACTCCGGGGACGAGGGCCCCTCGCGCGCCGCGCGGGCACGCGCGCGTGCGGCCCGGGACAGCGCGTCCCTGCTGGAGCACTACGACGCCGTGGCCGCCGCCCACCCGGCCCTGGCGGACCGGCTGCGGCCGCTGCGCGCCGCGGTGGCGGCCCACGCAGAGGCGTTCGGCGGCGCCGGCGCCACCAGGTCCCCCTCCCCCGCGGCCGCCGGCGCCTCCGTCTCCGCCACGGCGAGCCCGCCGGCCGTGCCCGCCGCCCCCAAGGACGCCCTCGCCTCCCTCGCCGCCGCCGAGCGCGATCTCGCCGACCGGCGCGCGCGGGCCCTGCTGGACGTGCCGGGCGAACTGGCCCGGCTCATGGCGTCCGTGGCCGCCGCCGGTGCGGCGCACGCGTACCTGCTGACGGAGGCGGCCAAGTGAGCGACGAACAGCGCAGGACGGACCGCGCGACCACCTCGCGGAGATCGTCCGGGGACACCGGCCGAACGGCCGAACTGACCGCACTGCAGTCGGCGCTCGCGGCCGAGCACGCGGCCGTGTACGGGTACGGCGTCGTCGGCGGCCGGATCGGCGAGCGCCGGCGGGCCGAGGCGCGCGCGGCGTACGACGCCCACCGCGCGCGGCGCGACGCGCTGGTGCGCGAGGTGCGTGACCTGGGCGGCGCACCGGTCGCCGCGAGCGCCGCGTACGCGCTGCCGTTCCAGGTGCCGGACGCGGCCACGGCGGTACGGCTGGCCGCCCGCCTGGAGGAGCGGGTGGCAGGTGTGTACTCCGACCTGGTGCGGGCGGCGACCGGTGAGCGGCGCGGCACGGCCGCCGGGGCGCTGCGCGAGGCCGCGGTGCGGGCGGTGCGCTGGAGCGGGGAGAGCGTAGCCTTCCCTGGGCTCGCCGAACGGACCACCGACGGCACCGGCACCGGCACCGGCGACACCGGCGCGGCCGGGGCGGGCGGGTCGGCGTCCCCGTCGCCGTGACGGCACGGTGACCGCGTCCGCGGCGCGGTGACCACGAGGGCCGGCCCCGGAACCGGGAAGGGCCGGGGAGGAACGTGCGGCGCCGGGCGGCAGGAACGGGCCGGACCGGGTCGGAGGGGCCAGGACTGACCGGGCCGGGTCCGGGCAGGGCCAGGGAGGACCGGGCCGGACGGGGCCGGGCTCGGAAAGGCCGGCCGGGTCCGAACAGGTCCCGTACGGGACCGGGGACGACCGGGCCAGGTCCGAACAGGACGGGAAGGGCTGAGCCAGGTCCGGAAGGGACCAGGAAGGGCCGAGCCACGCGGACGAGGCCGGGAAGGACGGGCCAGGATGGGCCCGGGGAGGGCCGGGCCGGGCTCGCATCCGGCCGGGTCCGGACAGAGCCGGGTCCGGACAGGGCCGGGTCCGGACAGGGCCGGGTCCGGACAGGGCCGGGTCCGGACAGGGCTACGAAGGGCCGGTCCGGGTCCCGGACGGAAAGGGACCGGGACAGGGCCGGGCCAAGTCCCGTAAGGGCCGGGGCCGGGAAGGGTCAGGGAGACCGGAGAGAAGGGAACGGACTCGCGCATGGTTTTCGAACCGCCGCAGCGACTGGTGCGGGCGCTCGGTGAGACGGCGCCGGCCGGCGACGACTGGCTGGCCCGGCTCCCCGGGACCGCCGAGCAAGCGGTCGCCCGGCGCGAGTTGACCGCGGAGCGGGTCCAGGTGCCGGGCGGGCGCAGCAGCCTCGTGGTGCTGGTCCGGCGCGCCGACGGCACCCCCGCGGTACTGAAGCTGGCCCCCGCCCGGGCGCGCCCCGAGAGCGAGCGGGCCGCACTGGCGCACTGGGCCGGCCTGGGCGCCGTACAGCTGCTGGAGTCGGACGACGAGGACACCGCCGACGGGACGCTGCTCCTGGAGCGGCTGCACCCGGACGTGTCGGTACGGTCGCTGCCGGAGGCGAAGGCCCTGCTGGAGGCGGCCGGGACACTGCGCCGGCTGTGGGTCGAACCGCCGGGCCACCACACCTTCGAGACCGTGGCGGAGCGCACCGGGCGGCAGGCCGAGGCCATGCGGGCCGGCGCCCTGTCCGAACCCGAGGCGGCGCCCCTGGTGGAGGCGGCGCTCACGGCCCGCGCGGACCTGCTGGCCGCGCCGCCCGACCACCGGCTGCTGCACGGGACGTTCCGGCAGAGCAAGGTGCTCGCCGGGGACCGGATGCCGTGGCTCGCGGTGGGCCCGGACCCGGTGGTCGGCGAGGTCGCGTTCGACCTGGCGCGCCTGGTGCGCGACCGGGTGGAGGACCTGATCGCCGTGCAGTCCGGCCCCTCGACCACGCGGCGGCGCATCAAGCGGCTCGCGGAGTCCCTGGAGGTCGACCAGGACCGGCTGCGCGGCTGGACGCTGTTCCGGGCCGTGGAGTCCGGCGTACGGGCCTTCCGGGTGGGACGGCCCAAGGACGGCGAGCTGCTGCTGGAGTTCGCCGGCTGGCTGTAGACGGCGGACAGAAAACGGGACACGGCCCCGCGCCCTTGTGGGCGGCGGGGCCGTGTCCGCGCCGGGCCGTCGGTACGACTGCCGGATGATCGGGCCGCCGGAGACGGCCGCGAGGCGATCAGGCCGTCAGACGGGCGATCGCGTCCTCGACGGAGAGCTCCTCGCGCTCACCCGTCTTGCGGTCCTTCAGCTCCAGGACGCCCTCGCCGGAGCGGCGGCCGGCCACCAGGATCTGGGGCACGCCGATCAGCTCCGCGTCGGTGAACTTCACGCCCGGGGAGACCCCGGCCCGGTCGTCCACCAGGACACGGACGCCCGCGGCGGCCAGCTTGTCGGCGACGTCGAGCGCCAGCTCGGTCTGCAGGGCCTTGCCGGCGGCGACCACGTGCACGTCGGCCGGGGCGACCTCCTTGGACCACACCAGACCCTTGTCGTCGGCGGTCTGCTCGGCGAGCGCGGCGACGGCACGCGAGACACCGATGCCGTAGGAGCCCATGGTGACGCGGACCGGCTTGCCGTTCTGGCCGAGGACGTCGAGCTTGAGGGCGTCGGCGTACTTGCGGCCGAGCTGGAAGATGTGACCGATCTCGATGGCGCGGTCCAGCTTCAGGCCGGTGCCGCACTTCGGGCAGGGGTCGCCCTCCTGGACCACCACGACGTCCACGTACGCGTCGACCTCGAAGTCACGGCCGGCGACGACGTTCTTCGCGTGGGTCTGGTCCTTGTTGGCGCCGGTGATCCAGGACGTGCCGGGAGCCACGCGCGGGTCGGCGATGTACGTGACCTTCTCGCCGAGGCCCTGCGGGCCCACGTAGCCGCGCACCAGGTCGGGGCGGCCCGCGAAGTCCGCCTCGGTGACCATCTCGACGGTGGCCGGGGCGAAGTGCGCCTCGACCTTGCCCAGGTCGACCTCGCGGTCACCGGGCACGCCGACGGCCACGATCTCGCCGTCCACCTTGACCAGCAGGTTCTTCAGGGTGGCGGAGGCGGGGACACCGAGCGAGGCCGCCAGGGTCTCGATGGTCGGGGTGTCCGGGGTGGGGATCTCCTCCAGCGCGGGCACGGCCGAGCCGTCCACCGCCTTGAGCTCGTACACGACGGCCTCGGTGTTCGCCGCGAAGTCGCAGTTCGGGCAGTCCGCGAAGGTGTCCTCGCCGGCCTCGGCCGGGGCCAGGAACTCCTCGGACTTGGAGCCGCCCATCGCGCCGGCGGTGGCGGCGACGATGCGGTAGTCGAGGCCGAGGCGCTCGAAGACGCGCCGGTAGGCCTCGCGGTGCAGCGCGTAGGACCTGCCCAGGCCCTCGTCGTCCAGGTCGAAGGAGTACGAGTCCTTCATGAGGAACTCACGGCCGCGCAGGATGCCGGCGCGGGGCCGGGCCTCGTCGCGGAACTTGGTCTGGATCTGGTACAGGATCACCGGCAGGTCCTTGTAGGACGTGCACTGGTCCTTGACCAGCAGGGTGAAGATCTCCTCGTGGGTGGGGCCGAGGAGGTAGTCGCCGCCCTTGCGGTCCTGGAGCCGGAACAGCTCCTGGCCGTACTCGTCCCAGCGGCCGGTGGCCTCGTAGGGCTCGCGCGGCAGCAGGGCGGGCAGCGAGACCTCCTGGGCGCCGATGGCGTCCATCTCCTCGCGGACGATCCGCTCCACGTTGGCGAGGACCTTCTTGCCCAGGGGCAGCCAGCTCCAGATGCCGGCGGCGGTGCGGCGGACGTAGCCGGCGCGGACGAGGAGCTTGTGGCTGAGGACCTCGGCGTCCGCCGGGTCGTCGCGCAGCGTCTTCGCCATCAACTGGGACATGCGCTGGACCGGTGCGTTGGCCATGGCTCTCTTACTCCTGACGGGAAAGGGTGATGGCAAGGAGGTTAGCCGGGCCGCCTGTGCCGGTGGAAATCGGTTAACGGCGCCGCAGCGGCAGCGGGGCGCCCATCACGGCGTAGGGCTTGGGCGCGCTCGGGAAGTGGACCGGACGGGCGAGGTCGACGTAGCCGAGGGAGTGGTACAGGCCCCGCGCCGGGCTGTCCATGTCGATCGCGGAGAGGATCGAGCGCGGCTCGGCGGCCCCGTCGGTGATCGCGGTGATCAGCCGGCGGCCGACGCCCAGGTTCTGGTGGTCGGGGTGGACGTGCAGCTCCGTGATGACGAAGGAGTCGTCCAGCCAGAGGTCGTTGTCCCGGGCGCGCAGGTAGGGCTCCACGACGGTGGACCACCAGTGAGTGCGGGAGTTGGGCATCCCGTAGACGAAGCCGACCAGGCGGCCCCGGCTGGTGGCGCCGAGCGCGCGCGCCCCGCGGTACTGCATGTGCCGCTGGACGATCTGGCGGCGTACGGCGACCTCCTCGGGGCCCAGCCCGAAGGCGACGGCCTGCACCGCCAGGGCCTCGTCGACGTGGGCGGTGAGGTCCAGGGGGCCGATCACGACGTCCATGCGGGGAGCGTACAGGGCGGTCACCGATCGGCGGCCGGCACCGGCGTCCGCACCCGCCGGGTACGGCTCGCGCGCCCTGGGCGGGGCCCGGGCTAGAACAGCACGCTCATGAACGCGCCGGTCTCCCGGAAGCCCACGCGCTGGTACGTCCGCCGGGCCGCCGTGTTGAAGTCGTTGACGTAGAGGCTGACCACCGGGGCCACGTCGGCGAGGGCGTACCGCAGGACGGCGGCCATACCGGGCGCCGCCAGGCCGCGGCCCCGGTACTCCGGCGCCACCCACACGCCCTGGATCTGGCAGGCGTGGCGCGTCGCCGCGCCGATCTCCGCCTTGAAGACCACCTTGCCGTTCTCGTCGAGGCGGGCGAAGGAGCGGCCGGAACCGACGAGTTCGGCCACCCGGGCCTGGTAGAGCAGCCCGCCGTCCCCGGCCAGCGGGGAGACGCCCACCTCCTCGGTGAACATCGCCACGCAGGCCGGCATGATCGTCTCCATCTCGTCCTTGCGGATGCGACGGACGTAGGGGTCAGCGACGATGTCGGCGGGCATCCGGTCGGTGACCATCAGCGGCTGGTGGGCGCGGACCTCGCGGGCGGGGCCCCACTGCGGTTCGAGCAGGCGCCACAGCTGGGCGGTGGGTCCGGCGGGCCCGACGATGGAGGAGCAGCGCCGCCCGGCCCTCCTGGCCCGGTCCGCGAACGCGCGCACGGCCCGCGGGGTGGCGCAGATCGGTACGAGGTTGGCGCCCGCGTAGCACAGGGACGTGAGCATGCCGTCCTCGTACCAGCCCCACATCTCGCCGCCGAGCCGCCACGGGTCCAGGCCCGCGACCTGGACCCGGGAGGTCACGAAGGCGTTCGCGACCGGCTCGCGGTCGAGGACGGCGAGCGCGGCGTCAAGGTCGCTCGGTTCGAGCACCCGTGAGGTGGTCTGGGTCAACACGTGCGGGGCCTCACCCTGGGGTTCTGCTGATCTCCGCACTATAGCCGCGCCGTCTGGGCGCTGCGCCCCGGAGTCAGGGTGCTTGCCGGTCGCCGGGCGGCCGCGCGCCGGCTGTGGCCGGCCGCGCGGTTCCCGGCGGCCCCGCGGGGCGCTCAGCCGGCCACCGAGACGGACGGCTCGCCGGAGGTGACGCCGTCGGCCTCCATCTGCTCGGCGAGCTTCATGGCCTCCTCGATGAGGGTCTCCACGATCTTGGACTCGGGGACGGTCTTGATGACCTCGCCCTTGACGAAGATCTGGCCCTTGCCGTTGCCGGAGGCGACGCCGAGGTCGGCCTCGCGGGCCTCGCCGGGTCCGTTGACGACGCAGCCCATGACGGCGACGCGCAGCGGGACCTCCATGCCGGTGAGGCCGGCGGTGACCTCCTCGGCGAGCTTGTACACGTCGACCTGGGCGCGGCCGCAGGACGGGCAGGAGACGATCTCCAGACCGCGCTGCTTGAGGTTCAGCGACTCCAGGATCTGCAGGCCGACCTTGACCTCTTCGGCCGGCGGGGCCGAGAGGGAGACGCGGATGGTGTCGCCGATGCCCTGGGAGAGCAGGGCGCCGAAGGCGACGGCCGACTTGATGGTGCCCTGGAAGGCCGGGCCGGCCTCGGTCACGCCGAGGTGCAGCGGGTAGTCGCAGGCCTCGGCGAGCTGGCGGTAGGCCTCGATCATGACGACCGGGTCGTTGTGCTTGACGGAGATCTTGATGTCCCGGAAGTCGTGCTCCTCGAAGAGGGACGCCTCCCACAGGGCCGACTCCACGAGCGCCTCGGGGGTGGCCTTGCCGTACTTCTGGAGCAGCCGGCGGTCCAGGGAGCCGGCGTTGACCCCGATGCGGATCGGGGTGCCGTGCTCCTTGGCGGCCTTGGCGATCTCCTTGACCTTGTCGTCGAACTGCTTGATGTTGCCGGGGTTGACGCGGACGGCGGCGCAGCCGGCCTCGATGGCCGCGAAGACGTACTTGGGCTGGAAGTGGATGTCCGCGATGACCGGGATCTGCGACTTGCGGGCGATGGTGGCGAGGGCGTCGGCGTCGTCCTGGGTGGGGCAGGCGACACGGACGATCTGGCAGCCGGAGGCGGTCAGCTCGGCGATCTGCTGGAGGGTGGCACCGATGTCGGACGTACGGGTCGTCGTCATCGACTGCACCGAGACGGGCGCGTCCCCGCCGACCGCGACGGACCCGACCTGGATCTGCCGGCTCTTCCGGCGCTCGGCGAGCTTGGTCGGAACGGACGGCATGCCGAGAGAAATCGCAGTCATCTGCTGTGCAACCCCAAGTCGTGGATCAAGGTCCGGTCCCGTGAACGGCGGGCTCCAGACTTCGAGATTACGGCACGGCCCCGTAGGGCAGCACATCCCACCCGGTAAACCCACTCTATGGGAGGCGGCCCGAAATCCCAGCCTTCCGGGCCGCCTCGAACGCCGGACGGCTAACTGATTTTGACGGGGTTAACGATGTCCGCCACCAAGACCAAGATCGTGAAGCAGACGAAGATGCCCGCCACCACGTAGGCCACCGGCATCAGGCGGGCGACGTCGAAGGGGCCCGGGTCGGGGCGGCGCAGGACTCGGGCCACGTTGCGCCTCAGGGACTCCCACAGGGCGCCGGCGATGTGCCCGCCGTCGAGCGGGAGCAGCGGGAGCATGTTGAACAGGAACAGGGAGAGGTTGAAGCCGGCGACCACGAAGAGGGCCATGGCCAGCTGCTGGGACGCCGGGATGTGGAGCGTGGCGATCTCGCCGGTGACGCGGGCCGCGCCGACGATGCCCATCGGGGAGTCGGGTTCGCGCGGGCCGTTGCCGAAGGCCGCGTTCCACAGGGCCGGGATCTTGCCGGGCAGGGCGACGAGCGAGTCGACGGCGTCGCCGACGCGGTCGGTCATCCAGGTCACGGACTGGCCGAAGTCCTGCTTGACGACGCCCGTGGCGGCGCTGAAGCCGAGGAAGCCGGCCTTCACGTACTCGCCCTGGACGTAGGTGCCGCTGGAGTCCTTCCGGGTGACCTGGTTGGTGGCGATCGTCGCGTGCAGGGTGAGTTCCCTGCCGTCGCGCTGGACGACGATGGGCACGGTCCGGCCGGCGCTGTCGCGGATGAGGTCGGACAGCGTGTTCCAGTCCGGGGTCGGCTTGCCGCCGAAGGAGACGATCTTGTCGCGCGCCAGTATCCCGGCGGCCGCGGCCGGGGAGGCCGGGTCGCTCTTCTTGCAGCTGTCGCGGTGCTCGCTCTGCGCGATGATGCAGGGCGAGACGGAGGCGACGGTGGTGGTCTGCTGCTGGATGCCGAAGCCCATCAGGACGGTCAGGAACAGACCGATCGCGAGGATCAGGTTCATGAACGGACCCGCGAACATGACGATGACCCGCTTCCACGGCTTGCGCGTGTAGAACATGCGCGTCTCGTCACCGGGCTTGAGTTCCTCGAAGGCCGCCGAGCGGGCGTCCTCGATCATGCCGCGCCACGGCGAGGTGGAGCGGGCGGAGACCCGGCCGGCCTCGTCGGGCGGGAACATGCCGATCATGCGGATGTAGCCGCCGAGCGGGACGGCCTTGATGCCGTACTCGGTCTCGCCCTTGTTCCGCGACCAGATGGTGGGGCCGAACCCGACCATGTACTGCGGGACGCGGATGCCGAAGAGCTTGGCCGTGGACAGGTGCCCCAGCTCGTGCCAGGCGATCGAGACGAGCAGGCCGACCACGAAGACCACTATGCCGAGGATGAACATCAGGGTCGTCATGCACGCGCCTCCGCGGTCCGGTCAGTCAGTTCGCGCGCCCGGGCCCGTGCCCAGGTCTCCGCTTCGAGGACGTCCGACACGGTGAGTGAAGTTCCCGTGACCGGGGTGCCGTGCTCCTCGACGACCCGGGTGACGGTCTCCATGATGCCGTTGAAGGGCAGTGCGCCGGTGCGGAAGGCCTCGACGCACTCCTCGTTGGCCGCATTGAACACCGCCGGGGCGGTCCCCGCGAGCTGTCCCACGTGCCGGGCGAGGTTCACCGAGGGGAAGGCCTCGTTGTCCAGGGGGAAGAACTCCCAGGTGGAGGCCTTGCTCCAGTCGAAGGCGGGCGCCGCGTCGGGAACGCGTTCGGGCCAGCCCAGACCGACGGCGATCGGCCCCCGCATGTCGGGGGGCGTCGCCTGGGCGATCGTGGATCCGTCGGTGAACTCGACCATCGAGTGGACATACGACTGCGGATGCACGACGACCTCAATGCGGTCGAAGGGAATGTCGTAGAGCAGGTGCGCCTCGATGACTTCGAGGCCCTTGTTGACGAGGGTCGCCGAGTTGATCGTGATGACCGGGCCCATGGCCCAGGTGGGGTGGGCGAGGGCGTCCTCGACGGTGACGTTCGCCAGTTCCGCCTTGCTGCGGCCGCGGAAGGGGCCGCCGGAGGCGGTGACGACCAGCTTGCGCACGTCGGCGCGGGTGCCGGCGGCGAGGGCCTGGAAGAGCGCGGCGTGCTCGGAGTCGACCGGGATGATCTGCCCGGGCTTGGCCAGCGCCTTGACCAGGGGCCCGCCGACGATCAGCGACTCCTTGTTGGCGAGCGCGAGGGTGCGGCCGGCCTCCAGGGCGGCGAGGGTGGGCGCCAGGCCGATGGAACCGGTGATGCCGTTGAGCACGGTGTGGCAGTCGGAGGCGGCGACGTGGGTGGCCGCGTCCGGTCCGGCGAGGATCTCGGGGAGCGCCTCCCCGGCGCCGTACCGCTCGGTCAGGGCCTCGCGCAGGGCCGGCACGGCGTCCTCGCGGGCGACCGCCACGGCGCGCACCCGCAGCCGGTGGGCCTGCTCGGCGAGCAGGGCCGTGCGGCTGCCGTTCGCGGAGAGGGCGGTGACCCGGAAGCGGCCCGGGTTGCGCAGCACGAGGTCGATGGCCTGCGTTCCGATGGACCCGGTGGAGCCGAGGATCACCACGTCCTTCGGGCCGTCCCCCGCGAGGGGGTCGTACACGAGGTGCGGGTCGGCTAGGGGTGCGGGACTGGCGGGACTGTCGGTCATGCCCCCCATTGTGGCCGTAAGCCGTGGCCGCCTGGACAGGGCGTCCCCCGGGCGGGTGCGTTGGCGGGTTTCGTCGCCGGATGGAGTGGTTGTCCGCTTGTGAGGGGCGGGTGAGGGGTGACGGGGGACAACGGCTGGGGGCGCACTGGAGCGCGCTGCTGTGCGTTGGGGCGCGGTGGGGTGCGCTGAGGTGCGTCGAGGTGCACTGGGTGCGGTGTGGCGCGTGGTGGCGTGCGGGGCGTGGTCCGGATCCCGCGCCGACCAGGTCGGGCTCCCACCCCGGGGCGGGAGCCCGACCTGGTCCGGTGTGGCTAGGCGCCGTAGGGGCGGCGGGCGTTCTCGCGTTCGCTGGGGCCGGGGGTGGCGTCCGCGATCCAGGGGCCCTCGCCGGAGGGGTCGACGACGCCCTCCTCCAGCCAGGTGTAGGCCCCGCCGAGGACTCCCATGACGACCTTGCGGTCGAGGTCGTCGGTGTTGGTCCACAGCCGGGCGAAGAGTTCCTCGACGCGGATGCGGGCCTGGCGGCAGAAGGCGTCGGCGAGCTGGTAGGCCTCGCGGCCGTGCTCGCCCTCACTGCGCAGCCGTTCGGCGCGTACGCAGGCCGCGCTCATGGCGAACAGCTCGGCGCCGATGTCGACGATCCGGCCGAGGAAGCCCTGCTTGGTCTCCATGCGGCCCTGCCAGCGGGACATGGCGTAGAAGGTGGACCGGGCGAGTTTGCGGGCGTGCCGTTCGACGTAGCGCAGGTGGCCGGAGAGGTCGACGGCGTGCTTGAACTCGTTGTAGGCGGAGGGGAGCTGGCCGGGTCCTGCGACCAGTTTCGGCAGCCACTTGGCGTAGAAGACGCCGGCGTTGGCGCCCGCCCTGGCCTTGTCGGAGAGGGACTTGTCGGGGTCGATGAGGTCGCCGGCGACGGAGAGGTGGGCGTCGACCGCCTCGCGGGCGATGAGGAGGTGCATGATCTCCGTCGAGCCCTCGAAGATGCGGTTGATGCGCAGGTCGCGCAGGATCTGCTCGGCCGGGACGGAGCGTTCGCCGCGGGCGCCCAGCGACTCGGCGGTCTCGTAGCCGCGGCCGCCGCGGATCTGGACCAGTTCGTCGGCCATCAGCCAGGCCATCTCGGAGCCGTAGAGCTTGGCGAGGGCGGCCTCGATGCGGATGTCGTTGCGGTCCTCGTCGGCCATCTGGGAGGAGAGGTCGAGGACGGCCTCCAGGGCGAAGGTGGTGGCCGCGATGAAGCTGATCTTGGAGCCGACGGCCTCGTGCAGGGCGACGGGCTTGCCCCACTGCTCGCGTTCGGCCGCCCATTCCCGGGCGATCTTCAGGCACCACTTGCCGGCGCCGGCGCACATCGCGGGCAGGGAGAGCCGCCCGGTGTTGAGGGTGGTGAGCGCGATCTTCAGGCCGGCGCCCTCGGGGCCGATCCGGTTCGCGGCGGGGACGCGCACCTGGTGGAAGCGGGTGACGCCGTTCTCGATGCCGCGCAGGCCCATGAAGGCGTTGCGGTGCTCGACGGTGATGCCCTCGGAGCCCGCCTCGACGACGAAGGCGGTGATGCCGCCCTTGTGGCCCTCGGAGGCGGGCACCCGGGCCATCACGACGAGCAGGTCGGCGACGACTCCGTTGGTGGTCCACAGTTTGACGCCGTCGAGCACGTAGTCGTCGCCGTCGGGGACGGCGGTGGTGGCGAGGCGGGCCGGGTCGGAGCCGACGTCGGGCTCGGTGAGCAGGAAGGCGGAGATGTCGGTGCGGGCGCAGCGGGGCAGGAAGGTGTCCTTCTGCTCCTGGGTGCCGAACATCTTCAGGGGCTGCGGTACGCCGATCGACTGGTGGGCGGAGAGCAGGGCGCCGACGGCGGGGCTCGCGGAGCCGACGAGGGCGAGGGCCTTGTTGTAGTAGAGCTGGGTGAGGCCGAGGCCGCCGTACTTGGGGTCGATCTTCATGCCGAGGGCGCCGAGTTCCTTCAGGCCGGCGACGACCTCGTCGGGGATGCGGGCCTCGCGTTCGATGCGGGCGGAGTCGATGGTGGACTCGCAGAAGGCGCGCAGCTTGGTGAGGAATTCCTCGCCGCGGCGCACGCTTTCGGCGTCGGGCAGCGGGTGGGGGTGGATGAGGTCGAGCCGGAAGCGGCCGAGGAACAGTTCCTTGGCGAAGCTTGGCTTGCGCCAGTCCTGCTCCCGGGCGGCCTCCGCCACCTCGCGCGCCTCGCGCTCGGTGACGGTGGTGCGTGGGGTGGTGGTGGCGGACATGGAGGCTCACCTCGTCACGAAGAGGGACGATGGGGACCGGTCCTTACCGACCGGTGCTACTGGATCGTTGGTACCCGAAACGGGCCGACCCCACCACCCCTCGCGGTCCGATCGGGTCGGGCCGGACGGATACCGGCCGTCGTCCGGAGACGGTCGGGGCGTCGTGCTGGAGCTACTGTCGAGACACCCTCACTCCTTCTGCGAGGGGCTGCCGGCGTCGGGCGGGACCAGCGCGGGAGTCCGGCTGCGTACGGCCGTCGCCCTGGACGGCGAGGCCCCGGTCACGCGGCCGGTGACCCGGCAGGGTCCGGAGGCGGCGGACTTGGACGAGCACTCCGGCATCGCGATCGTCGACCGCGCCGGGACGGCGGGCGACGCGGTGACCCCGACGGCCGGTGCCGGTGCCGAACTCGTCCGTCGTGGCTGCGACTTCGGGGACGGTGTCACCGAGGTGACGGCACGGGTGGCGGTAGAGGGTCCGCAGGAGCCCGGCACGGGGAAGGGACCCGGCGGCGGTCAGGCAGCGGTGCCGGGTCCCTTCGTCAGGGTGTCGTGTCAGCCCTGTCAGCCGTGGCGGGCCGCCCGGGCGAGGGCGGGCACGAAGCTCTGGGCGTCGACCGTGCCCACGCCGGTGGCCATGTCGTAGCCCTTGACCGCCTTGTAGCCGGTGACGCCCTCGTAGCTGTTGTTCGTGCCGTCGGCGACGTCGACGACGCCGTTGGTGGCGGCGTGGTGGGCGGAGAGTTCGTAGAGCGCCGCGTTGATGTCGCCGAGCCGGTGGCCGGCGACCTGGTCGGCGAGGGCGACGATGCCCGAGAAGATCGGGGTGGCCTCGCTGGTGCCGCCGGTCACGTCCCAGCCCGTGGCGGTCGGGTCGTAGCTGGAGTAGATCCACGCGCCGCCGTCGACCGCGGCCGTCATCGACACGTCCGGGGTGCCGCGGCGGGTGCCGACGGTGTTCCGCACGCCGTTCTGGAAGGACGGGCGGGTGAACACGTGGGACTGGCCGCCGCCGCCGGCGCCGTAGTCGTTGTAGACGCTGTCGGGCCTGACCCGGTCGCCGTGGTCGTTCAGGTGGAGCTGGGTGCCGCCGACCGAGGTGACCAGCGGGTCCGAGGAGGGCCAGGAGTTGACCCGCTTGTCGTAGTAGTGCTTGCCGTCCGCCTTCATGTCGGTGGCGCCGCCGTCGCCTGAGGCGGCGAGCACGGTGACGTGCTTGCGGTGGGCGTCCTCGAAGGCGTAGCGGAGCTTCTTGATGCTGGAGAAGTCACCTCGGGCGAAGCCGGGGAAGGTGTTCTCGGTGGCGCCGAAGCTCTGGCTGATGACGTCGCCGACGCCCTGGTCGACGAGGTGCTTCTCGGCGCTCATCATCTCCGGCAGGCCGGTGGTGCCCTCGGTCTCCGAGACCGCCGTCTCCACCAGGACGATCTTCGCGCCGGGCGCCACGGCGTGCGCCAGCTCGACGTCGAGCGTGGTCTCGCCGGCCCAGCCGGTCATGTCCGAGTTCTTGGGGTCGAAGGCGGGGACGTGGCCCCACTTGACCACCTTGACCTTGGTGCTGGGCAGGCCGAACTGCCTGCTGTAGACGTCGAGGTCGTGCTGGACGGTCGGGGAGCCGAACGAGTCGACGATGACGATGGTGCGTCCCTTGCCCGTGACGCCCTGCCGGTACAGCCCGTTCAGGTGGTACGCGGTGCGGTACTGGAGCGGGTTGTAGCAGGCGATGTGCCACTTGGTCTCGCACTGCCCGATGGGCAGCGGGTCGGCCACATCGTGCACCAGCGTGTGGCCGGCGACGGCCGGGACCGCCTTGGTGTGCGGGACGGCGGCGGGCGCGGCGGCGGTGGCGCCGGCTCCCGAGGTGGTCGCCAGCGCGGCGGCGGCGAGGGCGGCGGTGGCGGCGCAGGCCGCGACGCCGCGCCCGGTACGGGCTATGTGCATGTGTTCCCCTGAGTGGTCCGCGGTCGGACGAAGTGGTCCACACGCATCCCATCGAGTGAGTCATGCACATAACAAGACAGTTGACCCGTCGATGCCGAATCCTTTACCCAGGCACAGCATTGCCCGGAGCACCTCAGGGCCGGGGTGCGGCACCGCCCGGACGCAGTGACGGCCGCAGCCCCCGCACAGTGGGCTGCGGCCGTCCTGTCCGACCTGTCCGTGGCAGGTCAGTCCTTGCGGACCCGTCCGTGACAGGTCACAGGGCGAGTCCGGTGAGGACCAGCACTCGCTCGTAGGTGTAGTCGTCCATCGCGAACTTCACGCCCTCGCGGCCGACGCCGGACTGCTTGACGCCGCCGTAGGGCATCTGGTCGGCGCGGTAGGAGGGGACGTCGCCGACGACGACACCGCCGACCTCCAGAGCGCGGTGGGCGCGGAAGGCGGCCTGGAGGTCGTGCGTGAACACGCCCGCCTGGAGGCCGTACTTGGAGTCGTTGACCGCGGCGAACGCCTCGGCCTCGCCGTCCACCTTCTGCACGGTGAGCACCGGGCCGAAGACCTCCTCGCAGGAGATCGTCGTGTCGGCGGGCACCTCGGTCAGCACGGTCGGCGCGTAGGAGGCGCCGTCACGCTTGCCGCCGGCCAGCAGCTTCGCCCCCGCGGAGACGGCCTCGTCCACCCACGACTCGACGCGCTTGGCGGCGTCCTCGCTGACCAGCGGGCCGACGTCGGTGGAGGCGTCGGACGGGTCACCGGTGACCTGGGCCTCGACGGCCGCCACGATGCGCGGCAGCAGGCGGTCGTAGACGGAGGCGTCGGCGATCACGCGCTGCACCGAGATGCAGGACTGGCCGCCCTGGTAGTTGGAGAAGGTCGCGATGCGGGTCGCGGCCCAGTCCAGGTCGGCGTCGCTCGCGAAGTCGGCGAGCACGACGGCCGCGCCGTTGCCGCCCAGCTCCAGCGTGCAGTGCTTGCGCGGCACGGAGTCCATGATCGCGTAGCCGACCTTCTCCGAACCGGTGAAGGAGATGACCGGCAGGCGCTCGTCCTGGACCAGGGCGGGCATGCGGTCGTTGGAGACCGGCAGGATGGACCAGGAGCCGGCGGGCAGCTCGGTCTCGGCGAGCAGGTCACCGAGGATCAGGCCGGACAGCGGGGTGGCCGGGGCCGGCTTGAGGATGATCGGCGCGCCGGCGGCGATGGCCGGGGCGACCTTGTGGGCGCACAGGTTCAGCGGGAAGTTGAACGGCGCGATGCCGAGGACGACGCCCTTGGGGAAGCGGCGGGTGAGCGCCAGACGGCCCTGGCCGCCCCCGTCGGTGTCGAGGCGCTGGGCCTCGCCGCCGTTGAAGCGGCGGGCCTCCTCGGCCGCGAAGCGGAACACGGAGACGGCGCGGCCGACCTCGCCCCGGGCCCACTTGATCGGCTTGCCGTTCTCGGCGGAGATCAGCTGGGCGATCTCCTCGGTGCGCTCGACCAGGCGCTTGCTGACGTGGTCGAGGGCGGCGGCGCGGACGTGCGCCGGGGTGGCGGCGAACTCGTCCCGTACGGCGTACGCGGCGGCCACCGCCTCCTCGACCTGGGCCTCGGTCGGCACGCTGACCGTGCCGACGACCCGGCCGTCCCACGGGGAGGTGACGTCGAAGGTGTCCTCGCCGGTGACCTGGCGGCCGGCGAGCCAGAAGGCGTGGCTGGAAGTCATGTACGTCCCGGCCTTTCCGCGTCGAAGGTGGTTCCTGCTCTCGTGCTCCACGGTAGGGCCGGCCCGGCGGACGGAGGCTTGTCCGAGCCGTAGCAGTACGGCTTGGGGACACGCCGGTTTGTCCTACGCGGCTACTCGCTCGTGGTCGCCTTCAGCGCCAGCCACAGCTCCATCCGTACGTCGGGATCGTCCAGGGAGCGCCCGAGGATCTCCTCGACCCGGCGCATCCGGTACCGGAGGGTGTGCCGGTGCACCCCGAGGTCGGCCGCGGCCGCGTCCCACTGGCCGTGCCGGGACAGCCAGGCGCGCAGGGAGGCCACCAGGTCGCCACGGCCGGTCGCGTCGTGCTCGTGCAGCGCCCGCAGCAGCCCGTCGGCGAACGCCTTGACCGCGTCGTCGGCGAGCAGCGGCAGCACCGAGCCGGCCGCGAGCTGCTCGTGCTCCACCAGGAACCGGCCGCGCCGCCGGGCCACCGACAGCGCCTGCTCGGCCTGCTTGTAGGCGGCGGCCGCGGCGATCGGCCCGGACGGCGCGGACAGGCCGACGACCAGTTCGTCCTCCTCGCCCGTCGTCTGCTCGGGGACGGCCCGCGCGGTCTCCAGCGCCGTCGCGTGCGCGACGCACGCGGCCACCGCCGCGCCCCCGTCGGCGGCCAGCACCACGAGCCGCTCCCCCTCGGGCACGGCCAGCACCGCCTCGCCGGAGCGGGCCGCTGCCGCCTCGACCGTCTCGGCGAGCGCGCCGAGCGGGTCGGCACCCGAGACCGGCTCGGCGACGACCATCCGGAAGGGCGCGTCGAGCAGTCCCCCGTACAGGTCCCCGGCGACGGCCCGGGCGTGGTCCGGCTCCCCGGCGAGCAGCATGCGCAGTACGGCGGCGCCGATGCGCTGCTCGGCCGCGTGCAGCGAGCGGGAGCGTTCGGTGGTGAGGGTGAGCAGGGCGATCGCGGAGTGCACGGCGTACCGCTCGGCGGTGCCGAGGGCGGCGGCGGTGCCCACGGCGAGCGCGGCGCGCGGGCGGCGGCCGGTCCCCAGGGAGTGCAGTTCCACCCGGTCCTCGTAGTCGGGGCCGCCGACCACGGAGGAGGCGGGCGCGGGCCGCTCGCGCAGCCGCTCGACCTCGGCGGTGAGCCGGGCGGCCCGGCGGCCTGCCCACTCGGGTGCGGTGGCGACGACGGCGCCCGAGGCGTCGTACAGGGCCGCCCACCCGTCGACCTGGGCGGCGAGCGCGGCGAGGAGGCCCTCGGGGCCGGCGTTGAGGGCCTGCTTGGTCAGCTCGCGCTGGGCGGCGAAGCCCGCCGTCACAGCCCGGTACTGGTCGGCGGCGATCGCGGCGGAGACGGCTTTGCTGATGGCGAGGAACGGGGTGCGGCGGGGCACCTCCAGCAGGGGCAGCCCCTCCTCCTCGGCGGCGTCCACGAGCGCCTTGGGGATCTCCTCGTAGTTGACCCCGACGGCGAACCCGAGCCCGACCACGCCCGCCCCGGCCAGGCGCTTGACGTAGCGCCGCATGACCTCGGGGTCCTCCGCGTCCAGCTTGAGCGCGGTGATCAGCAGCAGCTCGCCGCCCTCCATGTAAGGCACGGGGTCGGCCAGCTCGCTCACGTGCGCCCAGCGCACGGGGACGTCGAGGCGGTCCTCGCCGGCCCGCACGGTCAGCTTGAGCGCGGAGTGGTGGACGAGCGAGGCGAGAGTCGGGGGCATCGGGCCTTCAGGTCTGGGAGAACCGAGATCTTTTGGCCGCAGCGTATGAACGGCCTATGGCGATTCTGCCTCACCGTACGATCGCCCGCTGACGCTACGGCTATTCCGGAAGGGACCTACCGGAGACGGCCGGACCCGGGCGCCTCAGCCGCGCAGGTCCACCAGCAGGGGCGGCGCGTGCTCGCCCCGCACGGTCGTCAGCGACAGCACCGCATGCCCCGGCGGCACCCCGTGCGCCAACTCGGAGGCCGACCAGCGCTCACGCTCGACCTGGCGGACGGTGACGGCCTCCGTGGTCACCGCCTTTCCGGTCACCAGCTTGCGCAGCGCGTGGATGGCGCGGGTCATCGGCTGGTCCGCGAAGACGGTGTGCCGGGCCACGTCACGGGTCTCCACCCACTGCGTGCCCCAGGCCTCCGCGAACCTGCTGCCGTCCCAGGTGGTGACCCCGGAGAAGGCCATGCGGCAGCCGACGGCGGCGTACAGCGGCCCGTGCAGCGCCTCGGGAACGTCGCCGACCGTGCGCAGCGCGAGTACCACGCCCGCGTTGCGGGAGCGCAGCCGCTGAATGCAGCGCACGGATGCGGTCGTGACGGCTCCGGTGGCGTCGTCCAGGACGAGGCAGGCGAAGTGGTTCCGTTCGCCCGACACCGCCACGGCGCCGAACTGGGCGAGCACCAGCCGTGTGATGATCCGGGACGCCTCCTCGTGTCCGCGGTCGGGCAGGTCGATGCGGACGCGCAGCGGGTGGTGGGCGACGGCACGCAGCGAGAACGGCCGAGCGCCACCTCCGTCCGCGCCGAGGAACTCGGCGAAAGCCGGCCGGTCCAGCACGGCGAGCCGGTCGGCCAGCACCGGGCCGGGGTCGCCTGCGGTGCCGGACTGCCGGGCGCGGGCGTCGAGTTCGCGGCGCATCGCGGCTTGCCCGTCCTCCCCCAGCGCGTCGCGGAGAGCAGCGAGAGCCGAGGGCTCGCCTTCCAGGAGTTCTCGCAGCACGGGCAGTGCCGGGAAGCGTCCGTACGCCGCCCGGTACGGGCCGAGCAGTTGGGCCAGCGCGGTGGCCGCCCGCTGTCCGGTCGTCGCGTCCAGGTCACCGGCCAGCCCCTCCGCCAGGAAGAAGGCCGCCTCATCGGGGTCCTCGGAGTCCGCGTAGGGGTCGAGGTCGTGGACCGAGGCGGGATCACCGAGGCGTACGACGACGTCGTGGGCGGAGTCGGGTCCGAGCGGGGTGCCGGCCGCGCAGACGGCGACGACGGCGCACCGTCCGGCGAGCGCCTGCAGACCGAGCGACTCGACGACGGGCCGGACCAGGTGACGCGTCTTGCCGGAGCCGGAGGGCCCGACGGCCAGGAGTGAGGTGCCGAGGCTGTCCGGGGCGAGTGCCGCTCCCGCGCCGGCGTAGGCAAGCGGGGTGCGGTCCCCCGGCGCCCACTGTCCCAGACGCACCTGTGCGGCGAGCAGGTCGTGCTGGGCGGTCCGGCCCCCCGGCAGGTCGCGGGCGCCCGACGGGTGCGTCCAGGCGGCGGCGCCCTCGCGCAGCACCGTATCGGTGAAGGAGGCGAGCTGGGCCCGGGCCTTGGCCGTCGACCACATGTGGCCGATCCGGGCGCAGTCCACGTCGTTCATCCGGCCACCATGCAGTTCGGCGCCGAGCACGTCGGCTGCCTGGTGCTGACCGGCTTCCCGCAGCTCGGGCCATTGCGAAGGGCGCCGGTCCACGACCGGCTGAGCGACCTGGGCGGTGCCGGCTCGCGCGGCAAGGGCCTCCTTCGCGAGCGGCCACCAGCCGCCGACGCGCGAGAACGGCCACAGCACCAGCACGACCACGAGCGCGTCCAGCCCGTCCGTGAGCAGTCGCGAGCCGAAGACGTCGTAACTGCCGGTGACCAGGACGATGAGTGAGAACAATGGAGCGATGACGGGCAGGGCGTCCCAGCCGACGCCGGGGAAGGCGCTCGGGAACACGAAGGTCAAGGCGATCAGCGCGCCCAGGGCGGCGATCAGGGCGCGGGCGGGCTGCGGGCGGCGGGTGACGACGTGCCGGATGATGTCGGGCCAGCTGCCCAGACGTGCCATGACGTAGACGAGGATGGCGAAGACAACGCCGTCGGCGACGGTGAGGGCCTCGGCGCCCTGGTATCCCTTCGGTGACGTGGTGCCGCCCCACCACCAGTCGTCCGGTGTGAGCAGCTTCAGGACGGCCCACTGGTAGGGGAGGCTGCCGTGCCGCCACAGCGACCACAGAAGCAGGCCCGCCAGCAGCGGGACTACGAAGCCGACGATGGTGACGGGGGCCAGGTGGTGCCCCTGGTGAGCGGTCTTGGGCATCCGGTAGCCGTAACGCCAGATGCCGGGCTTGACGTCCGGCCGGGGTTGGTCCAGCCAGTCGGCGACGGGCATGCGTGGTTGCGGGGTGCTCGGGGCGTACGGGGGCGGCACGTCCGGCGCTCGTGTCGGGCGTGGCGGCAGTGTCGCACCGTTGGACGACCCGGCGGGGCCGTCCAGCGGCGGCGTCGGTTGTGGCACCGGCGTCGCATGCGTGCCGCGTACGTCCCGCGTGCCGTCGCTGTCCATCGCCCCTGCCCCCTGACCAGCCGTTCCATCCACCATCCGCGAGCCAATCTAACGCCCCGACCAAGGGAGTTCACCGCTTACGCGGCCGTAGGGACGGACCGGTCGGCCGTGCCCGTCACCCAGTGCTATGTCCACCACGGACAACGAATCCTCGCGACAACGCCCACATGGAGCATGCCCACCCTCCGTTCTCGGCCCTAGCCTGCGAAGAAAGAGACAAGCGTCCGAAAAACGCACCGTCCGGAACCCCCCGGGAACACCCGGTACGCAAGATCTTCAGGGAGCCCCCCATGACCGCACTTCCGCAGGAGCGCCGCGTCGTCACCGCCATCCCCGGCCCGAAGTCGCAGGAGCTTCAGGCCCGCCGTACCGCCGTGGTCGCCCAGGGCGTGGGCTCCACGCTGCCGGTCTTCGTCACGCGCGCCGGCGGCGGTGTCATCGAGGACGTCGACGGCAACAGCCTGATCGACTTCGGTTCCGGTATCGCGGTGACCTCCGTCGGCGCCTCCGCCGAGGCCGTCGTACGCCGCGCGAGCGCCCAGCTCGCCGACTTCACCCACACCTGTTTCATGGTCACCCCGTACGAGGGCTACGTCGCCGTCGCCGAGGCGCTGGCCGAGCTGACCCCGGGTGATCACGCCAAGAAGTCCGCGCTGTTCAACTCGGGCGCCGAGGCCGTCGAGAACGCGGTCAAGATCGCCCGTGCGTACACCAAGCGCCAGGCGGTCGTCGTGTTCGACCACGGCTACCACGGCCGTACGAACCTCACGATGGCGCTGACGGCGAAGAACATGCCGTACAAGCACGGCTTCGGTCCGTTCGCGCCCGAGGTCTACCGCGTCCCGGTCGCCTACGGCTACCGCTGGCCCACCGGCCCGGAGAACGCGGGCCCCGAGGCCGCCGCCCAGGCCATCGACCAGATCACCAAGCAGGTCGGCCCGGACAACGTGGCCGCGATCATCATCGAGCCGGTGCTCGGTGAGGGCGGCTTCATCGAGCCCGCCAAGGGCTTCCTGCCGGCGATCCGCCAGTTCGCCACGGACAACGGCATCGTCTTCGTCGCCGACGAGATCCAGTCCGGCTTCTGCCGCACCGGCCAGTGGTTCGCGTGCGAGGACGAGGGCATCGTCCCGGACCTGATCACCACCGCCAAGGGCATCGCCGGCGGTCTGCCGCTGGCCGCCGTCACCGGCCGCGCCGAGATCATGGACGCCCCGCACGCGGGCGGCCTCGGCGGCACCTACGGCGGCAACCCGGTCGCCTGCGCCGGTGCGCTCGGCGCCATCGAGACGATGAAGGAGCTGGACCTCAACGCCAAGGCGAAGAACATCGAGGCGATCATGAAGTCCCGCCTCGGCGCCATGGCCGAGAAGTTCGACGTCATCGGCGACATCCGCGGCCGCGGCGCCATGATCGCCATCGAGCTGGTCAAGGACCGCGGCACCAAGGCGCCGAACCCGGAGGCCACCGCCGCCCTCGCCAAGGCGTGCCACCAGGAGGGCCTGCTCGTCCTCACCTGTGGCACCTACGGCAACGTGCTGCGCTTCCTGCCGCCGCTGGTCATCGGCGACGACCTGCTCAACGAGGGCCTGGACATCATCGAGCAGGCGTTCTCGCGCATCTGAGCGAGGGATCCGCACCTCTGTCGGGCGCCTGCGGCAGCCGTGTGAAGAAGGTGTGCGGGGTGGATGGCGGGACGCGGTTCCGTCTGCCCAAGCGCCTCGGGCTGCCGTAGGTTCTACCCAGATGAGAGATACACCCCGCCCACAGGGGACTGTGGGCGATTTCAGGCCGGGGCCTCCCCAGCTTCGACCTGGTCGTGCCCTCGCGCACACAGCCGGGGCCTGAGGGCTCCGGGATCTCCTCACCGATCGGACGGTCGCCGCCCCAAACCCCCCGGGGCGAGCGACGTTCCGGTCCGGACGGCCGCCCCGTAACCACCCCCCCTGTTCCGGGGCGGCCGACCTCCTTCTTTCTCTTTCCGGACATGTCCGGGCACGAGGCTCCGCGGCTGTCAGACTGTGCACCGTGTCGAGCTCGCAGAATCCGGACCCGGGACACGGGCCGACGGCCCACGACGGCAGGCCCCCCGCCGCACGGCGGCCGGTCTCCGTCCTGCTCCTCCTCCCCGGCCTGGCGGCCGCCCTGTTCGCGCTGATCACCTGGCAGGTCGTGGCCGACGGCCCGCTGTTGCGCGTGGACGAGCGGCTCAGCCGCGCCCTGCTGCACCCGGACCGGTTCTCCGCCGGCCTGTCCGACCTCGGCAACGTCGAGGTCGCCGTGCCGGTGCTCGTCGTCGCACTGGTCTGGTCGGCCTGGCGCGGCCGGGCCGCGGGTGCGGCCCTGTGGTGGCTGCCCCCGCTCGCCGCCGCCGTACTCATGGCCCTCGTCCCGGCGGTGGTCGTACCGCTGAAGGAGTGGACCGCACGCGCGGGGACCCCGGTGGTGCCGCCGGGGGTCGGCTACTTCCCGTCCGGCCACACGGCCACGGCGGCCATGGCGTACGGCTCGGCGACCCTGCTGCTCCTGCCCTGGCTCCGCTCCCCCGCCGCCCGCCGCGCGCTCGTCGGCCTGTGCGCGGCCCTCGTCCTCGGGGTGTCCTTCGGTCTGGTCCGGCGCGGCTGGCACTGGCCGCTGGACGTGGTGGCCAGCTGGTGCCTGAGCACCGTGCTGCTGACCACCCTGTCCCTCGTGCTCAGCCGAAGTAGGCGTCGAAGTTCTTCTGGAACTCCCAGTTCGCGTACCGGTCCCAGTTCACCGACCACGTCATCAGACCCCGCAGGGCCGGCCAGGTCCCATGGGGCGTGTACGAGCCGCAGTTCGTCCTCTTCGTCAGGCAGTCCAGGGTCCTGGTGACCTCGGCCGGGGAGACGTAGCCGTTGCCCGCGTTCGTCGACGCCGGCATGCCGATCGCCACCTGGTCCGGGCGCAGCGGCGGGAAGACGTTGTTCGGGTCGCCCGCCACGGGGAAGCCGGTGAGCAGCATGTCGGTCATGGCGATGTGGAAGTCGGCCCCGCCCATGGAGTGGTACTGGTTGTCCAGACCCATGATCGGGCCCGAGTTGTAGTCCTGGACGTGCAGCAGGGTCAGGTCGTCCCGCAGGGCGTGGATGACCGGGAGGTAGGCGCCGCAGCGCGGGTCCTGGCCGCCCCACTTGCCGGTGCCGTAGAACTGGTAGCCGTTCTGGACGAAGAACGTCTCCGGGGCCATCGTCAGCACGAACGCGGCGCCGTACTTCGCCTTCAGGGTCTTCAGGGCCGAGATGAGGTTCACGATCACGGGCGTGGTGGGGTTCCTGAAGTCCGTGTCGTTCGTGTTCAGGGACAGCGAGTGGCCCTCGAAGTCGATGTCGAGGCCGTCGAGTCCGTAGTCGTCGATGATCTTCGAGACGGAGCTGACGAAGGTGTCCCGCGCGGCCGCGGTGGTCAGTTGCACCTGGCCGTTCTGGCCGCCGATCGAGATGAGCACCTTCTTGCCGGCCGCCTGCTTGGCCTTGATCGCCGCCTTGAAGTCCGCGTCGCTCTCGACGTTCGGGCACTCGGTGACCGGGCAGCGGTTGAAGCGGATGTCCCCGGAGGTGACCGAGGTGGGCTCACCGAAGGCGAGGTCGATGACGTCCCAGCTGTCGGGCACGTCGGCGAGGCGGGTGTAGCCGGAGCCGTTGGCGAAGGTGGTGTGCAGGTAGCCGACCAGGGCGTGGGCGGGCAGGCCGGGCGACCCGCCGCCGGTACCGGCCGAGGTCGTCGCGGTCACGGCGGCCGACTTCGCGGACTCGCCCGCGTCATTGGCCGCGGTGACCTGGAAGCTGTACGCCGTGGCGGCCGCGAGTCCGGAGACGGTGGCCGAAGTGCCGCTCACCGTCTGCGTCTTGACCCCGTCGCGGTAGACCGCGTAGCCGGTGGCGCCGGTCACCGCCGACCAGGACAGCGCGACCGAGGACGAGGTGACGGTGCCGGCCTTGAGGCCGGTGGGCGGGGCGGGCGGCTGGGCGGTGCCGCCGCCGGGGCCGACCAGGGAGACGTCGTCGGCGTAGTAGGCGCCGGTGCCGTACCAGCCGTGCGTGTAGAGGGTCACCTTCGTGGTGGCCGCGCCGGTGGTGAAGGTGGTGGTCAGCTTCTGCCAGTCGGGGGCGGACTGGGTCCAGGAGGACACGTCGGTGGTGCCGGTGCCGCTCGCGCCGAGGTAGACGTAGGAGCCGCGGACGTAACCGGACAGCGTGTACTGCGCGTTGGGCTGGACGGTGACCGTCTGCGCGCACTGGGCGTTGTCGCTGCCGGCCGGGGTCGCCTGCAGCGCGGCGCTGCCGCCGTGCACCGGCGAGCCGACCGTCTTCCCGGCCGTGCAGGACCAGTTGTCGAGGCCGGACTCGAAGCCGCCGTTGCGGACGAGGTCGGCGTCGGCCGCGACGGCGGCCGACGAGAGGGCGGTGACGCCGGGCACGGCCAGCAGTGCGGCCGTGAGCAGGGCGAGGACGGATCTGGGGCGTCCGGCGCTGCGCGCGGGTCGGGCGCGGTCCACAAGGGCCTCCGGGGTCTGGGGGAGTTGGAGGAGCGGAGCGCACACAATTTGGTCCAGACCAATCATGTTGTCAAGGTGTCAGGGCGCTACCCGTCACCGCCCTCTGCTCGGACCGGCCGCCGCCTCGTGCATCGCCAGCTCCAGCAGCGCCGGGTCGGTCAGCGTGCCCGAGCCGTCCGGCGGGACCAGCCAGCGCACCCCCTGGGTGGCCCGGCCGGGGTGGGGCACCACGATCCAGGTGCCGGGACCCGCGGTCCTGATGCCGGTGCCGAGCCAGCGGGCCGCGGTGCCCGGCGGCACGAAGAAGCCGACGCGGTTGTCGCCGAAGTCGGCGAGCACCGGGCCGGGCCGGTCGAGCACCCGGAACAGCACGTCGAGCGTGGGACGGCCGAGACCGGCCGGCAGGATCAGCACGTCCCAGGCCCGGCCGGCGGGCAGCAGCGCGACCCCGAGGGGGTTGCGCTCCCATTCCCAGCGGCAGGTCTCCGGGTCCGGTGCGACGGATGCCAGCCACTCGACCGCCGTCTTCGCCCCAGTCATGAGAAGGCCTCCCTTTCGCCCGTGGACGCGGTCGCGTCACCAGGGAGAGGGAGGCCTCCGGCCCGCATTACGCGGGTTTCCGCTCTTCTTTCGGGTGAGCCGGGTCACCCGCCGGCCGGGGGCGGTGTTCCCGGCCCCGGGGTCGGTCGACGATCAGCTGTCGAAGCCCAGCCCCAGCCGGTCCATCGTCCGCAGCCACAGGTTGCGCCGGCCGCCCTGCTCGTCCGCGCGGGCCAGCGACCACTTGGTCAGGGCGATCCCCGTCCAGGCGAACGGCTCGGGCGGGAACGGCAGCGGCTTCTTGCGCACCATCTCCAGCTCGGTCCGCTCGGTGCGCTCCCCGGCGAGCAGGTCCAGCATCACGTCCGCGCCGAAGCGCGTCGCGCCGACGCCGAGGCCCGTGTAGCCGGCGGCGTAGGCCACCTTCCCCTGGTGGGCGGTGCCGAAGAACGCCGAGAAGCGGGAGCAGGTGTCGATCGCGCCGCCCCAGGCGTGGGTGAAGCGGACGCCCTCCAGCTGCGGGAAGCACGTGAAGAAGTGGCCCGCGAGCTTGGCGTACGTCTCCGGCCGGTCGTCGTACTCCGCGCGCACCCGGCCGCCGTAGTGGTGGATCGCGTCGTAGCCGCCCCACAGGATCCGGTTGTCGGCGGACAGCCGGAAGTAGTGGAACTGGTTCGCCGAGTCGCCGAGGCCCTGGCGGTTCTTCCAGCCGATCGCCGAGAGCTGGTCGGCGCTGAGCGGTTCGGTCATCAGCGCGTAGTCGTAGACCGGGACGGTGTACGAGCGCACGCGCCGCAGCAGGCTCGGGAAGATGTTCGTCCCCAGCGCGACCCGGCGGGCCCGGACCGAGCCGTACGGGGTGCGTACGGCCATGCCGGCGCCGTACTGCTTCAGGGTCAGCGCGGGCGTGTGCTCGTACACCCGTACGCCCAGCCTGACGCACGCCTGCTTCAGGCCCCAGGCCAGCTTGGCCGGGTGCAGCATGGCCACGCCGCGCCGGTCCCACAGGCCGGCCTCGAAGGTGGGCGAGTTCACCTGCTCGCGCACGGCGTCGGTGTCCAGGAACTCGACGCCGTCGGCCAGGCCCTTGTCCGTCATCTCACGGTGCCAGTCGCGCAGCTCCCAGGCCTGGTAGGTCGCGGTGGCCACGTCGATCTCACCGCTGCGCTCGAACTCGCAGTCGATGCCGTGCCGGGCGACCGCGGCCTCGATCTCGTCGAGGTTGCGCATCCCCAGCTCCTGGAGCTTGAGGATCTCGTCCGGCCAGCGGGTGAGGCCGTTGGGCAGGCCGTGCGTGAGGGAGGCGGCGCAGAAGCCGCCGTTGCGGCCGGAGGCGGCCCAGCCCACCTCGCGGCCTTCGAGCAGCACCACGTCGCGCTGCGGGTCGCGTTCCTTGGCGTTGAGCGCGGTCCACAGTCCGCTGTAGCCGCCGCCGACCACCAGCAGGTCGCAGGTCTCGACGCCGGTGAGGGCGGGCTCGGTCTGCGGCTTGCCGGGGTCTTCCAGCCAGTACGGGACCGGCTGGGCTTCGGAGAGAGAGGCGATCCAGTTGTCTTTGCCACGGCTCATGGCGCTCGGGGCCATGATTTCAACTCCCTACAGGGGCTTATGCCTTTTGCTTGTTGCGGCGGTTGGTGATGAGCATCGAGGTCAGGACGAGCAGCACGGCGACCAGGAACATGGCCGTACCGATGACGTTGATCTGAACAGGCGTACCGCGCTGCGCCGAGCCCCACACGAACATGGGGAAGGTGACGGTCGAGCCCGCGTTGAAGTTGGTGATGATGAAGTCGTCGAAGGAGAGCGCGAACGACAGCAGCGCGCCGGCGGCGATACCGGGTGCCGCGATCGGCAGGGTCACCCGCAGGAAGGTCTGCGCGGGCCCCGCGTACAGGTCCCGGGCGGCCTCCTCCAGACGCGGGTCCATCGACATCACGCGTGCCTTGACGGCCACCACCACGAAGCTGAGGCAGAACATGATGTGCGCGATGAGGATCGTGTAGAAGCCGAGCTGCGCGCCCATGTTGAGGAACAGGGTGAGCAGCGAGGCCGCCATGACGACCTCGGGCATGGCCATCGGCAGGAAGATCAGCGAGTTGACCGCGGACCGCGCGCGGAAGCGGTAGCGCACCAGCGCGAAGGAGATCATCGTGCCCAGCAGCGTGGCGCCGATGGTCGCCCAGAAGGCGATCTGGAGGCTGATCGACAGCGAGCCGCACATGTCGGCGACCCCGCAGGGGTCCTTCCAGGCGTCCGTGGAGAACTGCTGCCACTCGTAGTTGAAGCGTCCCTTCGGCTTGTTGAAGGAGAACACCGTGACGACGACGTTCGGCAGCAGCAGATAGCCGAGGGTGAGCAGTCCCGCGATGACCACGAGATGGCGCTTGAGCCAGTTGACGAAAGGCATTTAGACCAGATCCTCCGTCCCGGCCCGGCGGATGTAGACCGTCACCATCAGCAGGATCGCGGCCATGAGGATGAAGGAGAGCGCGGCCGCCGTCGGGTAGTCCAGGATGCGCAGGAACTGCGTCTGGATGACGTTGCCGATCATGCGGGTGTCGGTCGAGCCGAGGAGTTCGGCGTTGACGTAGTCACCGGCCGCGGGGATGAAGGTCAGCAGCGTCCCGGAGACCACGCCCGGCATCGAGAGCGGGAAGGTCACCTTGCGGAAGGTGGTCCACGGTTTGGCGTACAGGTCGCCGGCCGCCTCGTGCAGCCGTCCGTCGATCCGCTCCAGCGAGGTGTACAGCGGCAGGATCATGAACGGCAGGAAGTTGTACGTCAGACCGCACACCACGGCGAGCGGTGTGGCGAGGACGCGGTCGCCCGCCGTCCAGCCGAGCCAGTCGGTGAGGTCCAGGACGTGCAGCGTGTTCAGGACGTGCACCACCGGGCCGTTGTCCGCCAGGATCGTCTTCCAGGCCAGGGTGCGGATCAGGAAGCTGGTGAAGAACGGCGCGATCACCAGGATCATGATCAGGTTGCGCCAGCGGCCCGCGCGGAAAGCGATCAGGTAGGCCAGCGGGTAGCCGAGCAGCAGGCACAGCACGGTGGCGCCGGCCGCGTAGAAGACGGAGCGCAGGAACTGCGGCCAGTACTCCGACAGCGCGTTCCAGTAGGTCGCGAAGTGCCAGGTGACCTTGTAGCCGTCCTCCAGGGAGCCCGTCTGCACGGAGGTGGACGCCTGGTAGATCATCGGCAGCGCGAAGAAGACGACCAGCCAGAGCAGGCCGGGCAGCAGCAGCCAGTACGGCGTGAACCGGCCCCGCTTGCGCGGCGGCTTCTTGTCGGGCTCGGCCGGAGCCAGGGGCGGGGGCGCCTCGGTGAGGGTCGACATGTCTACGCGGCCTCTTCCTCGACGCTCTCGACGCCGGCGTCGATGTCCTGGGCCGCGTCCAGGCCGAAGGTGTGCGCCGGGCTCCAGTGCAGGACGACGTCGGCACCGGGGACGAGCCGTCCGTCGCGCTCGACGTTCTGCACGTAGACCGCGAGCTCGTCGCAGACCGGGCTGTCGATGACGTACTGCGTGGAGACGCCGATGAAGCTCGCGTCGGCGATCTTGCCGGTGAGGCGGTTGCGCCCCTCGGGGATGGAGCCGGCGTCGTCGGCGTGGGTGAGGGAGATCTTCTCCGGGCGGATGCCGACCAGCACCTTCCCGCCGGCCGTCGCCGGGGCGGAACAGCGCGCCCCGGGCAGGACGAGCTTGCCGCCGCCCGCCTTGAGCACGATGTCGTCGCCGTTCTTGGTGTCGACCTCGGCCTCGATCAGGTTCGAGGTGCCGAGGAAGTTCGCCACGAACGTGGTCTGCGGGTTCTCGTACAGGTCGGCGGGCGAGCCGAGCTGCTCGACCCGGCCCGCGTTCATCACGGCGACCGTGTCGGCCATGGTCATGGCCTCCTCCTGGTCGTGCGTGACGTGCACGAAGGTGATGCCGACCTCGGTCTGGATGCGCTTGAGCTCCAGCTGCATCTGGCGGCGCAGCTTGAGGTCGAGGGCGCCGAGCGGCTCGTCGAGGAGGAGCACCTTCGGGTGGTTGATCAGCGCGCGGGCCACGGCCACACGCTGCTGCTGGCCACCGGAGAGCTGGTGCGGTTTCTTGCGGGCCTGCTCGCCGAGCTGGACCAGGTCCAGCATCTCCTCGACCTGCTTCTTCACGCTCTTGATGCCGCGCCGGCGCAGGCCGAAGGCGACGTTCTCGAAGATGTCGAGGTGCGGGAAGAGGGCGTAGGACTGGAAGACCGTGTTGACCGGCCGCTTGTACGGCGGCAGGTGGGTGACGTCCTGGTCGCCGAGGTGCACGGTGCCGGAGGAAGGTTCCTCCAGACCGGCGATCATGCGCAGGGTGGTCGTCTTGCCGCAGCCCGAGGCGCCGAGCAGGGCGAAGAAGGAACCCTGCGGCACGACCAGGTCGAGCGGCTGTACGGCGGTGAAGCCGTTGTCGTAGGTCTTGCTGATACCGGAGAGGCGGACGTCGCCGCTGTTGTCTGTCGTCATGGTCGTCACGCCCCTGTGAGCTTCGCGAACTTCTCTTCGTAGGCCGTCTCTTCCTTCTGGCTCAGCGAGCGGAAGGAGTGGGACCTGGCCTGCATGGCCTTGTCGGGGACGATCAGCGGGTTGTTCGCCGCGTCCTTGTCGATCTTCGCAAGGTAGGGCTTCACGCCGTCGACGGGAGTCGCGTAGTTGATGTACGCGGCGAGCGCGGCGGCCTGCTCCGGCTCGTAGTAGAAGTCGATCAGCCGCTCGGCGTTCGTCTTGTGCCGCGCCTTGTTGGGCACCAGAAGGTTGTCACTGGACGTCATGTAGCCGCTGTCCGGGATGACGTAGTCGACGTCCGGGCTGTCGTGCTTGAGCTGGACGATGTCACCGGCCCACGCGACACAGGCGGCGATGTCGCCCTTGGTGAGGTCGGACGTGTAGTCGTTGCCGGTGAAGCGGCGGATCTGGCCCTTGTCGACGGCCTTCTGCAGCCGGGCTATGACCGCGTCGAAGTCGTCGTCGGTGAACTTCGCCGGGTCCTTGCCCATGTCGAGCAGCGTCATGCCGATGCTGTCGCGCATCTCCGACAGGAAGGAGACGCGGCCCTTCAGCTTCGGGTTGTCGAGCAGGTCGGAGACCGACTTCACCTCGATGCCGTCGAGCGCCTTCTTGTTGTAGGCGATGACCGTCGGGATGCCCTGCCAGGGGTAGGAGTACGCCCGTCCCGGGTCCCAGTCCGGGTCACGGAACTGGGACGACAGGTTGGTGTAGGCGTGCGGCAGGTTGGACGGGTCCAGCTTCTGGACCCACCCGAGGCGGATCAGCCGGGCGGCGAGCCAGTCGGTGAGGACGACGATGTCGCGGCCGGTGTCCTGGCCCGCGGCGAGCTGCGGCTTGATCTTGCCGAAGAACTCGTTGTTGTCGTTGATGTCCTCGGTGTACTTGACGGCGATGCCGGTCCGCTTCCGGAAGGCGTCCAGGGTGGGGTGGCGCTTCCCGCTGTCGTCGACGTCGATGTACTCGGTCCAGTTGGAGAAGTTCACGACCTTCTCCCGGGCCGAGTGGTCCTGGGCGGACGTGCCGCCCTGGGTCCTGCCCGCCGCGGGGATCCCGCAGCCGCTCAGCGCCCCGAGACCACCGACCGTGAGCGCGCCGCCCGCGGAGGCGCGCAGCAGTGACCGGCGGGTCATCGCCGCCCGGCCGTTGCGCAGGCTGCGCCGCATCGCGGCCAGTTGGGGCGGGGTCAGGCGGTCGGGCTCGTACTGCTCCATGCGCGTGGTGCCCTTTCGGGAGGAATCGGCCATCTCACCGGCCGGATCGTGACTAACGGTCCCCGAAGACGGTGCGGTGCCAGTCCTTCCTCGCCACCGCCGTGTTGTCGAACATTACGTGCTTGACCTGCGTGTACTCCTCGAATGAGTACGCCGACATGTCCTTGCCGAAGCCGGACGCCTTGTAACCCCCGTGCGGCATCTCGCTGATGATCGGGATGTGGTCGTTGATCCACACACAGCCCGCCTTGATCTCGCGGGTGGCCCGGTTGGCCCGGTAGACGTTGCTGCTCCAGGCGGAGGCGGCGAGGCCGTAGGGCGTGTCGTTGGCCAGCCGGATTCCCTCATCGTCACCGTCGAACGGCAGGACGACCAGTACCGGACCGAAGATCTCGGACTGGACGATCTCGCTGTCCTGGGCCGCGTCGGCGACCAGGGTCGGCCGGTAGTACGCGCCGTTCTCGAGCTCGCCCTGCGGGGCCTCGCCGCCGGTGACCACGCGCGCGTAGCCGCGCGCCCGGTCCACGAAGCCGGCGACACGGTCGCGCTGCGCGTGCGAGATGAGCGGCCCGAGGTCGGTGCCGGCCGCGAACGGGTCGCCGAGCCGTACGGTCTCCATCAGGGCGGCGGTCCGCTCCACGAAGGCGTCGTACAGCGGTCGCTGCACGTACGCGCGCGTGGCGGCCGTGCAGTCCTGGCCGGTGTTGATGAGCGAGCCCGCGACCGCGCCGTGCACGGCGGCCTCCAGGTCCGCGTCGTCGAAGACGACGAAGGGTGCCTTGCCGCCCAGTTCCAGGTGGAGGCGCTTGACGGTCGCGGTGGCGATCTCGGCGACCCGCTTGCCGACGGCGGTGGACCCGGTGAAGGAGGTCATGGCCACGTCGGGGTGCCCGACGAGGCGCTCGCCCGCCTCCCGGCCGGTCCCGGTGACGATGTTGACGACACCGTCCGGGATGCCCGCGTCGGTGGCGGCCTGGGCGAACAGCAGCGAGGTCAGCGGGGTCAGCTCGGCGGGCTTGAGCACGATGGTGTTGCCCGCGGCGATCGCCGGGAGGATCTTCCAGGCGGCCATCTGCAGCGGGTAGTTCCAGGGTGCGATCGAGCCCACGACGCCGATCGGCTCGCGCCGCACGTACGAGGTGTGGTCGCCCGAGTACTCACCGGCGGACTGGCCCTGCAGGTGCCGGGCGGCGCCGGCGAAGAAGGCGGTGTTGTCGATGGTCCCGGGTACGTCGAACTCGCGGGTGAGCTTCAGCGGCTTGCCGCACTGCAGCGACTCGGCGCGGGCGAACTCCTCCGCGCGGTCGGCGAGCACGGCGGCGAACCGGTGCAGGGCGTCGGAGCGCTCGCCCGGGGTGGCGGAGGCCCAGCCCGGGAACGCCTCGCGCGCGGCGGCCACGGCCGCGTCGACGTCGTCCGCGCCGGCCAGTTCGTAGGTGTACACCTCCTCGCCGGTCGAGGGGTCGACCACGGCGTGGGTGCGGCCCGAGGTGCCCTTGGTGAGTCGGCCCGCGATGAACTGCGCACCGTCCGCGAGGCGCTCCTGCGCGTCGAATCGTTCCGGGGTGCCCGGGTTGTGCATGTCGCTCTCCTCCGCCGTTCGCCCCGTCCCGGGGGGTAGGTGGCGTAGCTCCAGCTCGATTTGAGTGCCGATCCTGACAGAGCGAGTGCACTCCAACAAGTGATTCCGTTGTTGCCTTTTGGTTACGCGACGGAATCTGTCGACCAGGTGTCGAGTCGGCGCGGAAAAGGGCGGACGGAGTGTCCGTGGTGCGTGCCACACTCGCGTGCATGGGGAAGATCGACAGCGTGGAGGCCCTGCTCAGGGAGGTCCGGGCGGGTGCCCGCATCAAGTATCTGCACTTCTGGGGCCACCGGCCGCGCCCGGACGGCCGCGTCGGCGCGAGCTGTCTGAGCCAGTGGTGGCCGTCACCCTTCGTGGTCGACGGCGTGGAGTACGTGACGGCCGAGCACTGGATGATGGCCGGCAAGGCGCGGCTCTTCGGTGACGCGGAGGCGGAGCGCCGGATCCTGGCGGCCGCGCACCCCGCCGAGGCGAAGAAGGCGGGCCGGCTGGTCCGCGGTTTCGACGAGGCCGTCTGGCGACGGGAGCGCTTCCGCGTCGTCGTGGAGGGCAGCGTGCACAAGTTCGCCTCGGACGAGGAGCTCCGCGTGTTCCTGCTGAACACCGGCGACCGCGTCCTGGTCGAGGCGAGCCCCGTGGACCGCGTCTGGGGCATCGGCCTCGCGGCCGACGACGAGGCGGCCTCGCACCCGGAACGCTGGCACGGCCCGAACCTGCTGGGCTTCGCCCTGATGGAGGCGAGGGAGAGGCTGGCGGGGGCATAAAGGTCTCCGACCGCGCGCAGGGGCGGTGCCTGTCGCACGGACCGGGCGCGGGGACAGGACCTGTTCCGGCGCGACTGCTACGTCATCCGTCCGAGGGCTGGGCCTGGGGGGGCAGCACCCGTCCCCCTGTACCGGGGGCACGACCGCTGCGACGTCATCAAGGGGGCCGGCGGCGAGGGCTGACCGTCACGGTTCGACGTCTCGCAAGGGGTGGGCGGCGGGACCGTGGCGTGCCTCGGCCCGCCGCCCGGCGGAGCCGCTAAGGCCGGGCACCGGCGGCACCGCACTCCCCGCCGAGAGGCGGAGGTGGGGCGTGAGCTGGGCGGTCCGCGCCGGCTGCGGGCGAGCCGCCCGTGAGCCGGTCGGCCCCGGAGGGCTCAGTTGTAATACGCGATGGCGAAGGCGAGAAGCCCCAGCATCAGGACGATGCTCGCGGCACCGCAGATGATGCCGGCGAGGGCCACACCCGGGTTGTCGGCCTCGCCGCGGCGGGCCTTGGCGCGGCCCAGGGAGCCGAGGACCACCGCCAGGATCGCCATCACGATGGCCAGCGGCCAGGCGCAGAACCCGACGACCGACAGGATGCCCAGCACCAGCGCGGCCGTGCCCATGCCGTTGTTCGGCTGCGGCTGCATGCCCGGCCAGCCGTAACCGGCCGCCGCCGGGTAGGCGGGGATGCCGGGCCCGCCGTAGCCCGGGTACGGCTGCGGGGCCGGGTAGCCGTACGCCGCCGGAGCGCCCGGATAGCCGTACGGCACCTGGCCGGGGCCGTCGGGGGCTATGGGCGGCGGCGGGACGGGCGCCGATTCCTGAGGCTGGGCGGCGGCCGCCGGGGGCGGCGCGTACGGGTTGCCGAGCCCGGCGGGGGCCGGCGGGGCGTAGGGGTGCACCGGTGCTCCGGTCTGAGCGCCGGGCCCGGGCGGCGCGAACGGGTTCGCGGGCGTGCCGGAAGGAGGAGTGAACGGGTTCGCGGACGCGCCGGAAGGGGGCGCGAACTGATGCGCCGGGGTGCCCGCCGACGGCGCGCCGGCCGGGGGCGGGAACGGCGCCGCCTGGCCGGGCGTGGACGGCGTACCGGCCGGGGGCGAGAACGGGTCCGCCTGGGCGGGCCCGGACGGTGCGGGGGCCGGTGGGGCGAAGGGGTCGGCCGGTTTGGCCCAGGCCGGTGGGACCGCGTCGGCGGGTGCGTCCGGGGCGGGGAGCGAGGCGACCGTCCGCTGGTCGTGGACGGGGGGCTGCGGCGCGGGAGCCGGGGCGGTGGCCTCGCCGGCGGGAGCGTCCGAAAGACCGGAGAAAGGCGAGGCGTCGGAGACGACCGTGGCGCCGGCCCCCTGCGGGCTCACCCGAGGTGCCCACGGATCCGCCTCCACGCCCGCGGCCGGCGTCGTCGCCGCTCCCTCGCGCGCGGACCGCTCGGCCCGGGGGGAGTCGACGGGCTCCCGCCCACTCCCCTTGTCCAGCGAGACCCGGGGCGCGGAGCCCTCAGGTGCCAAGGACCCCTCGCCGGCGCCGTGCTCCGGCGGTATCGGCTGCGGCACCTGCTCTGACATGGCTCAGGACCCCCCTGTGTCGGACGTCCGGCCATGCTACGGGCGAGGCCAGGGCCGTCGAGGCCGGGGGCCTACGATGACCTGGAGTCACCGATCAGCCGATCACCCGCGCCCGGACCACGGACCCCAGGTCCACGGGCGCCGTTCCCGGGGAGGAACCCTTGTCCGACCGCAGCTCCGTACCGGCCGTCGGCACGTCCGACCGCGATCTGCACGCCTTCATCGCCGGACTGCCCAAGGCCGAACTGCACGTCCACCACGTCGGCTCCGCCTCCCCGCGCATCGTCTCGGAACTGGCCGCCCGCCACCCCGACTCCAAGGTGCCCACCGACCCCGAGGCCCTGGCCGACTACTTCACGTTCACGGACTTCGCGCACTTCATCGACGTGTACCTGTCCGTCGTGGACCTGATCCGCACCCCGGAGGACGTCCGGCTGCTGACCTTCGAGGTGGCCCGCGACCTGGCCCGGCAGCAGGTGCGGTACGCCGAGCTGACCATCACCCCGTTCTCCTCCACCCGCCGCGGCATCGACGAGCTGGGCTTCATGGCCGCGATCGAGGACGCCCGCAAGGCCGCCGAGGCCGAGTTCGGGACCGTGCTGCGCTGGTGCTTCGACATCCCCGGAGAGGCCGGCCTCGAGTCCGCGGAGGAGACCGCGCGCCTCGCGACCGACGACCGGATCCGCCCGGAGGGTCTGGTGTCGTTCGGGCTCGGCGGCCCGGAGATCGGCGTGCCCCGGCCGCAGTTCAAGCCCTACTTCGACCGTGCCATCGCGGCCGGGCTGCACTCCGTCCCGCACGCCGGGGAGACCACCGGACCGCAGACGGTGTGGGACGCGCTGACGGAGCTGCGCGCCGAGCGCATCGGCCACGGCACCAGCTCCGCCCAGGACCCCGCACTCCTCGCGCACCTCGCCGAGCACCGCATCCCGCTGGAGGTCTGCCCGACCTCCAACATCGCCACCCGCGCGGTCCGCACCCTGGACGAGCACCCGATCGGCGAGTTCGTCCGGGCCGGTGTGCTGGTCACGATCAACTCCGACGACCCGCCGATGTTCGGCACCGACCTCAACAACGAGTACGCGGTGGCCGCCCGCCTCCTCGACCTCGACGAGCGGGGCCTGGCCGACCTGGCGAAGAACGCCGTGCGGGCGTCCTTCCTCGACGCCCCCGGCAAGTCCAGGATCGAGGCCGAGATCGACACCTACACCGCGGCCTGGCTCGCGCCCTGACACACCCCACAATGGGGCCATGCAGAACGTGACCGCCGTGGCCCACCGCGGCGACCCCTACCGGTTCCGCGAGAACACCCTCGACTCGCTGCGTTCCGCGCTCGCCCTGGGCGCGGACGCGGTCGAGATCGACGTACGGCTCACCCGCGACGGCGTCCCCGTGCTGCTGCACGACGAGACCCTGCGCCGGCTGTGGGCGCACGACCGGCCGCTGCGCGCGCTGTCGGCGGACGAGGTGCGCGGGCTCACCCGGGGAGCGGTGCCGACGCTGCCCGAGGCGCTCCTGGCGACGGAGGGCAGCCGGGTGATGATCGACCTGTGCGGGCGGGTCGACCGGCGGTCCGTGGAGCGGACCCTGGACGTGGTACGGCAGTGCGGGGCCGGGGACCGGGTGTACTACAGCGCCCACGCCGAGGCCGTGCTCGCGGTCCGGGCCGCCGATCCCGCCGCCGAGATCGCCCTGACCTGGACCTCGCTCGCGCCGCCCCGTCCGGCGGTGCTGGACGCGGTGCGCCCGCGCTGGCTCAACTACCGCTTCGCCCTGGTGGACCGCGACCTGGCGGCCCGTGTCCACCACGGCGGGTACCTGCTGTCCGTCTGGACACCGGACACCCGCCGCTCCATGCGCCGCCTCCTGGACGTGGGCGTCGACTCGATCACCACGAACCGCGTCGACGTCCTCACCGCCCTGCGGGGCGAGATCCTGCGGGACGGCATCGAGCTCGACGGCATCGTGCGGGGCGACATGGTGCGGGACGACGTCGTGCGGGGCGACGTCGTGCGCGACGCGGGCTGACCGCCGTCGTGCCCCGCCCCTTCACTTCCGGGCGGACACGGTCACCGCGCGCGGCGCCGAGCGGGGCACGGTGTTCCTGCCGTCGGTCACGGTGACCGTGTAGGAGTGCCGGGAGCCGGGGGTGACGGAGTCCGTGTACGTCATCTCCGGCAGCTCCCAGTCGGTGGAGCGCTGCTTGCGCGAGGCCACCAGGACGCCGTCGCGCCGGATCCGGTACGTCAGCTCCGCGTCGTCCCGGTCCCATGTGGCACGCCAGGTGAGCGTGATCCGCCCGGCCTTGTCGCTGCGGGCGGCCGGTTCGGGTGCCGCCAGCGGAGCGCTGTTCCCCGGCCCGGACGAGAAGCGTGTCAGGCCCTGCTGGGGCCGGCCGTTGACCGTGGTGAACTCACCGCCCGCCCACAGGACGCCCTTGGCCATCGCCAGCGCGCGCGGGCCGATCCCCTCACCGAGTCCGTCGTCGGTGTCGGGGAACCAGTGCAGGATGCGGCTGTCACCGACGGACTGGGCCAGGAAGTGGCGGCGGCGGCCGTCGGGGAATCCGCCGGGGGTGCGCATGCAGTAGTGGGCGTGGGAGGCGCTGTAGAGAACGCCCCGGTCCACCACGACGGCCTGGGTGGCGCCCTGACAGTAGTCCTTCCAGATCATCGACCCGTCGGACAGCCGCCCGGCGATGCGGCCGTCGAAGATCCCGGTCCCCCGGCCCTCGGCGGCGACGTAGAAGTTCCTGCCGTCGCTCGCCAGCGCCTTCACCGAGGACCCCTTGGGCAGCCAGCCCGGGAACGAGGCGACGGTCGAACCGGTGGCGGGGTTCAGGGCGACCAGGGCCTGCTGGGCCTCACCGTCGACCTGGTGGAAGTCGCCGCCGACGAGGAGCTTTCCCTGCTTCGGTGCCACGAGCAGGGCGCGTACCGGCTCGTCGATGCGCGCCCTGAGCGGGAGCAGGGAGCCGCCCGGCCGCAGGGCCGCGAGGTGCTGCCTCTTGCGGCCGTCGACGGTGAGGAAGTCGCCGCCGAGGTACACCGTGGTGCCGTTGGTGGCGATGGCGCGGACCGTGGCCGCGACCGCGGGGCGGAAGTCCGCGCGCAGCGAGCAGCCGGCCGTGTCGAGCGCGACCGCGCTGGACACCGCCGTGTCGTCGACCTTGCCGAACGATCCGCCGACGTACAGCACCTTGCCGTCGCTCGACGCCTTCAGGGCCCGTACCGTCGCCTCGCCCTCCGTGAAGGAGTGGGCGCACGGCAGCAGCCGGCCCGTGACGGCGTCGAACGCGGCGAAGTTCTTGCGGGCGACCGCCTTCTGGCCGGGCTCGGCGCCGGGCGGACGCACGCTGTCGAAGGTGCCGCCGACGTACACGACACCGCGCGCGTAGGCGACCGACCAGACGATGCCGTCGGTCTGCCAGGTCGGCAGCGCGGCGGCGGTCAGGGTCTGCTCGCTGCGGGCCGGCGCCTTGACGCCGGGCGCCGGTGCGCCGTGGGCGGCCGTGAGCGAGGCGGCCGCGAGAAGGGCCACGGTGGAGGTGCCGGTGACCAGCCTCGCCGTGTTTTTCCTCAGGCGCATGGAACATCCCGGGGTGGAGGGGGTGTGATCAGGAAGCGGTGAAGGCGGGAGAGCGCCGCAAAGATACTGAACTCGGATATTTCTGGAGCGACTCCCGGGCCGAGAAGGGCCACCGTGTCACCCATCGGCAGCACGGCCCCGGTGCCACTCTCACCTTTCCAGTCGTTTTATACGCCTCAAATGGTCTACGGAAAGGAGTCGCTCTGCTTGTCGGCCGTCACGCGGTGGAAACGTTGACGACGCCCGACGGTGGACAAAGGTCCAGCACTCGAATCCGCGACGGAACGAGAGTGCGCGTGGGTGAGATCTGGTGCCCGAGCTCTGGGCCCAAGCAGAAGAAGGAGTGCTCGTGATGCGAGTGACTACCCGTTCGACGACGCGGGCGTGGACCGCGCGCCTCGCCTGTGCCGGCGTGACCACGCTGGTGGCCCTCGGCGTCGCCGCCGGCCCCGCACTGGCCGCGGAGGTTCCCCCCGTCTTCATTCCGGGCCACCCCGCCGCGGCGTGTGCGCCGGGTCAGCAGCTGCTCAGCGTGACCGCCTCGAACACCCCGCAGACGTTCCACGTCGCCATTCCCGGTGACGGAAGCGGCGACGTCACCCTCACGTTCTCCAACGGCAACAAGGAGATGGCGTTCAGCATCGCCCAGCCGAACTCCATCGCCGTCCGCCAGGTCACCGTCGCGGGCGGCCCGAACGCCAACCGCTACATCTATGACTCCAACACCGGCTTCCCCAACGGCATCGACAGCGACTCGGGACTCTTCCCGCCGCTCAACCCGGGCGGCCAGATGCCCGGCATCGGCCGCGTGGACCTCTGCTTCGTCCCCGACAACTACAGCTGACGCGGCACGCGCCACCGCACTTCGCACCGTTCACCGGCCGGGACCCGATCACGGGTCCCGGCCGTGTGCCGCGCGTACGGCCTCACCCTTCAGACCGCGGGCAGCGGCCTCGCGGCCGTCGCTCCGTCGAGCGCCTCCAGCCGCTTGGTCTTCCGGCGCACGACATACAGCGGGACGACCCCGAACATCCCGAACGACATGTCGAGCAGGCTCCACCAGAAGGGAATCCCTCTGACCGGGCCGCAGACGAGCGCGAGCGGGACGATGCCGGCGCAGGCGATCATCCCGAACTCGACCACCCAGATGTTGCGCACCGGGTCGCGGTAAGGCCCGTAGAAGGCGACGGCGATGACGAGATGCGCGAAGGCCAGCCAGTCCGTCCCGTACAGCACGAACGGATAGTCGGCGTCGACGGTGTCGAGCCCCTCGCGCACCCGGGAGATCCACCGCACGAGCCCCGGCAGCCACTCGGACACCGACAGCGCCCGCAACCCGTCCTCGACCCAGCGCAGTTCGTGCACCAGCGGAAAGGCGGTGGCCCCGCTGAGCACGAGACACACGACGAAGAGACCCAGCCACACGCGAATGCCCTTGAGCAGGGCAGCTCTGTCGCTCATGACCTCAGCGTACGCCTTGTTTTGAACGTGTTCAAAATATTGGTGGGGGGTACGTGCCCCCCGGGAGCCTCATGTTCCGGCGCAGCCGGTGCAGCGCACGGTCGTCTGCCCGGAGTGCCGTACGCAGGCCCAGCGAGGGGGACTTGGGCCGGCCAAGGGCGTCCGGGCAGCACGCCCTGGATCGAGGCCCTGTCTCAGTGCCGCAACCACGCCGCGAAGGCGTCCACGAGGCCGGCGGCGAGTTCGCCGCGGCCGAATCCGACGAACAGCCGGTTGCCCCGGCCCCAGTCGGCCTGGGTGTGCGGGCGATGTCCCGGTCGACCAGGGCCTTGGCCGCCTGGCGGGCCGGAGCGAGCAACCGGGGTGCCGGCTGTTCGAAAGTGCACCGGCGGTCAAGGGGCGGACGCCCGCTCCGTCGCTAGAGCCCCACGATCTTGTTCCACCGCTGGGCGAACTCCACCCGTTCCGTGGACGTGATGTCCCGGGCGATGGCGAGGCGTTGGCGCATCGTGTCGTCGGGGAAGATCAGGGGGTTGGCGGCCAGGGCTGCCGTGTCCTTGTCCTTGGAGGCGGCCAGCACCTCCTTGGCCGCGGGGACCGGGCAGACGTAGTTGACCCAGGCGGCGAGCTTCGCGGCGACGGCGGGGTCGTAGTAGTAGTCGATCAGTCGCTCGGCGTTCCTCTTGTGGCGTGCCAGGTCGGGGATCATCAGGGAGTCGGACCAGAGTTCGGCGCCCTCCTCGGGGACGACGAAGCGGATGTCGGGGTTGTCCGCCTGGAGCTGGATGACGTCGCCCGAGTACGCCTGGCAGGCCAGGACGTCGCCGCTGACCAGGTCCTTGGTGTAGTCGTTGCCGGTGAAGCGGCGGATCTGGCCGCGCCCGACCTCGCGCTCCACCTCGTCGCAGACCTGGTGGAAGTCGTCCGCCGTCCACTTGGTGATGTCGACGCCGTTGCCCTGCATCAGCAGCGCGAACGCCTCGTCGAGGCCGGACAGCAGGGTGACCCGGCCCTTGAGGTCGTCCGCCCAGAGGTCCTTCACGTGCCGGATCTCACGGCCGAGCTTGCGGCGGTTGTAGGCGATGCCGGTGATGCCCGACTGCCACGGCACGGTGTGGTTGCGGCCCGGGTCGAAGGCGGGCGAACGCAGCAGCGGGTCGAGGTACTTGGCGACGTTCGGCTGGCGCGCGCGGTCCATCCGCTGCACCCAGCCGAGCCGGACGAAGCGCGCGCACATCCAGTCGCTCATGACGATCAGGTCCCGGCCGGTCTGCTGGTGGTTCATCAGCGCGGGGCTGATCTTGCCGAAGAACTCGTCGTTGTCGTTGATCTCCTCGACGTAGTCGACGGAGATCCCGGTGCGCCGCTCGAACGCTTCCAGCGTGGGCCGCTTGTTCGGGTTGTCGTCGTCGGTGTCGATGTAGAGCGGCCAGTTGGCCCAGGCCAGCCTGCGGTCGGCGGTGGAGGCGTCGGCTCCGGCCCGGTCGCCGGGCTCGACGTAGGCGGCGGGCACCCCGCAGCCGGCGAGGGCGCCGAGCGCGGCGGTCCCGCCGACGGCGCGCAGGAAGGAGCGACGGGTCAGCGGCGGCTTGCTGGAGGTCTCGGGCACACCCGAAAGGATGCCCGCGCCGCGCGCGGGCGGACAATCGACGCTGCGTCGAGTGCGCCGGAGCGGACCCGACACCTTGTCGACCGGCCCCACGGCGGTGCGGCGGCCCGCGGGCGCGCGAGTGCGGTCCGCGCACGCACGACGGCAGCGGCCCCCGGGCGGGGAGGTGATCCCGTCCGGGGGCCGCATGATCCGGTCCTGTTCCCTGCGCGTGCGCGCGGCCGCGCGCCTACACGTCCAGCGAGGTCATCACGTGCTTGATGCGCGTGTAGTCCTCGAAGCCGTACGCCGACAGGTCCTTGCCGTAGCCGGACTTCTTGAAGCCGCCGTGGGGCATCTCGGCGACCAGCGGGATGTGGGTGTTGATCCACACGCAGCCGAAGTCGAGCTTCTTGGACATGCGCATCGCGCGGCCGTGGTCCTTGGTCCACACCGAGGAGGCGAGGGCGTACTCGACGCCGTTGGCCCACTCGACGGCCTGGTCCTCGTCCGTGAAGGACTGGACGGTGATGACCGGTCCGAAGACCTCGTTCTGGATGATCTCGTCGTCCTGCTTCAGGCCGGAGACGACGGTGGCGGCGTAGAAGTAGCCCTTGTCGCCGACCTGCTGGCCGCCCGCCTCGACCTTGGCGTGCGCGGGCAGCCGGTCGATGAAGCCGGAGACCTGCTTGAGCTGGTTGGGGTTGTTCAGCGGGCCGAAGAGGACGTCCTCGTCGTCCGGCTGACCGGTCTTGGTCTCGGCCGCGGCCTTGGCGAGCGCGGCGACGAACTCGTCGTGGATGGACTCCTGGACGAGGACGCGGGTCGCGGCCGTGCAGTCCTGGCCGGCGTTGAAGAAGCCCGCGACGGAGATGTCCTCGACGGCCTTAGCGATGTCGGTGTCCTCGAACACGAGGACCGGGGCCTTGCCGCCCAGCTCCAGGTGGACCCGCTTGACGTCCTTGGAGGCGGACTCGGCGACCGACATGCCGGCGCGCACGGAGCCGGTGATGGAGGCCATGGCCGGGGTCGGGTGCTCGACCATCGCGCGGCCTGTCTCGCGGTCGCCGCAGACGACGTTGAAGACGCCCTTGGGGAGGATCGCGCCGATGATGTCGGCGATGAGGACGGTCGACGCGGGGGTGGTGTCCGACGGCTTGAGGACGACCGTGTTGCCCGCGGCGATGGCCGGGGCGAACTTCCACACCGCCATCATCATCGGGTAGTTCCACGGGGCGACCTGGGCGCAGACGCCGACCGGCTCGCGGCGGATGATCGAGGTCATGCCGTCCATGTACTCGCCGGCCGAGCGGCCCTCGAGCAGCCGGGCCGCACCCGCGAAGAAGCGGATCTGGTCGACCATGGGCGGGATCTCCTCGGAGCGGGTGAGCCCGGTGGGCTTGCCCGTGTTCTCCACCTCCGCCGCGATGAGCTCCTCGGCCCGCTCCTCGAACGCGTCGGCGATCTTCAGGAGGGCCTTCTGGCGCTCGGCGGGGGTCGTGTCACGCCAGGCCGGGAAGGCCGCGGCGGCGGCCGCCATCGCGGCGTCCACGTCCGCCTGTCCGGACAGCGGAGCGGTGGCGTACGCCTCGCCCGTCGCGGGGTTGACCACCTCGGTGGTCCGTCCGTCGGCGGCGTCCCGGAACTCACCGTCGATGTAGTTGCGCAGACGACGCAGCTCGGTGCTCACTGCCGGCCTCCTGATCTGGTTCGAGGGTTCAAGCTGTCCAGCCCCGGCCCGCCACTGCGGCTGTCCGAAGGCTGAGACACCCACCCTAATCGGCACAGCCACGTTTTCAACACCCCCATCGCCACCCGTTCTGCGAAATCCGCAAGTCTTGTCCTCGCAAACAACGAATTTCATCGCCGCGGCCTTGCAAAACTATCGAGACGTCGTGCACAGTGAGGTCGTGGCCAGTCGAAGCGCAGACCAGAGGGACTCGCCCCGCGAGTCCAGGAACGGCAACAGCCCCCAGCTGGACGCCGTCTCCCTCGCCATCATTCAGCAGCTCCAGGAGGACGGCCGCCGTCCGTACGCCGCGATCGGCAAGGCCGTGGGCCTGTCGGAGGCGGCCGTGCGCCAGCGCGTCCAGAAGCTGCTGGACCAGGGCGTGATGCAGATCGTCGCCGTCACGGACCCGCTCACCGTGGGCTTCCGCAGGCAGGCGATGGTCGGGATCAACGTCGAGGGCGATGTCGAGTCGATCGCGGACGCGCTGACCGGCATGTCGGAAGTCGAGTACGTGGTGATGGCCGCGGGCTCGTTCGACATCCTCGCCGAGATCGTCTGCGAGGACGACGACCACCTGCTGGACGTCATCAACCGACGCATCCGGGCCCTGCCCGGCGTGCGCTCCACCGAAAGCTTCGTCTACCTGAAGCTGAAGAAGCAGACCTACATGTGGGGAACCCGATAACCGTGAGCCAGAAGGACCTCAGCCGCACCGCGTACGACCACCTGTGGATGCACTTCACCCGCATGTCCTCGTACGAGCACTCCCCCGTCCCGACCATCGTGCGGGGCGAGGGCACCTACATCTACGACGACAAGGGCAAGCGCTACCTCGACGGTCTCGCCGGTCTGTTCGTGGTCCAGGCCGGTCACGGCCGCACGGAACTCGCCGAGACCGCCTTCAAGCAGGCCCAGGAGCTGGCGTTCTTCCCGGTGTGGTCCTACGCCCACCCCAAGGCCGTCGAGCTGGCCGAGCGCCTGGCTCACGAGGCCCCCGGCGACCTGAACAAGGTCTTCTTCACCACCGGCGGCGGCGAGGCCGTCGAGACCGCCTGGAAGCTCGCCAAGCAGTACTTCAAGCTGGTCGGCAAGCCGACCAAGTACAAGGTCATCTCCCGCGCCGTCGCCTACCACGGCACTCCGCAGGGCGCCCTGTCCATCACCGGCCTGCCCGGCCTCAAGGCCCCCTTCGAGCCGCTGGTGCCCGGCGCGCACAAGGTGCCGAACACCAACATCTACCGCGCCCCGCTCTTCGGTGACGACCCGGAGGCCTTCGGCCGCTGGGCCGCCGACCAGATCGAGCAGCAGATCCTCTTCGAGGGCCCGGACACCGTCGCCGCGGTCTTCCTGGAGCCCGTGCAGAACGCCGGCGGCTGCTTCCCGCCCCCGCCCGGCTACTTCCAGCGCGTGCGCGAGATCTGCGACCAGTACGACGTGCTGCTCGTCTCGGACGAGGTCATCTGCGCCTTCGGCCGCCTGGGCACGACGTTCGCCTGCGACAAGTTCGGCTACGTCCCGGACATGATCACCTGCGCCAAGGGCATGACCTCGGGCTACTCCCCGATCGGCGCCTGCATCGTCTCGGACCGGCTCGCCGAGCCGTTCTACAAGGGCGACAACACCTTCCTGCACGGCTACACCTTCGGCGGCCACCCGGTCTCCGCCGCGGTGGGCCTCGCCAACCTCGACCTGTTCGAGCGCGAGGGCCTCAACCAGCACGTGCTCGACAACGAGGGCGCCTTCCTGCAGACCCTGCAGAAGCTGCACGACCTGCCGATCGTCGGCGACGTCCGCGGCAACGGCTTCTTCTACGGCATCGAGCTGGTGAAGGACAAGCACACCAAGGAGTCCTTCAACGACGAGGAGACCGAGCGCGTCCTGTACGGCTTCCTCTCCAAGGCGCTGTTCGACAACGGCCTGTACTGCCGTGCCGACGACCGTGGCGACCCGGTGATCCAGCTCGCCCCGCCGCTGATCTCCAACCAGGAGACCTTCGACGAGATCGAGCAGATCCTGCGCGCCACCCTCACCGAGGCGTGGACGAAGCTCTGAGCCACCACCGAAGGCTCTGATCATCCGACTGGATGACCGGTACCGGCCCCGGTGCCGTCCGTTCGAGTGAGAACGGCGGCCCGGGGCCGTGTGCTGTCCGGCCTCCCCGCCAGGGCTGCCTAGCGTTCCAGTGACCGATCGGCCCTGCCGTCGTTCCGCCCAACGGGGGACGAGGCACGGGAAAACGGATCAGAACCGAGGTGTACGCCCATGGAGGCCCCGCCGGACAACGACGTGCTGTGGGCACGCGCTCTGCACTTCAGGCACCAGGACGGCTCGCCCGGCCTGGCCGGCGTCTCGCTCGGCGTACGCGAGGGCGAGATCCTGGCCGTCGGCGGCCCCCGCGGCAGCGGCAAGACCACCCTCCTGCGGTGCCTGTCCGGCCTCGCCCCGGTCCAGGACGGCGAGGTGTGGTTCAACAGCACGCCCGTGCACACGATGGGGCCGGTGGCCCGGGAGCGGCTGCGCCGCGACCGGTTCGGCTGGATCGACCCGGCCCCCGTGCTCGTACCGGAGCTGAACGTCTGGGAGAACGCCGCCCTGCCGCTGATGCTGCGCGGCGTCGGCCGCCGCCGGGCCAAGGTGGCCGCGCAGGAGTGGCTGGAGCGCCTCGACGTCGGCGAACTGGCCCGCAAGCGTCCGCACGGGCTCCAGCAGGCCGAGCGCCAGCGCGTCTGCATCGCCCGCGCGCTCGCCACGGGCCCCACGGTCCTCTTCGCCGACGAGCCGACCGCCCCGCTGCACCGCGCCGACCGCGCCCACGTGTTGCGCACCCTCACCACGGCGGCCCGCTCGCACGGCATCACCGTCGTGCTGGCCACGCACGACCCCGAGACCGCCGCCCTCGCCGACCGCACCGTCTCGCTGCGGGACGGACGGTGCGTGAAGACCGTGCACCTGCCGGAGGCCGCCGACGCGGAGGGCCGGGCCGCGTGCTCGCTCTCCGCCTGACCCGCGCGGCCCGGCCCGCCGTCCAGCTGCGCCGCCTGCTGGTGGCCGCCGCCTCGGGCGGCACCGGCTTCCTGCTGCTCGGCACCCTGGGCTACGCCCTCGGCCACCCCGAGACTCCGGGCACGGCCCTGCCGCGGCTGGCCTGGTGCGTGGTGCCGCTCGCCGCCACCGTGCACCTCGCGCTCGCGGTGGCCCGCACGGACCCCGGCACCCGGCCCCGCCCGGGCCTGTCGGCCGTCGGGCTCGGCCCGGCCCGTCTGATGGCGGTCTCCGCCCTGACCACGGCGGTGTCCACCGCACTGGGCTCGCTGCTCGCGCTGGTGGCCTTCCTGCACCTGCGCGGCGACCTGAAGGGCCTGCCCTTCGACGGCGCGGCGGCCGGCTTCCTGGCCGCCGGCCGACCCCTGCCGCTCCCCGGCGCCCTCATCCTGCTGGCCCTGGTCCCGGCGCTCGCCTGCGCGACGGTGGCCCTCGCCCTGAGGCCGCGCGACCCGCGCCCGGCCCGCCGGGACGCGCGCACCTTCGGTCGCTTCGGCGCGTACGGCCACACGGCCGGCAAGGAGACGTTCGGGGCGTACGGCAGGTTCGGGACACGGCTGCGCGCCCCCGCGCGGCGAGCGGAGAGCGACCGGACCACCGGCGACGCGGCCGCCGGCCCGAGCGGGGCGGACGGCGCGGACGGCAGGGACGGCACGGGTGGCGCGGAGGGTGCCCGGGCCGGCGGCGCCCCTGTGGGCCGTGCGGAGACCGGAACCGCCGCGGGAACCGGAGCGGCCGACGCCCCGGAGGCCCACCCGGACGGGGCAGGTGCCCCCGCTCCTCCCCCGGCGCCGCGCACCGCGCCTGCCGGTCTGCCCTGGGGCGTCGCGACCGTCGCCGCGGGCCTCACCGTGCAGGCGTACGCGGGCCGTACCGTCCCCGCGCTCGTCCACCTGCCCTCCGACGCCGTCGCCGTGCTGGCCGGCTGGGCCCTCACCGCCTTCGGGCTCGTCCTCGCCGGGCCCGGCCTGACCCACCTGTGCGGGCGCCTGCTGCAGTCCGCGCGCCCGGGGGCCCTGCGGCTGCTGGCCGGCCGTGGGCTCATGGCGGAGGCCACCCGGATCGGCCGCCCGCTCGGCGTGCTCTGCGCGGTCACCTCGGCCGCCTACGCCCTGACCGCCCTGTCCCACGGCCCGGCCACCGCCTTCGGCCCGCTGACCACGCTCGGCGCGCTCGTGGTCACCGGATGCACGGTGGCGACGCTGCTGACGGCGGCCGTCGAGGCCCGCCAGTGCCGCGCCGAGACCACCGCCGCCCTGCTGCGCCTGGGCGCCCCGGCCACGATGCTGCGCGGGGCCGCCCTGCTGCGCGCGGCCGCGCTGCTCGTCCTCTTCGGACCGCTCACCGTGGCCGTCGCCGATCTGGCGGCGCTTCCGTCGGCCCGCTGAGGCCCCCGGGTACTTTCCGCCGAGCGCCCGGAAGAAAGTCGCCGGCGCGGCGATGAGTTTCCCGCCGGGCCGGTGTCTACCCACCCGAACGACACGGACGGCACCACCGGAGGGAACCCCATGTACCAGCAGATGATCTTCGTGAACCTGGCCACCGACGACGTCGAGACGTCGAAGAAGTTCTTCACCGAACTCGGCTACGCGATCAACCCGCAGTTCTCCAGCGACGAGTGCGCCTGCGTGGCCATCAGCGACACGATCATCGCGATGCTGCTCAGCAAGCAGCACTACGCCACGTTCACGAAGAAGGAGATCGCCGACTCGACCCGCACCAGCGAGGTGCTGATCTGCCTGAGCGCGGAGAGCCGCGAGAAGGTGGACGAGCTGGTCGAGAAGGCGGTCGCGGCGGGCGGCTCGGCCGGCGACAAGACCCAGGACCTCGGCTTCATGTACGGCCGCTCCTTCGACGACCTCGACGGCCACACCTGGGAGGTCGTCTGGATGGACCCGGCCGCCGTGCAGGGCTGAGCGCGTCCCGTTCGACCCGGGGTGCCTAGCATGGGCGGGTGCATCCGACACCCGCCCAGCCGCACCGAGCCGCCCACGACCGCGAGATAGAAACGCTCGCCGAGTTCGACGAGGCGGTCGCCACGCACGGCTCACTGGCCCGGTTCCGGGTCCAGGCCGTCGATCTGACGGCCCGTACCGAGACCCTGCTCACCGTCGACACCACGGGCGCCGTCTTCCTCGGCTGCCCGATGGAGCCCGAGGCGGCCTCCCGCGTCGGCGCGTCCGGGGCCCTGGTGTTCCCGCCCGTCCCGGGGCTCCCCTTCGACCCGTACCGCGGATTCGCCTACACACCCGACGAGTTGTTCGACTCGCTCGGCGCGGGCTACGAGGCGACCCCGGACGCCCGGGCCTACGCCTGGTTCCAGCGCACCAGGAGCGACGGCGACATCTTCGCCTCGATGCTGCGCGCGATCCACGACGACGCCGTCTCCGACGCCCTGGACGAACTCCTGGACGGCGCACGGGTGGTGGGTGTCATGGGCGGGCACGCGATGGCCCGCGGCACCATGGAGTACGCAGGAGCCGCCCGTCTCGGACGGCAGTTGACGCGCGCGGGTTTCACGGTCGCCACCGGCGGCGGACCGGGCGCGATGGAGGCGGCCAACCTCGGCGCGTACGCGGCGCCGTTCGCGGACGGCATGCTGGAGGAGGCGTTGCTGGTCCTCGCCAAGTCCCCCTCGTTCCGGCCCTCCGTCACCGACTGGGCGCGAGCCGCCTTCGAGGTGCGCGAACGCTGGCCCGGCGGCGGGGAGTCGGTGGGCATCCCCACCTGGTTCTACGGCCACGAGCCGCCGAACGCCTTCGCCGCGCACATCGGCAAGTACTTCGCCAACTCCGTGCGCGAGGACGGCCTGCTGGCCCGGTCGGGTGCCGGAGTGGTGTTCCTGCCGGGTGCCGCCGGCACCGTACAGGAGATCTTCGACAACGCGACTCCCAACTACTACGAGTCGCGGGGCGAGCCCACGCCCATGGTGCTGGTGGACGAGGGTCACTGGACGCGGGAGTTGCCGGCCTGGCCGCTGCTGCGGTCACTTGCGGCGGGACGGGCGATGGAATCCCGTATCGCCCTCGTTGACCGGATCGAGCAGGCCCCCGAGGCGTTGAAACGTCTCTGCGGGTAATAAGCAGGTAAAGTCAACGGTGGCTGCGGGCATATGCATTGACACCTCTTATGGAGCGCTTATAAACCTGTGAGACTCCAGGGGGCGTTGGGGCCTCGCCTCGACCGGGTGTCTCAACTCCCTCGAAACCCCCCGCAGTTCTGCACTCTGTAAAGGACAAACGTTGTCCATAACCCGCCGCAGTGCACGCCGTTCCGTGCGCATCCTGGGTGTTGCCTCCGCCACCGCCGCTCTCGCCCTCGGCGTCGCCGGCCAGGCGCTCGCGTGCAACATCAGCGAGTTCAAGGCCGAAGCCAAGTGCGACGGCGACAAGGGCGTCATCGTCGTGACCGACTACGACGCCTCCGCGACCCCCGCCGAGATCACCGTGTTCCTGGAGAACAACGGTGCCGACGCGAAGCAGGTCGGCGAGCCGCAGAAGGTCAAGGGCTCCGCCGACGGCACCACGGTCACCTTCCAGGAGGCCTGGAAGCCGAACGCCACCTACCGCGTCCACGTCAAGGCCGGCCGTGTCGACAACGACATCACGCCGAACCTGGTGACGCAGTCCACGGCCTGCAAGAAGGAGGAGTCCTCGACTCCGACCGCGCCGGCCTCCCCGTCGCCGAAGCCGAAGCCGTCGAAGTCCACCCCGGCCTCGACGCCGACCCCGTCGGCCTCCGAGAGCACCAGCTCCGCCCCGGCGGCCCCGGCCAGCAACGCGCCGTCGCCGGCGACCGGTGACTCGAACCTGGCCGAGACCGGTGCCAACTCCAACACCGGCCTGATCGCCGGTGTCGCGGGCGCCCTGGTCGTCGTCGGCGGTGGCGCGGTCTACTTCGGCATGCGCCGCCGTGGAGCCAAGGCCGGCAGCTGACGCTCCGCCTCACGACACGACCGCTCCTTCAGGGCCGCGGCCCGTCCCCGTATACCCGGGGGACGGGCCGCGGTCGTGTGTCCGGGGGGACGGGCGGCGGACGGCAACCGGTGAGGCAGCGGACGCCGGCGGGCAGGCAACCGGCGGGTGGCTGGTGGGGCGGCGGACGGCGTGCAGCCGGCGCGGAGCGCGGCGGACGGAGCACAGCGGGCGGAGCGCGGTCGACTGACGGCAGGCGATGGCCGGCTGGCAGGCGACCGGCGGGGCAGCGAACAACTGGCGCGCGGCCGGCAGACGGCAGACGGCAGACGGCAGACGGCAGACGGCAGACGGTCAAGGTACCGCGGACGACAGGCAGGCAGCCCGCGGGCGGCCGACGCCCGGCGGACAGCCGGAGACCGGTGGTCGAGGAGCGCGCGGGCGGTGCGCGGCCGGCTGTCGGCGGGCGGCGCACGACCCGCAGGCAGGTGGCCGGCGGACGACGGGCCGCGCACGCCCGGGGGCCGGCCCGCGGACGGCGGATGGCCCGCAGGCCGGCGGCGCCCGTCGCGCGGATCAGCCGAACGAGGAGCGCTCCAGCCAGAACTCCAGTACCTCGCGCTCGCCCAGCACCTCGAGGCCGGGGGCGTCCAGCGGCAGACGCCGGTAGAAGGCGAGCAGCAGCGGGGTGAGCGCGCCGCGCAGGGCGACCGTGGCCTTCTCGTGCCCGCGCCGCCAGGCGACACCGTTCTCGCCCAGCTCGATGAGCCATTCGGCGTTCAGGTCCGGCTCGGTGTCGGTGGCGTGCAGATGGATGGTGCGGCCCGGGCCGCGCAGTTCGGCCGCCGACGGGTCGGACGCGGTGCGCTGCACCCACTCCACGACCTGGAGCCACTCGTCGAGCGCGTCGGCGGCGATGTCCGGCGCGACCGCGTAGGGCAGCCCGGCGGCGAGCGTGGCGTCGGCGCGGTGCACGGTGATCTCGTGGGCCATGCGCCGCGCCCAGAAGCCGGAGGTCGGGATGCCGGCCCAGCTCCACACCTCGGTGTCGGGACCGGCCTCGCGCAGGGCCTCCACGACCAGGTCGCCGGTCTCGCCCAGCCACGCGGCCAGCGCGGCCGCGTCACCCCGCTCCTCCGGGCCCCCGCACCGCGGGATCCGGTCGAACGGGATGTCCGCCTGCGCCCGCTCGCGCACCAGGGCGTTCACCCAGCGCAGCGCACCCCCCATATGACGCACGAGGTCTTCGAGCGACCAGTCCGGACAGGTCGGCACGATGGCGGCGAGGTCCGTGCCGGAGACCACGACCGTTCTCAACTCGGTTACCTGGTGGGCGATTTCGTCGCAGTATCGGTCATGTGCGAGCAAGGTCATGCGCCTCACCCTAGGCCGCGGTGATCATCCGAGCACGACGATTTCGGCCACGTCGAACTGCGCACCCACCGCGTCCCCCACCGCCGGAGCGTCCCGCAGCGCGCAGGCCGCCTCCAGGCGCGGGCCGCCGTCGCGGGGCTGGAGACGTACGGCCACGTGGGTGCCCCTGAAGGTGCGGGCGGCCACCGTGCAGGCCAGCCCCTCGTCGGCCGCCACGAGCCGTACCCCGGCGGGCCGTACGAGCAGATGCCGGGCGCCCTCGGCGGAGCCGTCGGGCACGGGCAGCTTGCCCCAGGGGGTGACGGCGGCCGTGTCCGCGACCGTCGCCGGGACCACGTTGTCGAAGCCGAGGAAACGGGCCACGAACGCGTCCGCCGGGCGCTGCCAGACCTCCAGCGGTGTCCCGGACTGGGCGATCCGGCCGTCCCGCATCACCACGACCCGGTCGGCCAGCGCGAACGCCTCGCCCTGGTCGTGCGTGACGGCCAGCACGGTCGTGCCCAACCGGCCGAACAGCTCGCGGAGTTCGACCACCAGCCGCTCCCGCAGCGAGCGGTCGAGCTGGCCGAGGGGTTCGTCCAGCATGAGCAGCCGGGGGCGGGGCGCGAGCGCCCGGGCGAGGGCCACGCGCTGCTGCTCGCCCCCGGACAGCGCGGTCACCGCCCGCCGAGCCGCCCCCGGAAGCCCGACCAGGTCCAGCAACTGCCCGACCTCGGCCTCCCGTTCGCCCTTCGCCACACCGTGCATCCGCAGCCCGAAGGCCACGTTGCCGCCGACGTCCCGCTGCGGGAAGAGCTGGTGGTCCTGGAACATCAGCCCGACCCCCCGGCGGTGCGCGGGCACGCCCGACTGGTCCCGGCCGTCGAGCAGCACCCGTCCGCCGTCCAGGGGCTGCAGCCCGGCCACCGCCCGTAGCAGGGTCGACTTGCCGCTGCCGCTGGGTCCGAGCACGCACACCACCTCGTGCTCGGCGACGCCGAGGTCGACCGCGTCCAGCGCGGGCCGCCCGCCGAAGCGCACGGTCGCGGCGTCGAGGCTCAGCAGCATCAGAACTCCCCCGTCCGGTCGGTGCGCAGCCGTTCCAGGACCAGCAGCGCGGCCGCACACACCACCATCAGAATCGTGGACAGGGCCATCGCCTGCCCGTAGTTGAGGTCGCCGGGGCGGCTCAGCAGCCGGGCGACGGCGACCGGTAGGGTCGGGTTGTCGGGCCGGGCGATGAACACGGTCGCCCCGAACTCGCCCAGCGACACGGCGAACGCGAACCCGGCCGCGACCAGCAGCGCCCGCCGCACCAGCGGCAGGTCGACCTCCCGCCACACCCGCCAGGGCGAGGCGCCGAGCACGGCTGCCGCCTCCCTGAGCCGCCCGTCCACGGCGCGCAGCACGGGCAGCATGGTCCGTACGACGAACGGGGCGCCGACCAGCGCCTGGGCGAGCGGCACCAGGATCCACGACTGGCGCAGGTCCAGCGGCGGCTTGTCGAGCGCGATCAGGAAACCGAAGCCGACGGTCACGGCGGAGACGCCGAGCGGCAGCATCAGCAGCGCGTCGAAGCCCCGTACCAGCCGCCCCGCGTCCCGGCGGGTCAGCGCGGCGGCGGCGAGAGCGCCGACGAGCACGGCGATGGCGGTGGCGGCCGCCGCGTACTGGAGCGAGGTCCACACGGCGTGCAGCGGTGCCACGAGGAAGGTGCCGCCGTCGGAGTCGGTCAGCGCCCGGTAGTAGCCGAGGCCGGGCGCGTCGAGGGAGCGCCGGACCAGCACGGCGAGCGGCAGCAGGATGAGAAGGACGACGGTGGTGAGGACCCCGGAGAGCAGCGCCCACTGTCCGCCGCCGCGCGGCCGGCGGGCGGTCGAGGCCGCGTCCACCAGGCGCAGCGCGGTCTCCCGGCGCCGTACCGTCCAGGCGTGCACGACGAGGATCGCGCCGACCGCGACGAACTGGACGAGGGTGAGGACGGCGGCCGTCGACAGGTCGAAGACCTCGGAGGTCTGCCGGTAGATCTCCACTTCGAGGGTGGAGAAGGTGGGGCCGCCGAGGATCTGCACGACGCCGAAGGAGGTGAAGGTGAACAGGAACACCATCAGCGCGGCGGCGGCCACGGCGGGCCCGAGCGCGGGCAGGGTGACCTTCCGCCAGGCGCGCAGGGGTGAGGCCCCGAGCATCCGGGCCGCCTGTTCCTGCCGCGGGTCGAGCTGGGCCCAGAGCCCGCCCACCGTGCGGACGACGACCGCGTAGTTGAAGAAGACGTGCGCCAGCAGGATCGCCCACACCGTGGTGTCGAGGCGTACGCCCCACAGCTCGTCGAGCAGCCCGCCGCGCCCGACGAGGGCGAGGAAGGCGGTGCCGACGACGACGGTCGGCAGGACGAACGGGACGGTGACGACCGCCCGCAGCAGCTGTCTGCCGGGGAAGTCGAGGCGGGCGAAGACGTAGGCGGCGGGCAGCGCGAGCAGCAGGGTGAGCGCGGTGGAGGCCAGGGCCTGCCAGGTGGTGAACCACAGGACGTGCCGGATGTCCGGCTGGGTGACGACGTCCGTCATCCGGCCGAACTGCCAGACGCCGTCCACCTTCAGTCCGCGCGCGACGATCGCGGCCACCGGCCAGGCGAAGAACACCGCGAAGAACGCGACGGGCAGGGCCATCAGGCCGAGCCGCGCCGCGCTCCTGGTACGGCCGCGGGGGGCTACTTCAGTACGAGTGAGGTCCACGACTTGACCCACTGGTCACGGTTGGCGGCGATCTTCCCGGGGGCCAGGGTCTCCGGGTTCTTGGCGACCGGGCCGTACTCGGTGAACTCGGCGGGTACGGCCGCGCCCTTCACCACCGGGTACACGAACATCTTCAGCGGCATGTCCTGCTGGAACTCCTTGGACAGCAGGAAGTCGACGAGCGCCTTGCCGCCCTTGGTGTTGTGCGCGTTGCTCAGCAGTCCGGCGAACTCGATCTGCCGGAAGCAGGTGCCGCCCGCCACGCCGGTCGGTGCGGTGCTGGGGCGCTTCTTGGCGTAGATCACCTCGGCGGGCGGCGAGGAGGCGTAGGACACGACGAGCGGTCGGTCGCCGCCGGCCTTCCTGCCCTCGGACGAGCCGGAGAACTCCTGGTAGTAGGCCTGCTCCCAGCCGTCGACGACTTTGACGCCGTTGGCCTTGAGCTTCTTCCAGTAGTCCGGCCAGCCCTGGTCGCCGTAGCTCGCGGCGCTGCCGAGCAGGAAGCCGAGGCCGGGCGAGGAGGTGGCGGCGTTCTCGGTGACGAGGAGGTTCTTGTACGCGGGCTTGGCCAGGTCGGCGAAGGTCTGCGGCGGCTGCAGACGGTGCTTTTCGAAGTACGCCTTGTCGTAGTTGACGCAGATGTCGCCGAAGTCGATCGGGGTGACGCGGTGCTTGGCCTTGTCGAGCTGGTACTGCGTGCCGACGGTGCCGAGCCCCTTGGCTTCGTAGGGCTGGAAGAGGCCGTTGTCGAGGGCCCGGGACAGCAGGGTGTTGTCGACTCCGAAGAAGACGTCGCCCTGCGGGTTGTCCTTGGTCAGGATCGCCTTGTTGACGGCCTGGCCGGCGTCGCCGTTCGGGAGGACCCGGACCTTGTACCCGGACCGCTTCTCGAAGTCCTTGAGCACGTTCTTGGAGACGGCCCACGAGTCGTGGCTGACCAGGGTCACGGTCCTGGAGTCCGTGGACCCCTTGGCGTCCGTCGACCCGCAGCCGGTGAGCGCGGACATGGCGACCAGGCCGAGCCCGACCGCCGCGGCCACGAAGGTCTTGTGGTGCACTGGTTGTCCTCCTGGGGGTTGGCCAGGAAGAGACGCGGCCCTGCCCGGGCTCCGCGGGGGAGCACGGGCAGGGCGCAACAGCTTGAGTGGTGACCGAACTTCCTACCCAGAATGACCTGGGCGAGGTTCAGAGGGTCTGCGGCCCGGTTGCCGCACTCTCAGCGCTGTGGCGCTCCCCTGTCGGAATATGAAGATGTACTGACCGGGTCAGGTTACCGCTCGGTGGCGGCGAGCTGACCACAGGCACCGTCGATCTCCTGGCCACGGGTGTCCCGGACGGTGACCGGCACCCCGTGTGCCGCGATGGCCTCGACGAAGGCCTTCTCGTCCTCGGGCCGCGAGGCGGTCCACTTCGACCCGGGCGTCGGGTTCAGCGGAATGAGGTTGACGTGCACCGGCCTGCCCTTGAGCAGCCGGCCCAGCCGGTCGCCCCGCCAGGCCTGGTCGTTGATGTCGCGGATCAGGGCGTACTCGATGGAGAGCCGGCGCCCGGACTTCTCCACGTACTCGAACCCGGCGTCGAGCACCTCGCGCACCTTCCACCGCGTGTTCACGGGGACGAGGGTGTCGCGAAGCTCGTCGTCGGGAGCGTGCAGGGAGATCGCGAGCCGGCACTTGAGGCCCTCGTCGGCGAACCGGTGGATGGCCGGCACGAGCCCGACCGTCGACACGGTGATCCCGCGCTGCGAGAGGCCGAGCCCGTCGGGCGCGGGGTCGGTGAGGGCCCGGATGGCCGTCACGACGCGCTTGTAGTTGGCGAGCGGCTCGCCCATCCCCATGAAGACGATGTTGGAGAGGCGCGCGGGCCCACCGGGCACCTCGCCGTCGCGCAGCGCGCGCATGCCATCGACGATCTGGTGCACGATCTCGGCGGTCGACAGGTTGCGGTCGAGCCCCGCCTGTCCGGTCGCGCAGAACGGGCAGTTCATCCCGCACCCGGCCTGCGAGCTGATGCACATCGTGACCCGGTCCGGGTAGCGCATCAGCACGGACTCGACCAGCGTCCCGTCGAACAGCCGCCACAGCGTCTTGCGGGTCGTCCCCTGGTCGGTCGACAGATGCCGCACGACGGTCATCAGCTCGGGGAACAGCGCTTCCTGCAGCTTGCCGCGCGCCCCGGCGGGGATGTCGGTCCACTGCTCCGGGTCGTGCGCGTACCGCGCGAAGTAGTGCTGTGACAGCTGCTTGGCACGGAACGGCTTCTCACCGATCTCGGCCACGACGTCCTTGCGCTCGGCAGGCGAGAGATCGGCAAGGTGCCGCGGCGGCTTCTTGGCTCCGCGCGGCGCGACAAAGGTGAGTTCTCCGGGAATAGGCATGGCTCTATCAGTGTCGCAGATCATCTGTCGGGCGGCCTGAGCCGGGGGCGAGGACGGCCAGCAAGAGGCATAGCCTCTGCTGCACTCCGCTGCTGTACGCACCTCAGAGGTCCATTCGCGATCACGTGAATGGACCTCTGCTCTGTTCTGACAGGGAGTGGTCGGGAACGGACACGCCGAGTGTTCGGCTGGGTTTGAGGCGGGCTGATGGTCTAGGCCGGTTGCTGAGGTTCCTGTCTCTGGTTGCCGCAGAGTCGCAGCTTTACGGCGCTGGCGAGGTTGTTGCGGCTGGCCACGGTGTCGGGGTGGGCGTCGCCCAGGACCTGCTCACGCTGGGTGAGGGCGGCTTGGTACAGGGGGATGGCGCGGTCGAGGTGCCCCGCGTCCTGGTAGGCGAGGGCGAGGTTGTTGCGGCTGGTCAGCGTGTGGGGGTGGGTGTCGCCGAGAATCCGTTCGCGTTCGGCGAGGGTGGTCTGGAGCAGGGGGATGGCGCGGTCGAGGTGCCCTGCGTCCTGGTAGGCGAGGGCGAGGTTGTTGCGGCTGGTCAGCGCATGGGGATGGGTGTCGCCGAGAATCCGTTCGCGTTCGGCGAGGGTGGTCTGGAGCAGGGGGATGGCGCGGTCGAGGTCTCCTGCGTCCTGGTAGGCGAGGGCAAGGTCGTTGCGGCTGGCCAGCGCATGGGGATGGGTGTCGCCGAGAATCCGTTCGCGTTCGGCGAGGGTGGTCTGGAGCAGGGGGATGGCGCGGTCGAGGTCTCCTGAGTCCTGGTAGGCGAGGGCAAGGTCGTTGCGGCTGGCCAGCGCATGGGGATGGGCGTTACCGAGAGAGTGCTCACGTTGGGCGAGGACGATCTGTAAGAGAGGGATGGCGCGGTCGAGGTCTCCTGCGTCCTGGTAGGCGAGGGCAAGGTTGTTGCGACTGGTCAGCACGTCGGGATGGGCGTTACCGAGGGAGTGCTCGCGTTCGGCGAGGGTGGTCTGGAGCAGGGGGATGGCACGGTCGAGGTCTCCTGCGTCCTGGTAGGCGAGGGCAAGGTCGTTGCGACTGGTCAGGGTGTCGGAGGCAGCGTCGCCTAGGGTCCGCTCGCGTTGGGCGAGGGTGGTTTGGAGCAGGGGGATGGCGCGGTCGAGGTCTCCTGCGTCCTGGTAGGCGAGGGCGAGGTCGTTGCGACTGGTCAGAGTGTGGGGGTGGGTGTCGCCGAGGGACTGCTTGCGCTGGGCGACGATGGTCAGCAGTAAGGGGATGGCGCGAGCAGTGTGACTCTGCTGGTGGAGACGGTGAGCAGCGATGCTGTATGCGTTGACGAGCGGGATGGCGGCGGGGTGTCCCGCCGGAGTGGTGGCGGCGAGGGCGACCAGGTGCGGTGTGAGAGAGTCCCACCTGATCTCATCCGCTGTTTCTTGGCTTGTCGGCGAGGAAAGGGCGCGTAGGAGAGCGCGTTCCGCTTGAGCGCGTCCTCGCGGGAGGCGGCGTCTCCACGCCTTGGACCACCAGTGGCGCGGGGTTGCTGTCCGCAGGACGGTCTGGACCAGGCGGTGGAGGGTGACGGTGGTACCGCTATCAGTGACCATGCTGTAAGCGGCTAGGGTCCCAATTGCCTTAGCGATTTGGTGTGGTGGGCTGTCGGACGGGGTGAGCAGAGAGTGCGGGATGTTCTCTGGCGCCAGCCACGCAGCCACTTCGAGCAGGCTCACTGCGAGTGGATCGGCCTTCCTCAAGGCGTCTAGGGTGACGTGCCAGACGCGGGCGACGGTGCGTTCGGCATCGATGCCGTCCGCGGCCTCCCGCATGTTCGTCTGCAGCCGGCGACGGTAGGCGTCGATGGAGATACCGCGATTTTGGCAGAGGTAGGCTCCCGCTTGTTTCAACGCCAACGGCAGGAAACCCAGCTCAGCAGCGAGCACAGCTGCATCGGCCCGCTCCCGCGCTGTCGTACTCCCGCCCTTAAACGCGAGTCGGCACAACAGGTTGGTGGCATCATCAGCGCCGAGTATGCCCAGCGCCAGGGTGGGCGCATGGTCAGGCCATCCCGTGGTGCGGCGGCTGGTGGCCAGATGATGCCCGCCGTGCAAGGCGCCTGTGTACGGGGATAGGTCCCGCGGATTCTCGACGTTGTCGTACACCAACAGCCAGCCTGGGTGCCAGGTAAGCCACTGCAACGCCCACGCCACCCGCGACGCTGACTCTGCGCCAGCTGCCCAGCCAGGCACTAATCGCTCGGCGAGTGTGGCCAAGGACTGCTCGATGGAGTTTGGGGACATTGCGTCGATCCACCACACAAGTGAATAGTCACCGAGGTGAATGTGGTGGTGGGCGTAGTGCAGGGCGAGCGCTGTCTTACCGACTCCGCCCAGGCCGTGCACTGCACCGCTTTGTGTGATCGAGCCCTCACCTTGGCTCGTCAACATCCGCCGCAGCTCGGCCAGCTCCTCCGTACGTCCCAGACACAACCCCCCTTCCGGAAGGTTGGATGTCCCAGGCGCAGCCTCCGTCTTCTTCGGCGCGTCCGGGGACTCTGACGGCAACACATCCCCGGTAATCGCGATACCGATGTGCTGGGCGGCGATCGACCCCTTCCCCCTTGCATCAAACGAGCTTCCTCGCGAGGACTGGGGCTCGTTTCCGCTCATAGGCGCGGCGTGTGGCCGTCCCCGGTGATCGCAGTCCCGATGTGCAGGGTGGCGATCGACTTTTCACCGGACGTTGAGATGGTCACCGAGCCCGCCGCCGGTACGGGCGCCAGAGTGGCCAATTGCTCAGACGACTCGGGATAATTCCGCAGCGCCTGCTTCAGGACCGCCCGGAGCGCTGCCGCTGTGTCCAGGCCCTCCGGATCGCCGGCTTGTTCGCGCACCGCGCGCTCCAGCTCAGCCCGCCCAGCCTCGTCCACGCGACGCCACACGGCCTGCACAATGCGCTGCCCCATCCTTGCCGTCCCCCGTCTCACACAGGCTTTCCCCGGAGCGCGCCCCGAGCATCCGTGCGCCCCAGAGTAGGGACATGTCGCTCAACACGAGTCAGATTTGGCGCACTTCGGGGTGCGCCCGGGTGCACGCAGACGTCGACTCATAGGCGAGTCAAGGGCATGTCTTCTTGCCCTGGGTCTTGTCGGGGATCTTGGCGACCTGCGTTTTCGCTGCTCAGAGGCGGTGGGCACGTGCGCTTGGTGGCCGTCGTTGGTCGTCATTGGCCACTGCCGAGCGGCCTCGGACGACCCAGAGACGGCCCAGCTTCGGCGCGCTCGGCAACCTAGCTGTGCCCCCGGCGGCCTGAGCGGCGCTACGGCGGCAGCGTATAAGTGGCACCTTGGCGACCACCCCGTCGTCCCGAACTATCGGCTGAGCGGCCATTGAGGTCTGTTGGGCTGGTCAATCGGCCGTAGACGGCTGCTGACCTTCATCTGCGGCCGTTGAGGTTGCTGTACTCCTTTGCTGTACAGCTTGGTCGGCTTGGCGAGCACGAGCGAGGTTGTTGCGGCTGGTCAGGGTGTGGGGGTGGGTGTCGCCCAGGACCTGCTCGTACTGGGCGAGGGTGGCCTCGTGCAGGGGGATGGCTCGTCCCAGGTCCCCGACTGCCCGGTAGGCGCTGGCGAGGTTGTTGCGGCTGGTCAGGGTGTCGGGGTGGGTGTCGCCCAGGACCTGCTCGCGCTGGGCGAGGGTGGCCTCGTGCAGGGGGATGGCTCGTCCCAGGTCCCCTACCGCCTGGTAGGCGCTGGCGAGGTTGTTGCGGCTGGTCAGGGTCTGGGGGTGGGTGTCGCCCAGGACCTGCTCGTACTGGGCGAGGGTGGCCTCGTGCAGGGGGATGGCTCGTCCCAGGTCCCCTACCGCCTGGTAGGCGCTGGCGAGGTTGTTGCGGCTGGTCAGGGTGTGGGGGTGGGTGTCGCCCAGGACCTGCTCGCACTGGGCGAGGGTGGCCTCGTGCAGGGGGATGGCTCGTCCCAGATCCCCCGCCGCCCGGTAGGCGTAAGCGAGGTTGTTGCGGCTGGCCAGGGTGTGGGGGTGGGTGTCGCCCAGGACCTGCTCGTACTGGGCGAGGGTGGCCTCGTACAGGGGGATGGCTCGTCCCAGATCCCCCGCCGACTCGTAGGCGCTGGCGAGGTTGTTGCGGCTGGCCAGGGTGTCGGGGTGGGTGTCGCCCAGGACCTGCTCGCCCTGGGCGAGGGTGGCCTCGTACAGGGGGATGGCTCGTCCCAGATCCCCTACCGCCCGGTAGGCGTAGGCGAGGTTGTTGCGGCTGGTCAGGGTCTGGGGGTGGGTGTCGCCCAGGACCTGCTCGCGCTGGGCGAGGGTGGCCTCGTACAGGGGGATGGCTCGTCCCAGATCCCCTACCGCCCGGTAGGCGTAGGCGAGGTTGTTGCGGCTGGTCAGGGTGTGGGGGTGGGTGTCGCCCAGGACCTGCTCGTACTGGGCGAGGGTGACCTCGTGCAGGGGGATGGCTCGTCCCAGATCCCCCGCCGACTCGTAGGCGCTGGCGAGGTCGTTGCGGCTGGCCAGGGTGTCGGGGTGGGTGTCGCCCAGGACCTGCTCGAACTGGGCGAGGGTGGCCTCGTACAGGGGGATGGCTCGTCCCAGGTCTCCTACCGCCCGGTAGGCGCTGGCGAGGTGGTTGCGGCTAACCAGGGTGTGGGGGTGGGTGTCGCCCAGGACTTGCTCGCGCTGGGCGAGGGTGGCCTCGTACAGGGGGATGGCTCGTCCCAGGTCTCCTACCGCCCGGTAGGCGCTGGCGAGGTTGTTGCGGCTGGTCAGGGTGTGGGGGTGGGTGTCGCCCAGGACCTGCTCGTGTTGGGTGAGGACGGCTGTGCGCAGGGGAATGGTGTGGGCCTCGCGTCCCTGCCGGGACAGATACTGGGCGGCGGCCTGGTAGGCGTTGGCGGTGTCGGTCGATGCCGGGCTACGGAACGGTGTGGAGTCGGCGACTGCGACGACGTGAGGCAGGAGCTGTTCCCACTGAAAGGTGTCCGTGTCCGTGTCCTCGCCCGACGTGGCGTGTTGGATGAGGTGTTCGGCGTCTCGCCGGCCAGGCACGTAGCTGTCGGAGTCGGCGGGCTGGTGGCGCAGGACGGTCTGCACGAGACGGTGGACGCTGATGGCTTGGCGATCGGCGCTGTAGGCGATCATGTTGTAGGCGTACAGCGTGCCCAGGGCCTCGCCGAGGGCGAGCGGGTCGGGGCAGAGCGGGGCGAGCAGAGTGCGGGGGATGTCCTCGGGTGCCAGCCAGGCCATGGCGTTCAGCAGGGTGACGGCCTGCGGGTTGCGGCGTTGGACGGCGGTCAGGGTGTGGTGCCAGATGCGGGCGATGGTGCGTTCAGGGTCGATCCCGCCTGCGGCCGCATCTATGACGCGTCCCAGCATCTGCCGGTAGTCGGCCGGCGAGGTGCCGGTCTCAAACAGGTAGGCTCCCGCCTGCTCCAGCGCCAGCGGCAGATAGCCGAGGTCGGCGGCAAGGTCTGCGGCGTCCCTGCGCTGTGCCGGCGTGGGGACGTGCTCTGCTTCGAGGGCAAGAGTGCACAGCAGGTTCACGGCTGCCTCGGCATCCAGCAGACCCAGGGGCATGGTGGGGGCGATGGTGTGCCAGCCGGTCGCGGTGCGGCTGGTGGCCAGGTGGTGCCCGTCCGGCAGAGTGCCGAGGTAGTGGCGCATGTCGGCGGCGTCTTCGACGTTGTCGAAGACGAGCAGCCAGCCGGGATGCCATTGCAGCCACAGCATCGCCCACGCCGCCCGCTCCTGCACCCCCGTAGATGCCGCCCACTGGGGGCACAACCGCACGGCCAGAGCGGCCAGGCTGGTGACGATCTGCTCGGTGCTCGTGGCGTTGATCCACCACACCAGCGTGTACCTACGCCGGTAGGTGTGGGCGTAGTGCAGAGCGAGGGTGCTCTTGCCGATCCCGCCCAGGCCGTGGATCGCCCGCACCCCGGAGATCTGGGTGACCGCGGCCTCCCCCTCAGCTGTCAGCAGCCGGCGCAGCTCAGCGAGTTCACTCTTACGTCCGACGAACACCCCGGACGCGGACCCGGGCAGATTCCCGGCCCCCGGCGGCGCCTCCACCTCTCTGGCCCAGCGCACCGCCTCGGCCGGCAGCATCACCACCCGGGCCCCGTCCCCGGTGATCGCCACGCTGACATCGCCGCCCACCGCCATGGACCGCACGCCCGTCGCCTGCAGACCGCCGCCTCCGGCTACCGCACCTTCTGTCATGGCTGGATCGTCGTGTTGTCTCCGGTGACGGCAGTGCCGATGGTCTTCGCGGCGATCGACCGCTCACCCGACGCCGTCACGGTCACCGTCTCGCCGGAAGCGGGAAGCATCCGGGCCAGCTCGGCCAGCAACTCGGCGTCCTCCCGCAACGCACGCTTGACCTGCTGACGCACCGCGGCCGCAGCGTCCGCATCCTCCGGTGCCTCGGCCGCATCCTGGACCGCGGCTTCCAGCTCCGCCCGACCCTGCGCATCGCGGCGGCGCCACACCGTCTGCAGGATGCGCCGTCCGAGATTCGCCGTGGCATCCACCGCCGCGCTCTCCGCGCGAGAGAACACCGCCGCCCCGTACGTGCCTACCGCAGTCGTCAGAAACGGCCCCGCCTGCTCCACCAACTGCACGATCTCGGTACTCACTTGATCCCCCACGCACTCATTGGCTGCAAGTGACCCAGCGTAGGAACACAACCCCGCTCACACAGCCCAAACGCTCAAAACATCCATGCGGTTCGACTGACCGCTGACTGGGAGAACCCACCGGGGGCAACCGACGCCACGGACAGGTACGCGAACACACGCATCGGAGCGGAGACCCGCCTTCGATTGCATGCCTTCCCTCGTATCGGGTCGCGCCCGCTCGGGTCCTTCCGGCCGCTCCACATCCGAGAGTTCGTGCGGGACCTTGAGAACGACACGATCAGCAGCACCTACGCCCGCAACATCTACGCCAACGTCCGCGCGGTGCTGTCTGCCGCCGTGGACGACGGCCACCTCCCAGAACCCGTGCTCGGCGGCGTCGGTCCGGCCGCCTGCCTTCTCCGCTGTACGGGTTGTGCCCTGGCTCCCCTCCCAGGTACGTGCGGTCCGCGACGCCCTGCCCGAGCGCTACCGAGCCATGGTCGACGTGGGCAGCGGGTGCGGTCTCCGGCAAGGTGAGATCGTCGGCTTGGCCGGGGACACGATTCAACTCGACAGCGACACGCTTCGTGTCACCACTCAGGTCAAGCTGATCAGGGGTGTCGCGGTCTTCGCCCCGCCGAAGGGCAACAAGGAGCGGGACGTGCCGCTGCCGTCCTCGGTGGCCTCCGCCTTGCGGCGGCACATGGCGAGTCACCCGTCCGTGGCGATCAAGCTGCCGTGGGGCAGGCCTGACGGCCCGCTCGCCGAACGGCGTCTGATCTTCACCAACACGGCCGGCGGAATCGTCTGGCGAAGCAACTTCAACGCCCTGGAGTGGAAGCCCGCCCTCGCGGCGGCCGGCCTCATCCCGACGCCCGGGCCCGGAGAGCCGTACGCCTCCGCCCGGCAGCACGGGATGCACGCCCTTCGCCACTTCTACGCCTCGGTCCTCCTGGACGCGGGCGAGAGCATCAAGGCCGTGAGCGAATACCTGGGGCACTCCGACCCGGCGATGACGCTGCGGGTGTACGCCCACCTGATGCCCAGCAGCAGCGAGCGCGCCCGCCGGGCCCTCGACGGTCTTCGGCACGGCCCGGGAACCCTGACGGCCCAGAGAGGCCCAGCGGGTACAAGACACCACCTGTTGGCGACATCGTCGCTGGTAGGGGGCTTCTTCGTGCCCGGGGAACGTTCGTTCTCCGGGGTTAGGCATGGCTCTATCAATGTCGCAGATCCACATGGATGACCAGCGGCCGTGGGGCGCTCCGGCCGGCGTCCGTGGGTGTCACCGGTCACTGCCGAGCAGCCCGGCACGGCCCGGAGACGGCCCAGGGGTGATCAGCCGTGGCTTCCTCCGGTCCAGCGTAGACAGATGCGCGGTGCCCTGAATCTTCGATGGACTCCTCAATGGACCCAGAAATCGAACACATGCTTGAATTTGACCATGCAATCGTTCCCGGACGACCTGGTCCAGGCGCAGCAGGAGTGGGGCGCCACGTACCGGCGCCTCGCCGAGCGGCCCGGCCACACCGAGCTGCGCCGGCGCCTGTACCGGCTGTCGGCTCACCTGTATTTCCATCCGCACTGGCAGCAACGGCGCCCGAGCCCCGCGCCATGGCGGCCACCACGCGGTCCGGAAGCGCCGGACGGACACGTGAGTGAGCGGCTGCATCCATGACGCGCTGGAACGGGTGGCCGCATGTCCCGGACGACCCCGAGGACGTGTCCGGCCCGATACGCGTGATCGTTCACCCGCCGTCAGCGACAGGCGGCCGACGCGTGCGCGCCGACGGCGAGGTCCTCGGCCTGGCCCACAATGTGGCCGACGTCGCCGAGTTCCTCCGCCGAGCAGGGTTGGAGATCGACCCGGCGGAGGTGGCGGAGGTGCCGTGGATCGACTGGCGCGGTGTGGGCCCTGAACACTGGCGCCCGGACGCGAGCAACTGCTGACCCGCGGATCACAAGGCAAGGCCAAGATGCCCCCGGCCCCTCTAGGCTGGCTTGCAGACGGACACGGGGGAAGGGGCGGTCGATGGACTGGTTCTGGTGGGTTCTGATCATTTTCTGGACGGGTGGTTTCGCGTGGGTGGCCGACAACGTCCGCACCGCGCTGCGCAACAGGCATGAGCGCAAGATGCAGTTGCTGGAGGCGGCGAAGCAGGAGCGCCTGGCCGTCGAGGCGGCGCACAAGCCGCCGGAGCCGGTGTGCGGCTGCACCCACCACCTCGCCAAGCACGACAAGCAGGGCCGGTGCCATGAACGCGTCGAGGTGCCCACGGCCTGGGACGAGAACAAGAAGCCCCTGCGCTTCGAGGCCGGCCAGTGCAACTGCCAGCAGTACGTGGGCCCGCAGCCCCTGTCCCAGGTCTTCGCGGAGGAGCTGACGGACCTTCCCTGAGCAGCGGCAGCGGCAGCGGCAGCGGCACAGGCGCGCCGGGGCCGGCCGTAACGGGCTCCAGCCCTGACGAGGAGACGCCCCGCCCTCTTGTGAAGTTCTGCCGGTGAACGGGAGGGTTTCCTGGTCGGGGCTTGCCGGGGGCCTTGGGCTGACGTAACAAAGTGCTCCATGAACCTTTTCGGCCGCAACTCTCACCCCCGGCGCCCGGAGCCGTCCGTGTCATCGGTGGCGACCGCCGCCCCGGCCTCCCGTGGCACCGCCGTGCTGCCCGATCCCGGCCTCGCCTCCCTCACCGGCGAGTGGATGATCGACCCGGCGCACAGCAGGATCGGGTTCTCCGTGCGGCACGCGATGGTGACGACGGTGCGGGGTGCCTTCACCGAGTACGAGAGCCGTCTCTTCTTCGACGGCAGCGATCCGGCCCGGTCCCGGGCCGACCTCGTGCTGTACACCGCCAGCGTCGACACCGGTGTCGAGCAGCGCGACGCGCATCTGGTCGGCCGCCAGTTCCTCGACGCCGCCGCGTATCCCCGGATGACGTTCACCAGCTCCGCCGTGCACCTCGCCGGTCCCGACGTGTACCGCATGACCGGTGACCTCACCATCAGGGAGACCAGCCGCCCCGTCGTCCTCGAACTGACGTACATCGGCCATGTGACCGACCCCTTCGGCTACGAGCGCGTCGGATTCGACGGCACAACGACCATCAACCGCTCCGACTGGGGCCTGACCTACGACGCCCGGCTGGCCCAGGGCGGGGCCATGGTCAGCGACAAGGTGCGCCTCCAGTTCGACATCGCCGCCATCCGCAGCTCGGGCACCCCCTGAGCGACGGGTCCGACGTCCGGGTCATCCCGAAACCGCTTGGCCGGCACCCCTCGGCTCCCTACGCTGAGGCCATGCCTGCCGCCAAGACGTCGTACGTGTGCCTGTCCTGCCGGGTGTCGTACAAGCAGCCGCACGATCCGTGGCGCGAGCGCGTCTGCCCCCGCTGCGCCGGTGCGCTGATGTACGCCGGCTCGGCCTTCGCGGCGCCGCCGAAGCGGGACCGGGCGGCCTGGCGGACGCTCACGGTGCTGCTCCACGCGGGACTGGGCTTCCACAAGACCTGCTGCGGCGGCCCGGGGTTCCGGCCGCGCTCGCTGCGTGAGGTGAAGGAACGGCTGGCCCACGCCCGCCGCAGCGGGGAGCCGGCCGCCCGCGCGCTGGCCCGGGCCGAGCTGCCGTGACCGGCCTGGACGCGCTCACCCGGACCGTGGCCCCGCCGGCCGATCCGGTCGACGGGCACGGTGACTGGGCCGGGGTCGAGGCACGGCTCGGGGTGCGGCTCCCCGCGGACTACCGGCTGCTGGCCGAGACGTACGGCCGGGGCGAGTTCTGCGACTACCTCTACCTGCGCACGCCGTTCAGGACGAACCCGCACAACGGTCTGGAGTGGTACGACGGGCTGGTCGTGTGGGGCGGCACCATGGACGCCGACCGGCTCTGCTGGCGCCCCGAGGGTGACCCCGACGCCTGGCCGGTCGTGATCGTCGGGCGGGGCACCGGACGCGAGGAGCACGCCCTGACCACGTCCCGCTTCGTCGCGGAGTGGGTGACCGGGCGCCTGCGCTCCGCCGTCCTGGAGGACATGGAGCCGGACCTCGCGCCCTGGTTCAACGCGTTCCGGCCCCGGGCGCACCGGTGCCTGCGGCTGTCGGAGGGCTCCCGGCCGTACGGCGAGCGGCTGCGCATCCTGCGGGACGTGCTCGCGCCGACCCTGGACCGCGGCTCGTGGGAGTCCGGGGACGGCGCCCACGGACAGGACCACTTCGCGACCGCCGACACGGACTGGCAGCTCACCTACGACCGCTCGCACCCGCACCAGATACGCGTCTCCTTCCCGCCCGGAGACCGGGCCGCGGCCCGTGACCGGCTCTTCGCCGCCGTACGGCTCATGGGGTGCACGGTGCTGGAGATCACCACCGTGCGGGGTGCGCCGCTGGCCGACTGGGACGCGGGCGAGGACGAGCCCGAGGCCGAGCCCGAGACCGAGCTCAAAGCCGAGGCGGAGCCTCAAGCCGAGCCCTTGCCCAAGGCCGAGCCCGAGACCGAGCTCAAAGCCGAGGCGGAGCCTCAAGCCGAGCCCTTGCCCAAGGCCAAGCCCGAGCCCGAATCCGAGTAGCGGCCGGTCGGCCACTCCCCCTCGGGCCGTTGCAGGCACGCCGGGGCCGGACACGCCGGCGGGCCCCGTCCCGTGTTCAGGACGAGGCCCGCGGAGCCGTGAGTCCTACGGCCGGGGAACCGGTTCGGTCACGCCGAGCCGACGAACACCACCATCAGCAGCCACACCACCGGAGCGGTCGGCAGCAGGGAGTCCAGTCGGTCCATGATGCCGCCGTGCCCGGGAAGCAGGCTGCCCATGTCCTTGATACCCAGGTCCCGCTTGATCATGGATTCGCCGAGGTCGCCCAGCGTGGCGCTGGCGGCGACCGCGAGGCCCAGCAGCAGGCCCTGCCACCAGCTGCCGCCGTCGATCAGGAACTGCATGCACAGCGCGCCCGCGACCATGGCGAACAGCACCGCGCCGAGCAGGCCCTCGCGGGTCTTGCCGGGGCTGATGCGCGGGGCGAGCTTGTGCTTGCCGAAGCGCCAGCCGACCGCGTACGCGCCCGTGTCGCTGACGACCGTCAGCAGCAGGAAGGTGAGGACCCGCCAGGACCCGTCGTCGGCGGTGAGCATCATCGCGACGAAGGTGGCCAGGAACGGCACGTAGAACGCGGCGAAGACGCCCGCCGTGACGTCCCTGAGGTAGCCCTCGGGAGGCTCGGTCATGCGCCAGACCAGCACGGCGAGGGCCGTCAGCGCCATGGCCACCCACGCGCCCTCGGCACCCCGCACATAGCCGGCGACCACCATCGCCGCGCCGCCCACCGCGAGCGGCACCAGCGGCGCCTTGATCCCCTTGCGCTCCTGCAGCCTGCTGGTCAGCTCCCACAGACCCACCACCACGGCGACCGCGACGACTCCGACGAACACGGCCTTGACGATGAACAGGGAGGCGATGATCAGCACACCGAGGCCCACGCCGACCCCTATGGCCGCGCTCAGGTCACGGCCCGCGCTCTTCTTCTGCGGCGCGGGGGCCGGCTGCGGGGCGTGGGACATGGGCTCCGGATTCTGCGTCGGACTGTGCGTCGGACTCTGCGAGGGGTACGGCGTCGCACTCTGTGCGGGGTACGGCGTCGCACTCTGCGTGGAGTACGGCGCCGGGTCGTGCGTCGGGCCGGTCTGACCGTGGGTGAAGCCCTGCGGCTCGTCCCGGAACAAGGGGCCGCTCAGCCGAGCGGCCCCCCGGTCGTCGTCCTGGGCCCCGCCGTGGGCGGGGTCGTCGGGCACGATGGGCATGGGGCGAGTCTGCTGCGCCTGAGGCGCATCGTACGCGGGACCCGCCGTGGCAGCCCCCTGGACAGGCCCACCCGCGGTGGGCCCCCAGTACCCGGCCTGCCCCGCCGCCGGCGGTGCCCCCCAGGAAGAGTCGCTCATCAGACTTCGAGCAGCTCCGCTTCCTTGTGCTTCAGGAGCTCGTCCACCTGGGCGACGTACTTCGCCGTGGTGTCGTCGAGCTCCTTCTCAGCGCGGCGGCCCTCGTCCTCGCCGACCTCGCCGTCCTTGATCAGCTTGTCGATGGCGTCCTTGGCCTTGCGGCGCACGGAACGGATCGACACCCGGGAGTCCTCCGCCTTGCCCTTGGCGACCTTGATGTAGTCGCGGCGGCGCTCCTCGGTCAGCTCGGGGAACACCACACGGATGATGTTGCCGTCGTTGCTGGGGTTGACGCCCAGGTCGGAGTCGCGGATCGCCTGCTCGATGTTGCGCAGCGCGCTCTTGTCGAACGGCGTCACGACGGCCATCCGCGGCTCCGGCACGGAGAACGAGGCCAGCTGGTTGATCGGCGTCAGGGCGCCGTAGTAGTCGGCAACGATCTTGTTGAACATCGCCGGGTGCGCACGGCCGGTGCGGATCGCGGCGAAGTCCTCCTTGGCGACCACGACGGCCTTCTCCATCTTCTCCTCGGCCTCGAGGAGGGTCTCTTCGATCACCACTTGCTCCTGCGTGTCTTGAGTAAGGCCCGGCTGCGGTTCCTCGTAGGGGCGGCGGCCGGCTGCGTCGCGTCTTCTTCCTGCACGGTTCCCGACCGGCAGGACATTGTCCATCCCCCGGCCAGGGTGCGTCCCGTCCGTCCCCCGGACAGGTGGCGTGCCCCGGGCGACGGGGCGTGCCGGTCAGTCCCGGCTGCCGGGGTCACCCACCAGCGTGCCGATCTTCTCACCCTTGACGGCCCGCGCGATATTGCCCTCCGCCAGGAGCTCGAACACGAGGATCGGCAGCTTGTTGTCCCGGCAGAGGGTGATCGCGGTGGCGTCGGCGACCTTGAGCTCGCGGGTGATGACCTCGCCGTAGCCGAGGGCGTCGAACTTGACGGCGTCGGGGTTGGTCTTGGGGTCGGAGTCGTAGACCCCGTCCACACCGTTCTTGCCCATGAGCAGCGCCTCGGCGTCGATCTCCAGGGCACGCTGGGCGGCGGTGGTGTCGGTGGAGAAGTAGGGCATGCCCATACCGGCGCCGAAGATGACCACGCGGCCCTTCTCCAGGTGGCGCACGGCGCGCAGCGGGATGTACGGCTCGGCGACCTGGCCCATGGTGATGGCGGTCTGCACCCGGCTGTCGATGCCCTCCTTCTCCAGGAAGTCCTGGAGGGCGAGGCAGTTCATCACGGTGCCGAGCATGCCCATGTAGTCGGAGCGCGCCCGGTCCATGCCGCGCTGCTGGAGTTCGGCGCCGCGGAAGAAGTTGCCGCCGCCGATGACGACCGCGATCTCGGCGCCGTCGCGGACGACGGACCCGATCTCACGGGCGATCTTGTGCACCACGTCCGGGTCCACGCCCAGGCCCCCGCCTCCGGAGAAGGCCTCTCCGGACAGCTTCAGCAGAAACCGGCCGCGTACTTTGCCGTCGTCGCTCTTCTGGGCCTTGGTGGTCATGGAGATCCCGCCTCTTTCACGTGTTGCACATACGAAGAAGGCCATTGCCGATGGGTTCGCTTTTCGCTCCCATGCGCGGCAATGGCCTCCTCGTCAGATCTGCTGCCGTCCGCCACATGCCTGGGTGTGGCGGTGTGCCCGGACGACTGCTGTCGACCCTATAGGGGTCGAGCGTCGATCGCGGTACGGACTCAGATGCCGACCTTGATGCGCGTGAAGCGCTTCAGGGTGACACCGGCCTCGTCCAGCACCTTCTGGACCGACTTCTTGTTGTCGAGCGCGTACGGCTGGCCGAGCAGCGTGGCGTCCTTGAAGAAGCCGTTGAGACGACCCTCGACGATCTTGGCGATCGCGGCCTCGGGCTTGCCCTCGGCGCGGGTGGTCTCCTCGGCGATGCGGCGCTCGGACTCGACGACCTCGGCCGGGACGTCGTCCTTGGCGAGGTACTTCGGCGCGAAGGCCGCGATGTGCTGGGCGACGCCCTTGGCGATCTCGGCGTTCGGCTTGTCGAGCTCGACCAAGACACCGATCTGCGGGGGCAGGTCGGGCATGGTGCGGTGCATGTAGGCGGTGACGTAGCCGTCGGTGAACTGCGCGAAGCGGTCCAGGACGATCTTCTCGCCGAGGTTGGCGTTGGCCTCGTCCACGAACGCCTGGACGGTCTTGCCGGCCTCGATCTCGGAGGCGAGCAGGGCCTGCAGGTCGGCCGGGTTCGTCTTGGCGACGTGCTCGGCGATGGCCTTGGCCACGGCCTGGAACTTGTCACCCTTGGCGACGAAGTCCGTCTCGCACTTCAGCTCGACGAGGACGCCGGAGGAGTTGTCGTCGGCGATGATGGAGACCACGGCGCCGTTCTCGGCGGAGCGGCCCTCGCGCTTGGCGACGCCCTTCTGGCCCTTGATGCGCAGCGCCTCGACGGCCTTGTCGACGTTGCCCTCGGCCTCGTCCAGCGCCTTCTTGCAGTCCATCATGCCGGCGCCGGTGAGCTCACGGAGCTTCTTGACGTCGGCGGCGGTGTAGTTCGCCATGAGTCTGTGAGTCTTTCTCGAAGTCTTGGGAGATCGGAGAGCGGCACGCTCCGGTCCACATGTGATCGCGGACAACGGACGGCGTGCCGACCTGCGGGTGAACGGCGGGGGCGGACTTCACCGCGCCGGGGGCGCTGCTGGTGCCGCCCCCGCCGTCAACGCTGACGTCAGGCCTGCTCGCCCTCGGCGGCCGGGGCGGCCTCGGCGGCGGGGGCCTCGGTGGCGGGGGCCTCGGCGGCGGGAGCCTCGGCCGGCTTCTCGGCCTCGGCGGGGGCGGCCTCGGCGGCCGGAGCAGCCTCGTCGGCCTTCTTCTCGCCCTCGAGGAGGTCGCGCTCCCACTCGGCGAGCGGCTCGCCGGCGGCCTTCTCGCCCTTGTCACCGGTGGCGACGCGCGAGCGGGAGATGAGGCCCTCGGCGACGGCGTCGGCGATCACGCGGGTGAGCAGGGTGACGGAGCGGATCGCGTCGTCGTTGCCCGGGATCTTGTAGTCGACCTCGTCGGGGTCGCAGTTGGTGTCGAGGATCGCGACGACCGGGATGTTGAGCTTCCGGGCCTCACCGACCGCGATGTGCTCCTTCTTGGTGTCCACGATCCAGACGGCGCTGGGCACCTTCTGCATCTCGCGGATACCACCGAGGGTCTTCTCCAGCTTGGCCTTCTCGCGCGAGAGCACGAGAAGCTCCTTCTTGGTCAGACCCGACGCGGCGACGTCCTCGAAGTCGATCTGCTCGAGCTCCTTGAGGCGCTGCAGACGCTTGTAGACGGTGGAGAAGTTGGTGAGCATGCCGCCCAGCCAGCGCTGGTTGACGTAGGGCATGCCGACGCGGGTGGCCTGCTCGGCGATGGCCTCCTGCGCCTGCTTCTTCGTGCCGACGAACATGACCGTGCCGCCGTGGGCGACGGTCTCCTTGACGAACTCGTAGGCGCGGTCGATGTACGACAGCGACTGGAGCAGGTCGATGATGTAGATGCCGTTGCGCTCGGTGAAGATGAAGCGCTTCATCTTCGGGTTCCAGCGACGGGTCTGGTGACCGAAGTGGACGCCGCTCTCCAGCAGCTCCCGCATCGTGACGACGGCCATGGCCGTATCTCCTTGAATTTCTCGGTTGTGCCGCGCCCGCCGGACGGCGGCCGCGCCTGACGCCCGCGATGCGCCGTGCCGCTAGGGACCGAGGGGCGCTTGGTACGAACCGTTTCCGGATGCCGTACCGGGGCGTGCGAAGTCGACCCGGTGACCCGGATCGCCAGAAGAAGTGTACGGGACCGGCGGAGCGGCGGGTGACGCCGCTGTCCACAAGCGGTGGGTTCTCCACAGATCCCGGCCATGACCGGTTCGCCCGGTGGAGGGTTCTCGTATGCGACGGGTGATGCGATACGTGGCTCTGTGGGCGGGTCTGCCGCTGGTCTGCGCGGTGTCCGTGCCGGCTCCCCCGGCCCGGGCGGACGTGCCGGCGCCGGCACCCGCGCCGCCGGCCGGTGACGGCGTTCCGGCCATCGGACGCGCCTGGCCGGTGGGGGTGCGGCCGGTGCTGCTGCGTGGCTGGGAGCCGCCGGCGACGGTGTACGGGCCCGGGCACCGGGGTGTCGACCTGGGCGCGGCGCCCGGTGCCCCGGTACGGGCGGTCGCCGCCGGCCGGGTGTCCTTCGCGGGCCGGGTGGCCGGGCGCGGTGTGGTGTCGGTGGAGCTGACGGGCACGGACCTCCGGACCACCTACGAGCCGGTACGCGCGTCGGTGCGCAAGGGGGACGAGGTGCGGGCGGGCGAGGTGGTCGGCACGGTCGAGACACCGGCACCGCACTGCCCCACGACCTGCGTCCACTGGGGCCTGCTGCGCGGCGAGACCTACCTGAACCCCCTGTCCCTGCTCCCACCCTGGCTGCTGCGCAACGACCCGTCCCGCCTGCTGCCGGTCCTGGGCGTGCCCCTGCCGGAGTGACGGCCGCCGCGTGCGGCCGGGCACGGGCAGGTGAACGAGGCAGCGGGCGGCGGGGCGGGGTGGCGGGGATGCGGGGCAGGGTGGCCGGTGGGGGGCCGCGGGGTGGCCGGTGAGGGGGGCGGTGGTGTCAGCGGCGGGGCCGACGGCGTCAGCGGCGGGGGCCTCGGTGGGGTCGACGGCGGGCTGCCCGGCGGGGGCGGTGGTGTCAGCGGCGGATGCCCGGAGAGGCCGACGGCGTCAGCGGCGGGAGCTCGCCGGAGCCGACGGGGCAGATGGCGTCAGCGTCGGCGCCCCGGGCAGGGCAGGTGGCGTCAGCGGCCCGGGCGGGGTCGGTGGGGTCAGCCCCGGACCCCGCGCAGGGCCATGTTCACCGCCGCGTCCGTCACCGTGGAGGGGTCCTCCGGGGCGAGCAGTTCGATGCGGCGGACGGCCGCGTCCACGACGCCCTGGAGGAGCATCGCGGCGAGCCGGGGCTGCTCGTGGCCCATCTCGCGGAGGGCCTCCACGACCATCGCGACCAGTTCCCCGTGCGCCGCCCGGATCTTCTCGCGCGCCCCCGCGTCCAGCTCGCTCGCCGAGATCGCCACGACGGCGCGGTGCCGCCGGTCGCCGACCAGGGTGAGCTGCTGCCGTACGTACGCCTCGACCTTGTCCTCGGCCGTCGCCGCACGCTCCATGGCCGCCGCGACCTCGGCCGCCCACACCGGGAAGTCGACCTCGCACAGCTCCTCGACGACGGCGGCGCGCGAGCGGAAGTACTCGTACACGGACGAGCGCGCCAGTCCGGTGCGCTCGGCCAGGGCGGGGAAGGTCAGCGCCTCCGTCCCGCCCTCGGACAGCAGGGACCGAGCCGCGTCCAGCAGGGCGGCTCGCTGCATCGACCGGTGCTCGGCCACGGAGGCCGCTCGAATCCTTGGCACGTCAACCACTTTACGGACCCGCCACCGCGGAAGGGAGGAGTCAGCGCCCGAAGGCCGCCAGCTTGGCCCGCAGCTGGAGCACCGACTTGGTGTGGATCTGACTGACCCGGCTCTCGGTGACCCCGAGCACGTTCCCGATCTCCGCGAGGGTCAGTCCCTCGTAGTAGTACAGCGTGACCACGGTCTTCTCACGGTCGGGCAGGGTGTTGATCGCCCGGGCCAGGAACCGTCTCAGCTCCCGGTCCTCGGCCACCTCCACCGGGTTGTCGGCGGCGGTGTCCTCCAACGTGTCCATGAAGCTGAGCCCGTCCCCGTCCTCACCGCCGACGTGCAGCAACTCCTCCAGGGCGACGACGTTGGCCAGCGACAACTGGCTGAACACGGCGTGGAGGTCGTCCACCTCCATGCCCAGCTCGGCGGCGACCTCCCCTTCCGTGGGGGTACGTCTGAGCCGCGCCTCCAGCGTCGCGTACGCCCGTTCGACGTTGCGCGCCTTCTGCCGGACGGACCGGGGGATCCAGTCCAGCGCCCGCAGTTCGTCGATCATCGCGCCCCGGATCCGGGTGATCGCGTAGGTCTCGAACTTGATCTCCCGGTCGACGTCGAACTTCTCGATCGCGTCGATCAGCCCGAACACGCCCGAGGAGACGAAGTCGGCCTGCTCCACATTGGGCGGCAGACCCACGCTGACCCGGCCCGCCACGTATTTGACGAGGGGTGAGTAGTGCAGGATCAGCTGCTCCCGCAGCCGGTCGTCCCCCGTCGCCTTGTACGACCGCCACAGCTCGTCGAGCGTCGAGGGAGCGGGCGGCCGCACGCTGCCACCGTCGCGGGCGGCTGGGGGGATCGCCGCCCGGTCTGACCCGGAGGTGTGCTGGGGCATTCGTCGCCTTGTGCCGTTCTGCCGTGAAGTGCCGTGTTCTGCCGTGGAGCGGGGGAAGTGACCTGAGGTGGGATGTGGTGGGGTGGGTGCGGTGCCCTGGGGGTCGTGCACCGATGTGGGGCACCTGGGTGAGCTGTCGGCCTGATGTGGAGATGGCGCGTTCTGCGCCCGGACTTCGTGAGCGTAGCGTGACTGAGGAGTCGCGGTGTGCGAACAGCGAGGCACCACCCCTGCGCGCACCTCCCCCACCGGGTCTGCCGCCGCACCGCGCGGCTCGCTCTGCGTGATCGGACGCGGGTGCCAACTCCGGGAATTCCCAAGGATGTAGGGGGTTCCCCCGGACGGCCGAACACGCTCGGTCAACATCCCTCCCGGCCGGTCCGGGCGGAGATCATCGCCTGGCGTGTCAACTTCCAGCCGTCGCCGTGTCGTTCGACGTAGCCAAGTGCTCGGAGTTCGTACAGTCTCGCGATCGCGTCGTCCGGCGTGGTGCCCGCGTCGCACGCGATCTCACCCACGGGGGCCACGCGATCCCCCGGCAGGGCGGCCAGCACGGCGCGGGCGGCCGGCTCCAGCAGGTCACGCGGGAGGACCGGCCCCCGCCGGGGCGGAGCCAGCTCACCCATGTCGCCCACGACTTCGACCACCTCGGCCGCGTCGGTGACCAGGACCGCCTCGCCGCGCAGCATGTCGTGCACGCCGGCGGAGAGCCCGCTGGTGACGGGTCCGGGCACGCCCATGGTGAGCCTGCCCAGACGCGCCGCCGCCCGGGCGGTGACCAGCGAGCCGCTGCGGCAGGCGGCCTCCACGACGACGGTTCCCCTGGTCAGGGCCGCGATCACCCGGTTGCGCAGGACGAAGCGGCTCGGTGTCGGATGCTCGCCCGGCGGCAACTCACCGACCACCAGACCCTGTTCGGCGATCCGGCCGATCAGGGCGGTGTGGCCGCGCGGATAGGGGCGGTCGACACCGCAGGCCAGTACGGCGACGGTGGCTCCGCCGGCGGCGAGGGCGCCGCGGTGGGCGGCCCCGTCGATCCCGTAGGCACCGCCCGAGACGACGACCCAACCTCGCTCGGCGAGCTCCGCGGCGAGCGTCCCGGCGACATGGGTGCCGTACTCGGTGCAGGCGCGGGCCCCGACCACGGCGACGGATCTCAGGGCCCACATCCGCAGCCCGGGCCGCCCCCGGACCCACAGCCCCAGGGGCCGCGCGTCGCCGAGGTCGTCGAGCTGGCCGGGCCATTCCATGTCCCCCGGGCCCACGAACCGCACGCCGGCCCGGTGCGCCTGGTCGAGGTCCCGTTCCGGATCGGCCCGCCGCGCCCGGGCCACCAGGCCGCCCCACCGCGTCGCGCTCACCCCCGGCAGCGGCTCCCCGCCGTCCCGCAGCCGCCGCGCCGTCTCCCGCGGCCCGTACCTCCGCAGCCACCGGCCCGCGACCTCGTCGCCCGGCTCGACGACCCGGGTGAGGAAGACCCGGTCCAGCAGCTCCCGCTCCGGCTTCCGCTCCCGGTCGCCCGCGCTCATGCCGGTACCTCCGCCGTGTCGGGTGCCCCGTCGTACCGGTGCCCCCGCCCTGGCAGGCCCCCGGTCATGTCAGGGCCCCGATGGCCATGGGCACGCCCCGTGGCACCCCGGTGCGCAGTTGCAGGGCGAGACCGACGTCGCCGGCGTCCGGCCGATCGTGGCCGACGAGGTCCGCCACCGTCCAGGCGACGCGCAGCACCCGGTCGATCCCGCGGACCGTGAGCACACCGCGTTCGAGATTGCGCTCGGCCTCGTCCATCGCTCCGGCGGCGGCATGGAAGCGGCCGCGCAGCTCCCGTCCGGGTACCTCGCCGTTGGTGCGCCACGGGGTCCCGGCGAGCCGGGCGGCCGCCCGCTCCCGGGCCGCCCGGACCCGCCCGGCCACGGCGGCGGTGGACTCGCCCCGGGCACCGGGGTCGGTGAGCTGGGCGCGGGTGACCGGGTCGACCTCGACCCGCAGGTCGACCCGGTCCAGCAGGGGGCCGGAGAGCCTGGCCTGGTAGCGGCGGATCGCCGACGGCGGGCAGTCGCACAGGGCGTCCCGCTGCGAGAAGCGTCCACAGGGGCAGGGGTTGGCCGCCAGGACCATCAGGAACCGGGCGGGGAACCGGACCACGCCCGCGCTGCGCGCGATCACCACGTGCCCGGACTCCAGGGGCTGCCGCAGGGCGTCCAGCGTCTGGCCGTGGAACTCGGGCGCCTCGTCGAGGAAGAGCACGCCCCGGTGGGCGAGGGAGACGGCGCCGGGGCGGGCGACGCCCGGGCCGCCGCCGACGAGCGACTGCATCGTGGCCGAGTGGTGCGGGGCGCAGTAGGGCGCGGCGTCGACGAGCGGCTTGCCCGGGGGCAGCAGCCCGGCCACCGAGTGCACCGCCGTGACCTCCAGCGACTCCTCGCGGGTGAGCCGGGGCAGCACGGCCGGCAGCCGCTCGGCGAGCATGGTCTTGCCCGCGCCCGGCGGCCCTTCGAGGAACAGGTGGTGCCCGCCGGCCGCGGCCACCTCCACGGCCGTGCGCGCCGAGGTCTGGCCCACGACGTCGGCCAGGTCCTGGCCCTGGTCGTAGTGCGCGGCGCCGGTGCTGTGCATGCCGGTGGCCGCTCCCGTGCCCGGCACCCGCAGGCCGGCCAGCAGGGGGTCGGGGCGTCCCTGGTCGTCGGGCTCCTCCTCGGGCACGGGTGCGTCGGTGAGGACGGCGATCAGCTGGCGCAGGCTGCGGATGCCGAGCACGGACACGCCGGGGACCAGGGACGCCTCGGCGGCGGCGCACTCGGGGACGACCACCTGCTCGTAGCCCGCTTCGGCGGCCGCGAGGACGGCGGGCAGGATGCCGCGCACCGGCCGCACCCGGCCGTCGAGGCCCAGTTCCCCGATCATGACGAGGTCGGCGAGGATCCTGGGGTCGATACGTTCGGCGGCGCCGAGCACCGCGCAGGCGACGGCCAGGTCGAACCCGGAGCCGGCCTTCGGCACGGAGGCCGGGCTGAGGCCTACGGTGAGCTTCTTCTGCGGCCACTCGCCGCCCGAGTTCACCACCGCGGCGCGGACCCGGTCGCGGCTCTCCGTCAGGCTCTTGTCGGGCAGGCCCACCAGGGTGAAGGCCGCCACGCCGGGTTCCAGGTCGGCCTGGACCTCGACGACCACTCCCTCGACGCCCACCAGGGCCACCGAGCACGTACGGGCGAATCCCATGTCAGGACACCCCCCGCGCGTGCTCGACGGTCGCGGCGCCCCGGCGGGGCAGGAGGACGCCGACCAGGTCGATGCGGACGCCTCCCGGCGGGGCTCCGCCGTGGCTCTGGATCCAGCGTTCGGCGAGGTCCCTCAGCCGTCGCGCCTTCGCGGGCGTCACCGCGGCCATTGGGTGCTGGAACGATCCTGACCTGCGGGTCTTCACCTCGCAGACGACAAGCGTGGTCCCGTCCCGGGCCACGATGTCGATTTCGCCGGACCGTCCGCAGCGCCAGTTGCGCTCCACGATCGTCATACCGGCCTCGGTCAGCCGCCGCGCGGCCAGATCCTCGCCGTACCTGCCGAGTCCCCTGCGTGCCCTGCTCATGTCGGCACCACCTCCGGCGCCAACCGTCACGCATCACGGGCACAGAAGTGGATCTTGGTGTGCTACCCGGCGGTTGTGGAAAACCTCGTCACCCGAAATGAGGATTCCGCGGGCGTGTCAGCCGCCCGGAAGTTCGAGGTCGCTCTTGTTGAGCTCCTCGATGTTCACGTCCTTGAAGGTCAGGACGCGGACCTGCTTCACGAAGCGGGCCGGCCGGTACATGTCCCAGACCCAGGCGTCGGCCATGGAGACCTCGAAGAACACCTCGCCCTGTACCGAGTGCACCTGCATCTCGTAGTCGTTGGTGAGATAGAAACGCCGCTCTGTCTCGATCACGTATTTGAACAGACCGACGACATCTCGGTACTCCCGGTAGAGCTTCAGCTCCATCTCGGTCTCGTACTTCTCGAGGTCCTCGGCGCTCATGGCATGTTCCCCTTCAGCCGTGCGATCCCACCATTGTGCGCCAGTCCGACGGACCCTCAGACGATTTCCGTGTCGAGGGTCACGGGTCTGGCCGGGGGACCTTCGTCGAGCAGCGTGCGCAGCAGCCCGGCGAGTCTGGTCGGATACACCGTCTCATGTGACCGGGTCAGTTCCTGACACGTCCACCAGCGCGCTCCGGCGACACTGCGCCGCTCCAGCTCGGTCAGGCCCAGCGCCGCGGTGGCCGTCTGGGTGGTGCGGGCCAGGTAGTACCACTCGTCCTGGTCCCAGCGGCGGCCGGCGAACGGGAAGGAGCACCGCCGGCGCCACAGCACGGGGCCGAGCCGGACGTCGGTGACACCGGTCTCCTCGGCGAGTTCCCTGAGAGCGGCCTCTTCGCGCGTCTCGTCGCCCTCCACTCCGCCGCCGGGGGTGAACCACCAGTCGTCGGCCGGGTCGTCCGGCTCGTGGCCGTGCAGCAGGAGGATGCGGTCGCGGGGGTCGAGCAGGACCACCCGGGCGACCCTGCGCAGACCGCCCCGGCAGGTGTCCTCACCGGCCGGCGTGGGCCCGGTGGAGTCAGCCACGGGCGCGGGAGCGGCCCAGCCGCTTGGCGACCGGGCCGTAGGCGCCGCCGCCGAGGACCAGGACGGCACCGGCGACGATCAGCAGTCCGATGGCCCGCAGCGGGCCCGGCTGGGAGAGGGCGCCCAGCGCCTCGAAGCCGGTGGGCCGCTTGAGCATGCCCTTCATGGGCCAGACGACGGCGTCGACGCGGGCGGAGACGGCATCGCGGGCCACCGTGCCCCGGGCCGCGTCGGTGAGGTGGGCGGTGGAGTCCAGGGAGCCCTGGCGCTCGTCGCCGAGCAGGAAGAGACGGCCCTCGGGGACGGTCACCGTCGGGAAGTCCTTGATCTCGGCCAGACTGCCCTCGGGCAGGTACGGCTCGTCGATCTGCTTGCCGTTGACGGTGAGCTTGCCTTCGGTGCAGCAGGAGACGGTGTCGCCGCCGACCGCGACGACCCGCTTGACCACCTTGGCGTTGGCGACCCAGTCCTTGTCGCGGAAGACGACGACGTCACCGCGCTTGACGTCGCCGCCGTCGACCTTCTCGGCCAGCACCCGGTCGCCGATGTCGATCGTCGGGGTCATCGAACTGGTGGGCACGGTGTACGGCCGGTAGATCAGGGCTCCCCAGACGAATCCGCCGAGGAACATCACCAGGCCCAGCGCCACGGCCAGCCCGGACAGCCGATGCCCGAGCCGGCTGCCACCGGCCTGTGCCGTGCCTGTGCTCCCGCTGCGCGGGGCCGTACGCGTCGTGCTCTCGCCACCCATGGACCCGCACCCTACCCGGCGGTACCGAGCAGGGGCAGCCCCTCTTTCGCCGCCCGCACATTCCGGACCGGCACCTTCACGACCGGCGTGTTCAGCGCTTCCCGGCCGCCACCGGCTCGGTCCGCCTGCGCCGCCACAGCACCACCGGCAGCACCGCAGCCACGGCGACACCCCCGGGGGCCACCGAGAGGGAGGCCGCGGCGGAGGACTGCTGGTTCAGGCCGGGCTGGTCGAAGGTGTCCGGGACGGGCAGGGTGCCCCAGCGGTTGATCGGCCAGGCCTTGACGATGGCGCGGCCGACGACCTTGTCGACGGGGACCATGCCGTGGTGCTTGTCGGACTGGTTGTAGCGCGAGTCGCGGGAGTTCTGGCGGTGGTCGCCCATCACCCAGATGTAGCCCTTGGGGACCTTGACCTTGAACTGGCCGCCCTGGTCGTCCTGGCTGCAGGGGGTGTTGCCCGGGTAGACGTACGGCTCGTTCAGCGCCTTGCCGTTGACCGTCAGCGGACCGGTGCCCTTGCACTCGACGGTGTCACCGCCGACGCCGATCACCCGCTTGATCAGGTCCTTCTCCTCGGCGGACGGCATCAGGCCGATCCAGCTGAGTACCTTCTGCACCGGGTTCGGATTGGGCGTCGGCTCGCCGGCCAGCCAGTCGTCCGGGTCGTGGAAGACGACGACCTCACCGCGCTCGGGCTTGGAGCCGAACCACGGGGTGAGCTTGTCGACCAGGACACGGTCACCCTGCTGGAGGGTGTTCTGCATCGAGTCCGACGGGATCGAGAACGCCTGGACCAGGAACGTCTTGATCAGCAGGGCGAGGACCAGCGCGATGCCGATGAGGATCGGCAGTTCCTTCCAGAACGAGCGCGGCTTCTTCGGCGGGCGCGCGCCCGCGTCCGTACCGTCGCTCCCGGCTTCGGGGCGCCGTCCCTCCGGCGTGTCGTCTCCCGTCGCCGAGAACTCCGAGTTCCCGGAGGTCAGGGCGCCGTCCGGACCGGGGACGTTCGCCTCCACGGGGTGCCCGCGGTGCTCCTCGCCGTCGTGTCCCGACCGTGCGCCAACCGCCACATCCCCCACGCCAACTCCTTACTCTGTGCCGCCGCCTGCCCCATCCACGGTGCAGGCCCACCACTCCCATAACGAGCGGGAGTTCCGCAGGGGTCGGGAGCCGGGTCATTGCGTTCGGATCGTCGGAGGCAACCCTATGCGACAGCACAGGGGCCGCGGTCGACCCCGACACGGAGTTCACCACGCTTGCGAAGGTTTTAGGTTCGTCGAGGCGCGTCCAGTGGCCGACGGGCCAGCCGATCACCATGGCGCGCCCGACCACCGAGTTCTCGGAGACCGTGCCGCCGTACGGCGTGTTCTGGTGGGCGCGGGAGTCGGCGGAGTTGTCCCGGTGGTCGCCCATCACCCACAGGCGCCCCTTGGGCACGGTGATGTCGAAGGGCGTGGCGGACGGGGCGCTGCCCGGATACAGGTAGGGGCCCTCGGTGAGGGGGACGCCGTTGACGGTGACCCGGCCCTGCGCGTCACAGCACTTGACGTGGTCGCCGCCGACCCCGATCACCCGTTTGATCAGGTCCTTC